>CAZWCD010000078.1:0-10640 GCA_964632275.1 uncultured Thermodesulfobacteriota bacterium
CAAATTCTATCAGAAAAACAGGCGGATGCCAAGCTTTCGTGAAATCGGGCTGATCACCGGCCTCAAATCCACCAATGCCGTGAGCAAGCTGATTGACCGGCTGGTGGCCCGGGGGGTCATCAAGAAGGACGCAACCGGCAAAATAATCCCCAAGCGGCTGCCGGGTGCGACCAGGATTCTGGGAACGGTGGCGGCGGGTTTTCCGTCCCCCGCGGAAGAGGAACTGGTTGACACCATCACCATTGATGAGTTCCTGATCGCCAATAAAGAGGCCACCTACATGCTGAAGGTGAGCGGCGACTCCATGATCGAGGCGGGCATCCATCCCGGCGACATGGTGCTGGTGGAAAGGAACAGAAGCCCGAAGGAAGGGGATATCGTCATTGCCGAAGTTGATAAGGAATGGACGATGAAGTACCTGAAAAAGCAGGACGGCCGCCTGGTGTTGGAGCCGGCCAACAAAAAGTACAAAACCATTATTCCCGGGGATGAGCTCAAAATTGCCGCCGTGGTTATTGCGGTGATCAGGAAATATCACTAGCAGGCTGCTCAAAAACACCCTCTGCTGGGTGGCTCAAAAGCCCTCCTTCTGAGCCACCCAGCTGCTCCTCAGGATTTCGCGCGCCTTGCCTCCGGATGTTTTTGAGCCGCCTGAGGAAAACAATTTTTCAATAACCTCTGATGAACGACCAGCCGCTGTGCATCAGCTCATTTGAAAGGGCCATCCTCCATATTGACGGGGACGCCTTTTTTGCCGCCTGCGAGCAATCCAGAGATCCCGCGCTCAAAGGCAGGCCGGTCATCACCGGCCGGGAGCGCGGTATTGCCGCTTCCTTAAGCTACGAAGCCAAGGCCCGGGGAGTGAAGCGGGGCATGCGCATATCCGAAATAAAAAAGATGTGCCCTGATGCCGTCCTGCTGCCATCCGACTACGAGACCTACAGTTTGCTTTCCAAAAGATTTTTTGAGATAGTGCGCCGCTACACGCCGGAAATTGAGGAATACGGCATTGACGAGTGCTTTGCCGATATCACCGGCCTGCGCCGCCCGCTTCGCCTGTCGTACCCCAACATAGCCGGAAAGGTGAAAGCGGCCCTGGATGCGGAACTGGGATTTACCTTTTCCATCGGGCTCGGCCCGAATAAAACCATTGCCAAAATCGGCTCCAAATGGAAAAAGCCGTCGGGGCTGACGATCATCCCCGGCTATCTCATCCACGAATTTCTGCGGCACAAGGCCACCGGAGATGTCTGGGGCATCGGCCCGCAGACCAGCGCCTATCTCACAAAGACCGGGGTGTGCACCGCGCTGGAGTTCGCCCGGAAAAGCGAGGAGTGGGTACGAAGCAGGTTTACCAAGCCCATTTTTGAAATCTGGCAGGAACTCAGGGGCATGTTCGTGTTTCCGCTCGATACCATCGGGAGGACCACCTACACCTCGGTGCAAAAGGTCAAGACCTTTACCCCGCCTTCAAAGGATCGAGACTTTATTTTTTCACAGCTTTCCAAAAATGTTGAGAATGCCTGCATAAAGCTGCGGCGGTATAATCTGGCGGCGGGCAGGGGGGCGTTTTTCCTCAAGCTGCAAACCTTCCGCTACGAAGGCCTCGAACTCCGGTTTTCGCGTCCCACCGCCATACCCAGTGAGATCATCAAGGTTATTGAAACCTGCTTTGAGGAAGTCTATGACAGCCGGTGCCTGTACCGGGCCACGGGCATAGCGCTTTTTAACCTGGAGGAGGACCGGGTCAAACAGCTGGATTTGTTCAACCATGCCCTGCGGGCCCTGGAGATGAAAAAACTGTACGAGAGTGTTGATGCCATCAATCAACGGTTCGGCAAGCACACCGTTTTCCTGGGCAGCAGTTTTCTGGCCCATGACCGCCCCCAGCATGAACGGGAGCGGAACGACGCCCCTGAGCGAAAAAATCTCTTGTTAAAGGGAGAGAACCGGAGGCAGCGGATTGGCATACCGATGTTTATGGGAAAGGTCACCTGAGCATGCCCCTGGTATGGGCACACCAGGCAGGGGAGACGCTGTACGTGCTGATCATGAATCTTTATAAAAATTGCTTATTTTTTTACCTTACCCATACGGTGAAACGGATCTTTCTTTGCTCCATCAATTGTTTTTCTGTTTTCAAAAATGAAACATCGCGAACACGCTGAGCGGATGTCTTGATGAAAGTGTGCCTGATAATTTTTGTGCCGGGGAATTGACTGCGCTGCATTGATGATTACTGTTGGACCGTGATGAGAATGTCTGCGATGCTCGTTGATAGGTTGATTTGGCAAAATCTAACAGAGCAGTGAACATGCCCTTTGGTTACCGCAACCCTTTGTAGGGCGACAGGTAAAAAGAGAGATGGAAGCCGAATAAAACCGGACGGCATACGCGGATTAACCTTAAAGCCCCTCATCGGTCGAACCGTTGAGGGGCTTCGTTCTTTTCGACTAGACCCGCCATCCCCACAAGAGGAAAAATAAATCAGTTGTTTAAAATTGGCTTTTGTGAACCCTTGACTGAGATTAATCGATGATTATGGTTTTGCCACACAAGAACAATGGAGATGAAGGAGGTGAATATGTATGGCAATCACACTATGGAGAGAACGGAGACCTTTTGAGGGTCTGACCCGGTGGTTTGATGATATCGATACGTGGTTCGATACCGGGTTATTTACCGAGATGCCCGAGAAGCAGTGGCGGCCGGCAATAGACGTTGAGGAGAAGGATGGAAAGTATGTAGTGCGGGCCGACTTGCCGGGTATGAAGAAAGGCGATATCCATATCGAATTGAGCAATGGATGCCTGACGCTTCGTGGAGAAAGAAAGTCCGAGCACAAGGAGAAAAAGGATAACTATCGCCGGGTGGAAAGAACCTATGGCTGCTTCGAGCGGACGCTGAACGTGCCTGAGGGCGTAACCGAGAAGGATATCCATGCCAGCTACAAAGACGGCGTTCTGGAAGTGTCCATGCCCGTACCAAAAGCGGAAGAGACAAAAACCACCGACATTAAAATTGAATAAGCTTTTACCGATAGTTACTGACGTGGAGGAAGGGGGCTGATGGTGAGCCCCCTTCCTTTTGCATAAATGGACCACCCACCATTTCTCGGGGTTTGCGGCGCGTGTATTGACGCGTGCATATTTTTCCCGTATACTCGAAAGCTGCAACGGCAATCCATATCCTTGGGTACACAACGATTGCATTACTTGATGACACAGGAGGAGGGTGGTATGAGGCTTATGGCAATTATTGGCAGTCCACGGAAGAACGGCAATACGGAAATTTTGGTAGATCAGGTGATTGCCGGATGCAGAAGCAAGACTGATGTCGAACTGGAGAAAGCTCTGGTTGCGGATAAGCGGATCGATTACTGTACCGGCTGCCTGACCTGCATCATGCCGTCGCCGGGAACGGGGAGGTGCGTATTGGAAGATGACATGGCGGGCATTTTGGAAAACATGAAAAAAAGCGACGCCTTCATCTTCGGAACCCCCAATCATATGCGCACCATAACCGCTCCCCTCTTAAATTTCCTGAGCAGAATGCTCCCCCTGATGGCGTTTCAGGTAATCTGTGACCATAAAGGAAACAGAATCGGCGGGGAGATCAGCACCGCCATTCAGAACAAGCCGGTGGCCATGGTTATCAACCAGGGCGAACCATATTTCTGCTCATCGCTGGTCCATGAGGTGCTTGAAAACAATTTAAAAGATTTCAAATTGCTGAGGGCGGGGAATATCATCAGCGTGAACAATCTGGCCAAAGGGGATGCCGGTAAGAACGCGGAGGATCTGAAGAAGGCATTTGATCTAGGAGTGCAGTTGGCCATTGCCGCGGGTTGTGCGTAGCAGGAATTGCCGGCGACGCCCTTGGACGGGGTTCCGACCCCCGCGCCCGCAGGCAGCAGTATGGCAGCGCTGCTCTGCCCCATGCCCCGCTCGCAACTGAGCTCACCGCTTTTCCCCCCGCAATTGATACCTGATGAAGTAACCGCCGGCGGCAATGACAAACGCCACGATCATCAGGAGCGACACAACGTTTTGAGCGGCATGCAGGTTCCATCTGACCAGGAATCGCAGGAACGGCAGCTGGGTTTCCAGATTGTGGAATGATTTGTTGTACTTGGGTGTCAGGTTGCTTTCGATGAACGGGAATTGCCGCTGTATCTCGTTCGTAATCGTATGAAGGATTGTCTCCATATAGCGCTTGGTTTGAGGATCAGCCTCGGTAAAGACAATTTCATTCAACTCCGGTTCGATCTCAATAAATTTTGTTGCAGCCCACCACATCCCGGACGAAGCGGTATCGAAGGAAAGGGATAAAAACGGTTTACCCTCCCGTGTGATGTATATTCGTTTCCTTGCGTCGTGCACCGTCAATACCGGCTTCATGGACAATGGTTCCAGGCCCATTTCTTTCAGCCGCTGTTTGAACTCTTCTCGCTGTGAAGATTTCACCATCCCGAGCATGGGGTGATTGTCTTCAGGGCTTTGCCTGTTTGCCGGGCGCTTGATCTCAAATTTAATTTCGCCGCGTTCCAGCGCGTTCCGGGAAAGATCATTTACTTTGATCTGCATGAGCTCGCGTCCGCTTTTTCGGTCATCGGGATTGGTAAGATTAACCCGTCTGCGATGCCGCACGCCGCTTTCCATTGCCAGCAATTTCAGGTCCGGGGTGTCAAAATAGGTGTCGGTAAACTCCTCGTCATTGTAATACGATGCAAAGAGGGGATCGATCGTCTTGAGCGCGGCACGATCAGTAACATACCGCTCACGTAAAAATTTCCAGACCTCTTCAGCCCTGGCCAGGGGAACCAGCAATTTGGTCTCCTGCTCGACCCTCAGCGTGTTAAACCCTGCCGCACTGAAATCTTCTTCGTCCGCGCGGGCGCTCTTCATAGCAATCAATGCAGGAATGAGTACAAGGGAAAGCATGCAGGGGAGGCCAAAGCACGAGATGAGCTTTTTCATATCTTCCTTTCTAACGCATGATCCATGACCGGGGAACAAGATGGATATTCACCGGTGTCGAACGGTTTTCGGTGCCTGACGTGCTCATGCCGCCTTCCATGGGCGCGAGGAAAAGGGGATCTCGCCCAGCGCCATGCGGCAGAGGTCGGTGATAAAGATTGCCGCCAGTCCCTGGTCTTCACAGGCGCCGCTGGTGAGCCAGTAGCAGCCGGGGCATAAGAACACCATGGCTTCGGCGCCATGGTCGAGCGCATCATCCAGATTGCGTTTGAGAATCTGTGCGCCGCGCACGGGATCTGATTCGCGCAGGCCGAATGCGCAGCAGAGGGCGTCCTTGCGGTCGTATCGCCGTGCCGCCCGCTCCACCCCGATCAACTCAAACAGCGCGTCCAGCGCAGGCTCTTTTTCAGGCGTGTAGCGGGATATGCAGGGTCGCTGGTAGGCGATCTTTTTGTTGAGTCTCATGATTAAACGGTCCTGCCGGTGAAGGTACTCGAGCATGTACTCAATGATGTGGACCGCCCTGAACGGTACGGCGATGCCATATTCAGGCGCTTTCTTCACAACCATGGTATAACAATCATCGTGCATAAAAACGATTTCCCGCCGGTTGAGCTTTGCCAGATTATCGATATAGCGTTGGGCATGCGCCCGCACCCGGCTTTCCATACCGGTGTGGAGAAATACAATGCGCGAAAAGTAATCGCTTCCCCGCACCAGGGTCAGCCCGGCAAACATTTTGCTTTCGGTGATATCTGGCGGAAAGGCATGGCCCATGACACAGAGGTTCAGGGCCGGCTTGTCCGGATCGCCGGAGATAATCTCATTGGGAACAGCGGCTAGGCTCTGCTCAATAAAATCTGCAACACCGGGTTGCACAAAATGTATCTTTTTCTCTTCCTGTAGCCTAAGGATCAGGTCGTAGGGATTGGCGCCGGTCGGGCAATATTCATTGCATGCCATGCACGTAATGCACTGTCCCAGAATCGCAGCCTCCTCTCCCAGTTTGAGCGACTGTATCTCCCGGATTGCCGTATCCCGGGAGAAATCAGTGTGCGGGCACTGGACAAAACAGTCCCCGCAGTCGTTGCAGCGGTCTTCTTTGAACATTATTCTATCCGTATCAGCGTTATCTGGAAAGCATCGGCTTAAGGAAGGGGAAAATGTTGTACAGGTCTTCCAGAACTCGGAGCGTTTCCTGTTTAAGATCGTTTTCTGTCTTATCCCGGGTCATGATGCTTGCAAAACCCCTGAGGTTTGCGCCCCGTTCCTTCACGCTGTTTCTCACATTGTTTTCATCTTTCTCTGAATAGTTGCCCTGATTGGTTACCAGCACATAGAGGTCTTTCTGCCGCAGGTCGAGCGCTTTCAAAACGGTGCGCAGCGGCGTCGCCAGGCGATGTATCCATATCGGGCCGGCAATGATGATCGGATTATATGCGGTCACATCATGATAGAGCGGGACCACGTCATCATCCCAATCCAGCAACTGGTCAAACACGCAGTTTACCGTCCAGAGACCATGCCGATTTTCATTGGAGATGATCTCCTCCAGCTCGCACTGCAGGCTGCCGGCAATTTCACGGGCAATGGTCCTCGTCGTTCCCAGTCTTGAATAGTAGATGATGAGCGGTTTTGCGGGGGGCGCACCCGCCGGTTCCGCAGCGGCAGTGCTGGGGGCGTCGTGCCTGAGGGGCTGTGCGGCCGGCGCCAGGAAGGCCAGGAGCAGCAGTGGAACAAGTGCAAGCATTTTCATCGGTTGTAACGGAACAAGGAAATGTTTCATAGGTTGATCCATCGGCGTCGGATGCCATAGTAAAGGAGCAGTCCGGCCAGATAGGCAATGCCCATATTCCACATGGCAATGCCGGCGGTGAGGAGCAGCACATACAGGTTCTCTTTCCTGAGCCGTATGTCGCGGATGACCAGCGCCAACTCCAACCCGGCAAAGAAGAGGATGATGCCCAGGATGGAACGGGGGAATACCTGAAAAAGAAATGCGATGGAATCACTGAGAAAAAGTCCGATCAGCAGCACCATAAGTCCCAGCATGACCAGCGCCCCTCCCGTCCTCGCGCCGAACCGGATATGCCCGGCCAGGCCGCCGGCGCCATGGCACATGGGAATGCCGCCCAGGCAGGTGCTCACAAGATTCATCAACCCATGATCGAGACTGATCTTGCGAGCCGTCACCTTGCGGTCCGGGAAGTGGGCATTGTTTTCTGCCACCGTCCCGATGATGGCGTTCCCGAGGGTAAGGGGGGCCTGGGGAATTCCCAACAGCACACATCCCGCCATAAGTTCCCTGACTGAGATTTTTCCGAAGGTCAGCTCGGGGAGGCGGAACCGCACGGAGAGGTGAGAAAGCTCCTGCAGTAGTTGAGGCTGCTCAATAAACGCCACGATCGCACCATATCCCAGAAGGCAGAGCATGGCAGGGAAACGCCGGTTCGTAAGGAGCAGAAAGGTGACCGCCACGCCGCCAACGGCAATGAAGGGTTGCTCTCTCATCATGCCCAGCCCTTCCGCAATAAAGTTCATGCCCAGCCCCAGCATAATGCCGCGGACCACCGGCTTGGTCGTAATCTTCTCGATCCAGGTTACCGCCCCAGTGAATCCCATCAGCAGCCAGAAAAGACCGGTAAAGATGCCCGAACCCCAGACCATGCCCGGGGTGATCATCCCGGGGTGGGAGATGGCCATCCCGCCTATCGCCTTCATCGGCTGAATGGGAATGGGGGTCCGGAAATACAGCCCGGCAAAGATTTTGAAAATGCCGAAAGCAACCAGTATCCCCAGCCCATCCATTTTGCGGATGGTAATATAACCCGCCACAAAAGGGATGAGGGTGCCCAGGTCGCCGAAGGCGCCGGCACATTCCATTTTGTTATAGTCGTTGCCCCAGATACGCATGGTTGAGCGCGGTGTCCCTCTGGAACTTCTGTTATGATGCGGCGTTCGTCGCCCTCATTAAAAAAGCGAAGCGGCCAAGCGGATTCACCCTGCTATTTAATTATATCTTGACAACAGTGTCAATACCGGTTAGTTATTAGCATATGCCAATAATCAGGAGTGATGATGTCGAGGCCGTTCAAGTGCCGGCATGTCGGCTGTGAGCCGGGGATCAATTACTTTAAGCCGCGGGGTATTCCGCTTGACGGCCTGCGGGAAGTTGTCCTGACCATGGATGAATTCGAGGCCTTACGGCTTGCGGATCTGGAGGGCCTCTACCAGGAGGAGGCGGCGAGAAAAATGAAAATATCCCGGCAGACCTTCGGCAATATTATCAAGTCTGCCCGTGGCAAGCTGGCGGATGCGCTGATCAATGGGAAGGCGATAAAAATAGAAGGAGGTGTGTATACCGAAACAGGGAAACGACGCTTCATGTGTGAAGACTGTACGTACCAATGGAGGGTTGGATGCGGTGCGGGCAGGCCGGTGGTATGCCCGCGGTGCCGGCACAACCATCTGCACAAGACATAATAGTGAAGCACCCTTACCCCAACAGGAGGAGAACAGCATGAAAATATGTATCCCAACCGAAACCGGCGACGGCAAGGCCGCCCAGGTGTATGGGCATTTCGGCAGCGCGCCGTATTTTACCATCTGTGACATGAGCGATGGGTCAATGGAAATCATTGATAACACCAACCAGCATCATGAACATGGCAGGTGCCAGCCGGTTCGGGCGCTGGCGGGGAGAATCGTGCACGCGGTGGTGTGCGGCGGCATGGGGGCGCGGGCGGTGATGATGCTCAATGAGAGCGGCATTAAAACCTACCGGGCGGTTGCCGGCAGCGTCGAGGAAGTATTGCAGCGCTATAAAGACGGTGTGCTCGAAGAAATAACCATCGAAAATTCCTGCGCCAGTCACGGATGTCACTGAGCGCGGTGCGGTACGACCCGGTTCTTGCAACGCCATGCGGCGCAGCATGTCGGGGAGATCCGATCGGACCTCCCCCTTTGATGTGCGCCGGGTGACGGGCGGTCTGGAATGCGCTTTGCGCGTGACACCATCCGGGCGTGCCGTTCCCTTCATGGAGGCGGATGATGAAAACAAGTATCATCTACTGGTCAAAGTCCGGCAACACCGAGAAAGTGGCGCTCGCGATGGAGGAGGGCTTCCGGGAGGCCGGCGCGGAGGTTATACGCAACCGGGTGGAAGACGTCGGGGAGGTTGATTTTTATGCCTTCGACCTGGTATGCATCGGGTTCCCCTCCTACCAGTGGCGGGTGCCCAAGCCCATGGACGATTTCATCAAAAAAACCTTCAACGCCTATCGCAACCAGGGGCGCGTGAAGGAAGGGGCCCCCAAGCTGCCGGGAAAACATGCCCTGATCTTCTGCACCTACTCCGGCCCCCATACCGGGATACGTGAGGCCGTGCCGCCGGTGCTCTATGCCGGGCAGTTCTTCGAGCATCTGGGATTTACCATCGTCGGGGAGTGGTACGTGGTGGGCGAATTTCACGGATCGCTGGAGGCGAGCACCAAGGGCCGGTTGGGAGACATCCGCGGCCGGCCCAACCGGGAGGACCTGCGCAACGTTAAAGACGATGCCATCCAACTGGCACAGCAGCTGCAGAAACACTAGCCGGGATGCCGGCCGGGAAACCAGCCTATCCCGGTTCAGGCATGCGGGATGCGACTTTTGTAATGTGCTCATCAAACCGTTTAAGCGCTTCCTCGCTGCTCAGCCCGCTTTGCATGTGCTTTGCGAGCTCTCTGGCCAGCACCGCCTTGAGCATGGCGCTATTGTCGCGGTTGGAATCGCGGATCAGCTCAAGATATTTCAGGTCCACCGGCAGACCCTTTTCCTGGTAGTGGCTGATCATGCCGGCGAGATCACCCCGGGTTGCCTCGCAGTAGCAGACGTCGTAGGCGAGCCTGAACATGCCCTCGAGTTTGTCCTTGCTGTAATCGGAAAAATTGTCCCGCACCTCCTGATATAAATCCCGTCTGAATTCCTCAAGGCCGTAGTCAACCCCGCCGTTTGCCACCTGGTCGGATGTAAAGGTCCATTTCATGCGGCACGTCTCCTTTTAACTTTTTTTCCGGGACAGGACAGCATCAATCGCGCGATAAAACGCGTCCACCACATAAGGCTGGTATTTGCCCACGGGAACACCGTTGTAAATGACCCGCGTTTTTTCCTGCTGGAACTCCATGGTGAACGGAACCGACCAGTCGGGATAATCGAACGGGTCATACAGATGATAGTCGGTAAACCCCTCATAATTTTTGAGGGCGTGATAAAAGAGCGAATCGGTGTTTTCCGCGAAGAATTCTATGGGGAGGCCTATGGCATAATCGTAGCCGTCACGTATGGCGTTCCAGTAGGCCTCGTTGGTTGAGAGGTATTTGTCATCAGGGTCCCAGATGGGATCGGCGAACTCATCCTGGCAGAGGATTACCTGTTTCCGCTTGAAGGGATATGATGCAACCATTTTCTGTACGTCCTGCAGGAGGGCGTCACGATACTTCGGGGCCAGTTCAAGCCACGCTTCCCAGGGGAATCTATCCCAGGGCATGCCGTGTACGGTAACCGCGACCATGACATCCGATGATGCGGGCAGCGTGTCCAGTCGGTCCTTCAGCATGGCGAGATACGCCTGCCGCATTGAATCAAATTCGCCCATGGGAGGCGCCATGATCACCTTGA
>CAZWCD010000078.1:10740-12682 GCA_964632275.1 uncultured Thermodesulfobacteriota bacterium
TCCCAGTGGGGAAGCCGCTTCTGTTTTATTCCTTTATCGTAATACCAGATGCGTGATTTGTTGATGGCCTTGGCGGTCAGGGTGGGGATGCCTCCCTTGTGTCCTTTGTATAAAAAGTAGCCGCAGTCACGATGTATCATCCGCGATGGCGGTACCCACACCACCTCGCCCCGCCTGTATTTTTCCAGGTAGGGTTCACCATCCAGGTAGCGGTCCTTCCCGAAACGATCTTCCAGGGCAGTCGGCGTAAACTCCTCGAATTCGTAAAAGCGCACCGGATCGACCAGGGCGATGCCCTTGTCCTGCTCGGAAAAAATGCGGAACGGCCAGGGAATGATGGTCCGGAAGATTTTTTTGGTGATGTTGTACCAGAAGATGTCATCATGCTGGGGGGGCATGATCAGGGCGGTAACAAAGATCCCCACCTTTCCCACCGGGACGGTATCCTGTGACTTATACACTTCGTAGTAATCAGGTGTGATGCGCCGGTTCTTATATTTATAGAAGCCATAGCCACCGGCGGCAATGAGTACGAGAAGCAGTAGCAATACACCCAGCATTTTTAGCAATTTCATCAAGCTGACCTCCCTTGGTACGATTATTCGAATGCGCTCCTTATCGGCCAGTCCGGCAGGTAATGCAATGTTCGTCCGGCTCATCTGGTGGCGGGATTATAGGTAAAGCAACCGGGCGTGTCAAATAGAATAGTTGTCTCTACCCGCCGCCCGCCTCATCAGCCGGTCAACTCTGTGGTCCGGGGTGGAGGTGCGTTTCATGCGGCGGCAGCACACGGGGGGCGGAGGGAGCGCTCCCGCGTCACGCTTGTGGTAAAAGAAGAGCGGAGTGAGATGGCACTCCGCTCAGAGGACGAACGTGCTATTAAAAATCGGCATGCCTTATTCTATAAGCGCATAGATATCTTCCGTCCATTGGGTAACTTTATCAAAATTGCGATAATCGCCCTCAGGCAGGAATTTTCCAAAGAGAACCCGCATCAAAAACTCATCAAGGGGTTCGAGCACGCTGTAGTCCACCACGCCGGCAAACAATCCGGCGCTCCCCACCGGAACCACTTGCGGGAACTTTGCCATCACTTTGTCTACGTAAGACTCCTGGGCCAGCTCACGGTATTCGGGGGTGTCCTCATGCAACAGCCCGCAGACGATAAACACCGCCACCGGCTTGGTTGCCAGAACCGACTCCTGCGTCCTTAAGAACCGCAGCATGCCCGGGCGCCAGGATTCGCTTATAATGGCGGACCCCAGAACAACCGCATCGTACTCGGAGATATCATCGATCCGCTCGACAAGAGTCATGTCGACCCGGGCGCCCGCGTCGCACAGGACATCCTGCATCCGGGCGGCAATGGTCCGGGTAGCGCCGTACTTTGTGTCATAGACAACCAATATTCGCTTGCCCTGCAGATTGTCCTCACCGCAGGTTTTTTCAATGCAGGCGCCGGGTATGGTTTTGAAGGCGCTGCCGGTTGCCGGAACCAGCAGTATGAGGAAAAAGATGACGGCCAGCGCTGTTGCATGTGATGTTCGTATCTGTTTGAGCATGACATCCTCCTTGGTGAGATTGAGTTGATAATTAATTATTGCTTGTATTTATGGTGCTGAGTTTATAGACTGATGGTATGCTTGTCAAGGAGTTTAATGCGGAAAGCAAGGCGGGCGGTTACGATGAAACGGTTGAAATGCACAGTGCTGTCGGTGGCCGGATTCATTCTCTCCCCGCTTTCCTTTTGGAATGATCTCCTGGTCAATTTCCCCATTGCCTATCTGTGCGGTGTGCTGTGCGGGTTCATAGCCCGGGGACTTTTTCTCCCGGGTCTGGTTGCCGGTTACTGGCTCAGTAATATAGCCGGCATGGTGCTGCTGCACAAGGGCATTGCCTGCATGGTGAATCCTGATCGTCCATTGAAGATTTCCGGGATTGA
>CAZWCD010000079.1:0-12628 GCA_964632275.1 uncultured Thermodesulfobacteriota bacterium
TTACCGTTATAACCGCCATGGTGCGCGAGCTCGTGCGGGGCATCACCCGGAAGGAGTGAGTTGCGTTACTCTTCTCATTGCACATTTATAAAGTACAGCGCAGTTGTCTTACCAGCAACCCTGCCATCCGAAAGCCGCAGGGTTTAATATTGTGTGATCAAATGTGAGATAAGCCCTCATCTAAGGCGGTGCAGCATAGAAATTGCCTGATTCCGGAGCGGCCATTCATTCATGAGTGATTTCAGAAGCATGCTCGCCAATGAAACCTTGCGCTTCTCGCGCCGCCCTTTTCTTTGCCACGCGGGCCTTGAATCCTTCAAAGAGCGAGTAGGCAACCGGCACGATCAACAGGGTGATGAGCAATGAAAGCGCCTGGCCGCCGATGACCACCTTGGCCATGGAGGCGCGGGCCGCTGCGCCGGGGCCGCTGCCCAGGGCAATGGGGATCATGCCCGCAATGAGGGTGAGGGTCGTCATCAGGATGGGGCGCAGCCTTGCATGATTTGCCTCCAGGATCGCCTCCTTCAGCGGCATGCCGCGGGCAAGCAGGGTGTTGCTGTAATCAATCTGTAAGATGCCGTTCTTCTTCACGATGCCGAAGAGCATGAACACACCGAGCAGGCTGTATAGGTTTAAGGTTTCACCCAGCATGAGCAGGGAGAGGATGGCAAAGGGCAGGGTGAGCGGAAGGGAAAGCAGGATGGTGATCGGATGGAGAAAGCTCTCAAACTGGGCGGCCAGCACAATATACATGAATATGAATGCCAGCGCAAAGGCCAGGAGCATATTCTGCATGCTTTCGCCCATCTGCTTCCCGCGCCCGGTAAGCGCGCTGCCGTAGCCGGGCGGCAGCTTCATATCCCGCACCAGCGAGGCGATATGCTCCGTCGCTCTGCCCAGATCAAGATTTTCAAGATTGGCATAGATGGTCACCAGCCGCTGCCGATTGTACCGCTCAATTTCAGAAGGCCCCCTGCCTTCCGAAAGGTTTGCCACCTGGCTGAGGGGAACCAGACCCGTTTTCGGCGCGCGCAGCGGCAATCGTTCAACAATGTCTGCGTCACTGCGGTCCTTGCGGTCAAGTCTCAGCCACACATCGTATTGCTCAACCCCCTCGCGAAACTTGGTAACCCGCTCGCCTCCCACCATGGTGCGCAGCGACGTGGAAATATCAGCGGCGGAGATGCCTAGGTCGGCCGCCTTGGGCCGGTTGATCTTCACCCGCACCTCCGGCTGACGGGCCACCAGCGAGGTATCGACATCCACGAATCCCGGGGTCTTGCGCACGATCCTGGCAATCTGATTTGAATAGCGATAAAGCGCGTCAAGATCGGGACCGGTAAGATTGTATAAAATCTGGTAGTCAAGCCGTCCCCGTGTCGCAATCCCCTCCAGGTTATTCACGCTGGACCTGACCTCGGGATAGCGGGCGAGAATTGCGCGGACTTCCTTCATCACGTCATTTTGTGGATAGTTGCGTTCAGCGAGATCCAGAATGCTGACATAGATGCTGCCCTGGGTTAAGTCCTCCGAACCCGGTTCAGTGTTCCCGATCTGGGCCATGGTGAGGATGACGCCGCGCAGCTTATGGATTTCACTCTCGATGCTGCTGAAAATAGCGTCAGCGCTGGACAGGCTTGATCCGGCGGGAACAATCATGTTCACCTGGAACTCGCTGCGGTCATCGGCGGGAAGGAAATCCTTGCCGAGCAGCTTTGACAGCGGGATGATTGAGAAAACCGTCAGCACCGACAAGGCGACGGTGAGCAGCCGGTTCCTCAAGGACCACTGCAGCACGGCATCGTAACCGGACTCGATCCGCCTCCAGATGCGGTTCTGCTTGGAAACCGCGCCGCGTTCCTGCACCCGAAGAAACAATGAGGAGAGCATGGGCGTGAGGGTAAAGGAAACGACCAGGGAAATGGCGATGGCGAAGGCAACCGTGAGGCCGAACTCGTAGAAAAACCGTCCGGCGATGCCCTGCATGAACGCGACCGGCAGGAAGATGACCACCAGCGAGGTGGTGGTGGCCATGACCGCCAGCCCGATCTCCTGCAGGCCGTCGACCGCCGCCTGAAACCGCCCCTTGCCGTACTCCTCCATGTGCCGGAAGATATTTTCCAGCACCACGATGGCATCATCGATAACGATACCGACCGCGAGCGTGAGCCCGAGAAGGGACATGTTGTTGAGGGTGAAATCGAGAGCGCGCATGAAGGTGAACGTCGCAACCAGCGAGGTGGGTATGGCCACCGCGGCGATGATGGTTGAGCGCAGGTTGCGCATAAAGAGCAGGACGGCGAGCGATGCCAGAATGCTGCCCAGGATCAGGTGGAGACGCAATTCATCAATTGACTTAATGATGAACTTTGACTGGTCTACGACAATGGAGAGCTTGACTCCCGGTGGCAGCAGGGGCTCTATTTCCTTGAGCCGCTTTTTCACGTTGGTGATAACATCAATGGTATTGGTTCCCGATTGTTTCTGAATCACCAGGGAGACCGCCGGGGTCCCCTTGCCTGCGTCATCTTTTGTCCAGAGTCTGGCAAGTGAGCGGGGTTCTTCGACCGAGTCCTCCACCCGGCCGATGTCACCGATGGTAACCTGGCGGCCGTTGACGGTTGAAACCACGATCCGGGCGAAATCATCGACGTTTTCAATGCGCGCCAGGGTACGCAGCACCTGTTCACTCCCCCCCCGGTCGATACGTCCTGAGGGGATCTCCACGTTCTGGGTGACCAGGGCGGCCTTGACCATGGAAATCGGTATGCCATACGCCTGCAGCTTGTCCAGGTCCAGCACCACGTTGACCGCACGCACCCAGTTGCCCACCGGTTGCACGGCGCCGACGCCGCTCACGTTTTCAATGGCCTCCTTGACCTGGAGGCGGGCTATTTCCGAAATTTCCTTCATGCTGCGCGCCCCGGTCACCGCAAGGGAAATGACCGGTATGGCATCAAAGTCCAGTTTGGAAACGACCGGCGGTTCGGTGTCCTCGGGCAGCAATCGCAGGACCGTGGCCACCTTGTCGCGCACGTCCTGCGCTGCCTCGGCAATCTGGCGCTCGAGGACGAAGCGTATGGTAATCCGCGAAATGCCCTCGACGCTCGATGATTGCATCTCATCGATGCCTTCAATGGTATTAACCACCTCCTCAATGGGCTTGGTAACCTGTGATTCAATCTCCTCGGGTGATGCGCCGCGCAGCACGGTGGTGACGGTGACCACCGGAATTTCAATCTTGGGCATGAGATCAACGCCCAGAACGCGATAGGAGAAGAAACCCAGCACCAGCAGCGATGCGGTTACCATTGATGCCAGCACCGGCCGGCGGATAAAGATGATCAGTGCATTCATATAATGATCCCTTTCGTCGGGATGTCAGCGGACGGATACCGCCTGACCGTCTGAGAGCAATTCAACGCCGGTGAGGGCAACCGTATCCCCCTCACGCAGTCCCTGGGCCACCAGGACCCGGTCCTTTATCTTGCCGGCTATTTCCAGAGTCTGCTCCCGCGCTTTTCCGTTTTCAATGACAAATGCCCGAGGGCTTCCGGCAAAGTTGACCACCGCATTTTCCGGAACGGTGAGGGCATTCTCGATGGTTGTGGTAATGATGGAAAGACGGGCAAACGTGCCGGGCTTGATGGCATTCGCCGGATTGGGAATCTCCGCTTCGACGGGAAACGACCGGGAGTCATTGCTCACGCTTGGACCGACGCGTATGATGCTTCCCTGCACCGGGGACTGGCTTGATGACTCCGGATAGGCGGAAACCTGGTCACCCACCTTCACGTCGCCCGCGTAGCGCTCCGGGACATCGCCTTCGAATTTGAGCGGATTGAGCCGCACCAGATAAAATGCCTGTGTACCGGTCCGGACATACTCGCCGGCGTTGACCAGCCGTTTGGCCACCGCCGCCTCAAAGGGGGCGCGCAGGGTTGTATCATTCAGCGCTTTCCGCGCCAGATCTGCGGCAGCCCGGGCTACCTCAAGGCGGCGGCGCACGTCTTCAAGCTTTTGCGCTGAAACGATATTATTTGCGATAAGCTCCTTGAATCGCGTGTAATCCGCTTCCGATGCGGAAAGCTCGGCGTCGGCCTGTGCCTTCTTCCACTCATATGCCTCCTTTTCAACCACCGCGAGCACGGCATCCTTGTGCACCGCATCGCCAAGATCCACCGCGACCTGCATGATGCGGCCATCCACCTCAAAGGACACGGTGGCGTCTTCCCAGGGAGCAAGGGTGCCGGTGACATCAACCTGGCGCTCGACTTTTTCGGCTCTTGCCTTCGCCACGGTGATGGTTTGCGGGGGTTCTGCCGCGCCGGAAGCGCCGGCCTTATCGTGCCGTGCACAACCGGACTGAGCAACCAGCATGATGAGGGGAAGGACGGCGCATGCTGCGATACTATGTATTTTTGTCATGGTATGCCTGCGTAATGGGTGCGTACATGTGATTGATGGGAACTGAGCCGTTGATCGCTGCCGCGGCACCGGGGGGTGCAGCCCCTCTGTCTGGTACGGCAGCCGCAACCGTGCCGTGCGCGGATCATTACTTTGTATGCTAATTGTTACTACACTAACTAAATGGCATTGTCAAGCACAATGAGTACTAAGCGCAGCGGAAGGCGTCGAGACGGGCGGCCTGGGAGTAGTGGTCGGGTTGGGGATGGACGGACGCAATGATGCCGGTATCAAAAACATCGGCCTCGGAAAGATCGACGGTAAGATAGCCGAGCTTTTTTAAAGGAGCAACGAACGCCAGCGCCGAGCGGCAGTAGCTTTCAGGAAGGGCGGCGCAATACCTGGGTGAGAGGGCAAAGACCTCCAGGACAAAGCTGCTGTTCACCACCTTGACCGCGCCGGCTACCACCGCTGCCGATTCACCGGGATGCTCCCGGATCTGATTGCACGCCCGCTCGTGCAGGGTCAAAAAATCCACCAACAGTTTTTTTTCTGCCAGCAATGCCTTCCGTGCCACAATGCCGTAGCTGGGATTGAAGGGCCAGAGTCGGCCGGGCGGAATAATCGTGGCCGTGCCATACTCCCGGGCGCCGAGCACTGCCAGCGACGGGGTGCCCACCGCGCCTTCAATCTCGCCGGCAGCAATGGCTTCCGGGATCAGGTCAGTCCAGGGGTAATTGTCGATGATGATGTCCAGTCCGCTTTCCTCAATCAGGTCTCGAATAATAACGTCATGAATCGATCCCCGGGTGGGGGCGCCCAGCCGTTTGCCGATAAACTGGCTAAGCACCAGTTCGATACGATTGAGCTGGTTATAGGCCTGATAGCCGCGGGCGGCAATCATCACCGTTCCCTCCGCATGGCCTCCGGCAATGCAAGTGAGGGGTATCCCCCGGGCAATGCCGATCATGGCGGGGGGAAGTCCGATGTAACCCAGGTCGATGGATCCGGCTGCAAATGCCTCCACCATGGCGGGACCGGTGGGGAAGAGCGTCCATTCCGGCTGAAGATGCAGCTCCTTTTCCAGCCAGCGCTGCGCCCGAAGGAGATGGGAGGTGTGGTACATGGTGGAAAGATAGCCGATTGCGAGCTGCTTCACCGAGTCCCCCTAATTACTGACGGGCGCAGTTGCAGGAACATCCGGATTGCCGGTGCGGTTCAACCGGAGCGGAATGCTTTGAAGAAGTCGAGTTGAAACGTGTGACCATCAGCCGCATGCCATTGAGGATTACCAGCAGCGAAGTTCCCATGTCCGCAACAACCGCCATCCACAAATTGGCCTGTCCCAGCAGGACGGTGATGATAAACGCCGCCTTCACCGCGAGCGAGAAAATGATGTTGGTTTTTATGGTGCCGAGCGTTTTGCGGGAGAGGCGCACCAGAAAGGGAAGTTTGAGTAGGTCATCCGCCATAAGCGCAATGTCCGCCGCTTCAAGCGCGGTGTCGCTGCCCGCCGCCCCCATGGCTATGCCCACCGAGGACACCGCCAGCGCCGGTGCGTCATTGACCCCGTCTCCCACCATGGCCACCTTCTCGTATCTGAAGAGCAATTCCCGCAGCGCCTCGACCTTTTCCCCGGGGAGCAGCTCCGCTTGATACCCATCCATCTTCAGATCGCGGGCGATGGCTGAAGCGACCCGTTCATTATCGCCGCTGAGCATGACCAGGTGCCTGATGCCCTGCCTTCTGAGCCCTTCGATACAGCTTCCCGCCTCCGGACGCACCGTGTCGGCCAATGCGATGATGCCGCTTCCCGAGGAATGATGAATGAGCACGGCGGTTTTTCCTTCGCTTTCAAGCCGCTCCAGCTCCCTTCCATAGGGTGCGATATCAATGCCTCGTTCCTGAAGGAAGGCGCGGTTCCCGATGCTCGCAAGACTGCCGGGCAGCATCGCCTGCACCCCCATGCCGGGATAGGTGACAAGACCGGGTGGTTCCTGCAAAACGATGCCTTCCTGCTGCGCCTCCCTTACGATTGCCTTTGCCAAGGGGTGTTCCGACTTCATCTCCAGCGAGGCGGCCGCCGCAAGGATGTCCTGTGCATTCGCTCCGTCGATGCCGATGATGTCGGTAATCCGGAATTGCCGGCCGGTCAATGTTCCCGTCTTGTCAAAGGCCATGGCGCTGATGGAACCCATATCTTCAAGGTAGGCACCGCCCTTAATCAGGATGCCCTTGCGCGATGCACAGGCTATTGCTGAAACTATCGACACCGGAGTTGAAAGCACCAGCGCGCAGGGGCAGGAGATGATGAGCAGCATGAGACCCCGGTAAAACCAGTCGCTGAATGGCGCCGACAGGAGGAGGGGAGGAATGACGGTTACCGCGGCGGCGGATGCAATCACCAGCGGCGTATACATGCGCGAAAATGCGTCGATGAAGGTTTGTGAGGGGGCCTTTTGCGCCTGAGCCTCCTCCACCAGGTGGATGATCCGGGAAAGGGTTGAATCCGACACCGGCTTTTCCACCCGCACCTCCAGGGAACCGGAGCCGTTGATGGAGCCCGCGAAGAGCGGGTCACCGGGACCCTTGTCCACCGGTTGGGATTCACCGGTTATGGGGGATTGATTGACCGGTGAGCCGCCTTGCACCACCGTCCCGTCAATCGGCACCTTTTCGCCCGGCTTCACAATAACCAGATCACCGGACCTTATGTCGGATACCGGAACCGTGATCAGCTGTCCCCCCTTTTTCAGGTGAGCCTCCTTCGGGGCCAGGTCCATTAGAGATCGCAGGGCATTGCGGGCCTTGTCCATGGTGTAGGACTGCAGGGTGTTGCCGAGCGAGAAAAGAAAGACCACCATGGCGCCCTCTTGAAGCTCACCGATGCCCAGGGCGCCGATGACCGCGGCGGTCATGAGAAAATTCATGTCGAAGGTTTTTGCCACCAGGGAATAATAGCCGCTGCGCGCTACTTGGTACCCGCCGGCGAGAATGGTCATGAGATACAGCAGGTCTGCCGGCGTGATTACCCGACCCGCGACGGCAAGGGATGGTAGGTGAAGGGAGCGGCCGATGAGTAACGCGGCATATGCCAGCGCCATCAGGCCGCCTGAAACGATGGTGGCGAGGAGCTTGGGATTGTTGAGTGAAAAAAAACCCGATTTCCCCGGTGGGGTTTCCTCTCCCTGGATGCTGGCCTGATATCCCGCTTCCTCCACGGCTGCAAGAAGATCCGCCCGGCCGGTTTTGTCCCGGTCATGACGCACCAGCAGGGTAGCGTTTGCAAAATTGACGCTCGCTTCATGAACGCCATCGAGCCGGGCAATCCTTTGTTGCAGCTTGACGGCGCAGTCCGGGCAGTCAAGCCCTTTAAGCAGAAAGGATGAGCGGGTGACAGCGGCGGGGACGGCGGCAATCTCCGGTTCATGGCAGCGGTAGCCCGCCCTTCTGATGGCGGCAAGTATCCCCTCGCGGTTCACTTCATCGGGTTCATATTCAAACCAGATTTTGGAGGTGGCAAAATTGAGGGAAACCCAGGTGACACCGGGTATTTTGGTGAGTGATTGCTCCAGCTTGAGCGCGCAGTCGGGGCAATCGAGCCCCTCGATCACGTAATGCTCGTGGCCGTAGTGGGACTTGATGCGCATGCCCTGCCGGACCACATAACTCTGGATGACTTCAAGGGAGGTGATGCCGGGATCAAATTCGATGAGCAGGGTGGCGCCGTCCGGCGTTCCATCAACCCGCCGCACCCCCTGAAGCCGCGCAATGTCGTCCCGCAAGCGGGCGACACAGTTGAAGCAGTCTCCCGCCTCTCGCAGTGACAGGGGGATGCTGATGGGTTTGATCTCGGACATGATGCTATTCCTGCATCAGTGGTGCGTTCCATCAACCACGGTGATTCCCTTTTTTTTGATCAGGGCCACAATATCCTGGCGATGGGGGCAAGGGGGCTGGTATTCTTCCTTTACCATGCAGGAGGAAAGGTGCACCGCATCCACCTTCACCGTTTTGGCAAGCGTGTTCAGCAGGCGCGATATCCGCCGGCCGGGACATCCCCCGCAGGTAATCATGGCCACCAGCCGCGCATCGTCACCGTACCCCGTAAAGCGCACCTTGCGCCCCTGCAGTGCGAGCAGGCAGGCAGTGCCCGGGCAGGCTTCCGAGATGCGCTCACAGCGTATAATGGCTATGTTGGTGGATGGTTTTTTTGCATCCGGCTCAAGGTAGCCCATGTATTCTTCAAACACGTCCCGGACATCATCCAATGAAACGGCGCTCTTGCCTTTCTTTTCCACCTCTCCTTCGACCTTGCGCCGGGCCATATCGCGAACAAACTCCGGCGCCTTTTCCAGCTCATTTTCCGCGTCCTGATCCCAGCGCATTCCTAGCAGCCCTCCCGATTCTCGTCAGATAGCGTAAGCGTATACTTGTTGACCAGGTGATGGGGGTGGTAAGAGAGCTTTGCCTTGCGCAATCCCTCTTCTCCCAGGTCCTGCTCACGGTTGACATAGGGAACTCCCGCCCACTCATGGGCGCAGAATTCCTGATTGATCAGCTGGTAGAGCCCGTCAAAGGCGGGATTGGCCTTCTCAACATGGATCACCGCGGTTTCGGGGTTGAGCGGTTCACCCAGGGCGAATGCCTCCACCTTCCCGTCAACCAGGATGACGCCCCCGGTGAAATCAAGCCGGCCCATGTTGGTAAGCCCTTCATAGATGGCCCGCTCCTCACCCGCAAGCCCCGGATAGAGTGCGCAGTGCCGGATATCGCACCACTGCGCCTCCAGGGCGAGGCACTGCTCAACCAGCTCCGGGGTGAGTGGCGAGTATTCGTAGCGGTGATTCTTTTTAAACTTGTTGATGTGATTTTTCTTGCCGTGGTACTTGTTGCCCTCAAGCCTGATCAGATCGTCGGTGCGGTATACATAATCGCTGTTGTTGCGGTCGGGGGTGGCAATGAAAGCGTCATGTCCGGAAAGGCATCCGCTGACCAGGTGTTCCGGCGCCCGCTGCATGGAAGGGTGCCCATCCATGCGCCCGACATGGCACAGCAGGTCGAGTATCCGCTCCGCCATGATGCCGGCGCCGAGGGGCGGAAGCAGAAAAGACGGTTTGCCCTCGGGCCGGGCAATAATGCAGATGGCTTCATCCCACCGGCACCAGAGGAAATGATAATAGTAATTCCAGATAAAGAGATTGGTGAAGGTATGCTCGGATATCAGCGGCGGCGACTGGGCAAGCACCGCCTGAAAAACAGGCTTATCCTCAATGGTAATGTCTCGGAACTGGGGATAGCGGGGGTCAGCGATCATGGAAACCCGTCAACGGTAAGGCCGCGGCACCGGGACGTGAGGCGCCGAAACGGCACCGGGAGAAGTCCCCTTGTGCCGAAACCTCTCCCGGTTTCTATTTTTCAACAATCTGCCAGTGTGATGCTCCGGGAACAACTTGTAATAGCAAGTCGTTGCGAGGAGTCCGCGGCGGCGGGCGACGAAGCAATCTCATTGAATGCAAACAGCATGTTGCATGGCATGAGATTGTTTCGCGGAGTTTATCCTGAGCGCATGCGAAGGGCTCGCAACGACGGCGTTTGTCGTGATCAATTAGGTGACGAACGTCTGGAACACGACACGAGCGCCGTTATTCAACCTTCTTGAAATCAGCCTTGCTGGCGCCGCACACCGGGCATTTGTCCGGCGCATGCTCCTCGGCGGTATACCCGCAGCGCTGGCATACATAGTAGGGGGCATTTTTTGCGGAGGTTAATGCGTCGAGGGCCTTTTGGTAGAGGTTGCCATGAATCTTTTCGACCTCATTGGCCCAGTAAAACGTTTGGAAGGCGGCATTGTTGCCGTCCTTCTTGGCCTGTTCCAGGAACTCCGGATACATGGACGTGAACTCGTGGTGCTCACCCTCAAATGCAGCCTTGAGGTTCTCCGCCGTTGATTTGACGCCGCCCAAAACGTTGAGATGATTGTGGGCGTGAACGGTCTCGGCCTCAGCCGCCGCCCTGAAGAGGCGTGCCGCCTGTGGATAGCCTTCCGCATCGGCCTTTTTGGCGAAGGCAAGGTAGGTGCGGTTGGCCTGTGATTCACCGGCAAATGCAGCTTTGAGATTGTCGATAGTATTCCCCATGCGATCCTCCCTAAACGGTTATCGGTGGTTGCGGTTTGTAAGGTCCAGATACAATCAACTGTTGCTGTTTGGCGAGTGACCCCTCAGACACAGCGCGGTACGCTCTATTCCAGGGGTCGCTTCCAAATGCACAGCAGTTCGCCGTGATGGTAGTCGTTCATGATCAGCTCCCACCCTTCGCCGCCCAGCTCGTTTAAGGCAGCAGCCAGGGTGCGGGTCCCGGTGTCGCACACGTCGTGAACCATGCAGCCGCCGGACTGATCACAGGCAATGACCGTTCGCTTCTCGGAATCGTCAATACACGTTGCCAATTCCCGTACCAGGTGATTGGTGACTTTGTACTCCCATCTGGTCATGGCATAACCTCCCGGTTGATCCGGTTGACACGTACAGGTGAAAAGTGTGCCTAACCATAATAGCTCTCAATAAAAAAGTCAAGCACGTCAGACAGTGGCATGAGGAGAAGCAAAAAAAAGCGGGCAGGGCTTTTTAGTCCTGCCCGGGACTGTTTTGAGGTGATGCAGATGCTACACTGCTGTTTTCGGCGATGATTAGAAGATTAAGAATGTCTTCTTTGCCTTTGCCCGCATGTCCTCGGCCATGTGCTTGATATCCATCAGATCGAGCTGCATGGCACTCCAGCCGTACCAGAGCGCATAATCAGGATTGGCATGGAAAGTTCCCTGAAACGTCCTCATGCGATGTTCGAGAAACATGAGAAAAAGTTTCTGCTCGATGGGCGTCGGCGCGTCATGAAAGGTGAGTACATCGGGGAAGGCATGAGCGTACGTCTCGGGCTTGGGGATAATTTTGTCCTTGTAAAGTGCGGCGACGATGCGAATGGCCTCGGCCATCAGGTGGTCGGCCTCCTTGATCATGGCGTCACCCTTCTGCAGTTCCCCATTGGCGAAATTGGCGGAGTGACATTGATTGCAGGTCTTGAGCATCTTGTCCCGCTCTTTCTGCCAGTCTTCCTGGGTGAGGCGGGCCACATCGGCCGCCTTGACAATATCCAGCCGGCTGGTGGGATTGCCATCAGGGTCAAGCACCCCCAGCGCCTGTAGGATGGTGGTGCGGTCAGCCGCCCAGACCTCGTCGGACGGCATGGGCAGACGAACGGCAAGAAATCCCCAGGCGGTTTTGACCGCATGATTGCCTTCCTGCATGTGGCAGGTCTGGCAGCTCGGTCCGGCGAACTTGGCGTCAAGCAGGTTGTTTTGCTTCATCAGATAGCGCACGCCGTGCTTGGATGCCGAGTACATCTCCCACTGGGGGTGGTCAAAGCCCATGTGGCAGGTCTGACAGGCTTGCGGCTGGCGGGCCTCTTTTACCGAAAACACGTGGCGGGTGTGGCAGGCGTCACAGGATGCGACCCCGAAGCCGGCGCCCTTCCTTTTAATTTCATTGATATCTTCCTCGGACTTGACGCCGATCTTGTGACAACCGCCGCAGCCCTTCATCCCTTCCATCAGGGCCATGGGCTGCCAGTGGGCGGTCGGCAGCGCCTTCATCGCCGCCCAGGCCACGGCGTGTTTGCCGGACTTGAACTGCGTCACCTTTTCCTCGTGACAGGTATTGCAGGTTTCCACGGTGGGAATTTCAGCATCGGCGACATCCTCGGCGGTGGTGTGTCCATCGCCGTGGCAGGAGATGCATTCAACTTCATTTTGACTGTGGGTGGACAATTGCCAGTCGGAAACGATATGGGGGGTGATCTTCTGGTGACAGGAAACGCAATCCTCCGCGGGTGCCGCGCTCGCAAAAAGGCTGATGCTGCAGAGCGCTGCGGCTGTCACTATGACGGTCCTCATGCTCATGGTCCTTCCCTCCTTTTTAAGGTTCGCAACAGACAGGCATCATGAATAGCGCATCATGCCGCTACTGGCGCACCATGATCAGCATCATCTTGAACTTCCGGACGGCACGTAAGGCATGGGGCTCATTGGCAGGCATGATCAGCATTTCGCCCGCATGCACGGAGCGCGGCGCGCCGGCGATGGTAATCTGTGCCTCACCCTCAATGAGGTAGACGAGCGCGTCAAACGGCGCGGTGTGTTCGCTCAATCCCTGTCCCTCATCGA
>CAZWCD010000080.1:0-3426 GCA_964632275.1 uncultured Thermodesulfobacteriota bacterium
CCGCCTGGATCATGGAATTCAGCAACATGGCGGCCCTGTGCACCGGGTGGAAGGCCGGTAATGCGGTCACCCTGGCGCTGGTGGATAACAACCCTACCCGGGAGGGCCTGGAGGGCTATTTTGAATACTGGGAAAAGTACTTTTATGGGCCTCACGGTGAGTCTGATTTCGGCATCGGGGGAGGGGAGTTGTATGAGTATCTCAGCGGCGAGGAGATGGACTACCTGGTGGGCTTGGTGACCGAGCCGTTTCCCGCAACCATGAACTTTTTTACCTTGTTCGGCACCATCGGTGAGACCTACGCAGCGCTTTTCCCCCGGATTGAGGAAGAGCGGCCCGAGGTCATGAAGAAGCTTTTAAAGATGCGGGAGAACATGGAGGAGGAGTTTAAGAAGACCGTCCGCCTGGGCTTCCCCAACCGCTGAGCCCTTGCAATGATGGATCTGACGGCATGCTTGCCTTATGCCGGCCTGTTTGAGCTGTCAAATCGTTTTATCCGGCATAGGCTTCTGCCATGATCGGGGGAAATATATGTATCGGTACGGGATTGTTGTAAGGTTTCCTGCAGGATAAGAGCGTGCTCCGGAGGGCAGAATGCGCTGGACATCTCAGGTGAAGTGTAATAAAAATCCCCGTCGTTGGAATGGTGGGGGGAGGCACAATAAATCAAAAGCTGGGCAGGATACGACGTGCATATTGCCGTGCTGCCGATCGGGGTTACGATCGGACTGATCTCATCCATACCGCTTGGTCCCATTAACTTGACGCTGATTGCGGCAGCCCTGCGGCGGGAGATGCCGCGGGGTGTGGCCATCGCCCTGTCTGCGGCCCTGGTTGAAGGCGTCTATGCCTTCGTCATTATTTCCGCGCTGCACCTGTTTCACCCATCGCTGAGACTGCACAGCGCCATAGAGCTGATAGGCGCCCTGATCATTGTTGCCTATGGAGTCTCCCTGCTCTTTTCCAGGAGCGACGCATCCGTGATGCCGGATCAGGCGCGTCCTTCGCCGGCGCGCCGGGATTGGAGCATGGGGATTTTGACCGGCGTCGCGCTGTATGTTTCCAATCCGGCACTGGTTGTCTTCTGGCTGAGTGTTGCCGGGATATTAAATGCGTGGGTGTCGTCAACCTCATCCGCGGCAAGCCGCGCTATTTTCAGCGCGGGGGTTATTATTGGCACAGCCTCGTGGTTTATCCTGCTTCTCTATATGGTTCAGAGAACCTCATCCCGCATCTCGCTCGTCCTGTTGCGGCGGCTTTCCATCCTCTTGAGCTGCTTTTTGATTGCCTTTGGCGGTCATATGCTCATAACGCACCTCGGCGGCATGTGGTAACCGCACGCCGGTTATAAAAAACGTGAGGACGAAGAGGAAGGGTGAATGTATGCAGGCAGGTTCCGCCGGCTTCTGACCGGCGAAAAGGAAGAGTTGACGACCCGGTACATTCGCTATCTGTCTTTCATGCTCAATGCCTGAAGGGGTTTATTCTACCATATCTGCAAATTCCTGTGCCCATTCGCTGATGTATTCCCAATCCCGCCATTCAGCGCTCTCCGTAAAACCCAGCACCGTTCCCAGGATCCTCAGGACAAATTTTTCAAAAAGATTGTAGCGGTTCGTATTAAAATCCACTGCGCCGCCGAAAAGGCCGATCGAGAGCGGGCTGATGGCAGGATACCGGTTGAGCAGCGGTGACACAAATGCCTTCTGAACCGCATCCCTGCTTTCGGGGGTATCCTGAGACATGGCGGAGCAGACGATAAAGACGGCAACCGGCTTTGATGAAAGGGCGGCATAATAATGTCGCACAAACCTGCGGGCATCGGGCAGCCAGTGAAACTCGTAGATGGCGCTGCCGATGATAACCGCATCGTAGTCTTCAAGGCTGGAAACGTTGCCAACAAAGCGTACATTTACCGTGAACCCCCGCGCACACAATTCCGCGCCGATGTGGTCTGCAACCTCGGCAGTTGAACCGTGAATGGTGTCATAGGCAATGAGGATTCTTTTTGCATCCCGGGCTTCGCCCTCCCAGCTTGTTTCAATCAGATCGTCAGACGTCCTCGGGTAGGAAAAAAGGTTTGCAGGCGATGTCAACAGGATGCACCCGATCATGACTATCGCAAACGCTTTTCCAGAAAAGCGAGTAGAAACCACAAACAATCTGTCCGGGCTATCCATTGTAAACCCCCATGAATATGATCCGCCAAGCTGCATACCGGCGCTTATCATATGCTATCTTGCCCAGTTAGGCAATAATAGACCTGATTATCTATAAGCAAACGCGACAAACAATATGCCGGTGGATCATTTTTTTTCTTGACAAGCGATGAGTGTTGCATTACACTGCACGCATCGTGAAGGCGGTTCAAACATGGAAAAGACATTCGGCCAGAAAATCAGGGATTACCGCATTAACAACACCTCGTTAAGCCTGCGGAAGCTGGCGGAGAAGGTTGGGATTTCTCCCACCTACCTCAGCCGCATCGAGACGGGCAAGGAGCCGCCGCCTTCAGAGGACATAATAATTCGCTTTGCGCAGGCGCTGGGCATCGACGGGGATGAGCTTTTAAGCCATGCCGACAAGATCTCACCCGACCTGCTCAAGACCATTCGGGAACACCCGGGGCTTTTCCCCAGCTTCATCAGAACGGTAAGGGATTCTGACCAGACCCGCCTGGAGGATATTCTGGGACTGGTGCAGTTCATCCAGTCCAGAAGTCTCAGAATGAAGCACAGCGAGTGGAAGCATGTGGAAAAAATTATCAAGGTTCTCTTAAGCGGCAATTTGGGAAGGGATGATTACGAGGTCATCAGCAGCCTGATCCAAAAGGCTGAAAAACCTCTCCACAAGTAAGGACTATCCCATGCTTTTTGACATGGACCGGGTCAGCTGGCTGAGCAAGGAGCATATCAAGACGGAAGCAGCGCTCCTGCTTGACAATTATTCATTTTTCCGGGGGATGGAAGTGGAACCGCCCCTCCCGCTTGAACACATCATAGAAGCGTATCTGGGTTTTACCCTGGAATATGAAGACCTGGAAGAGCTCATTGGCTTCAGCGATGTGCTGGGCGCCACCTGGCTCAGGCAGAAAAGAATTGCCATCAACGAAAAACTGCTGCGGGACAACATCGGCCGCATGTTTTTTACCTGCGGCCATGAGATCGGCCACATTGTGCTGCACAGCCGCTATTTCGCAGAACATGAAGAAAAACCCGCGAAACGACTTGGAGCACAGGAAATCGTCTGCCGTGAGGTGGCGAGCAAGAAAAGAGGGGAGTGGCAGGCAGATTATTTTGCCGCCTGCCTGCTTATGCCGGAAGAAAACGTGCGCAGGGCATTCAATACGATCTTCGGCACGTCTCCCCTGATCATTCACAATCAGAAGAGCTGTTTTGGCAGGTCGCTTCCCCTGTTTGATCCGGC
>CAZWCD010000080.1:3526-12573 GCA_964632275.1 uncultured Thermodesulfobacteriota bacterium
TCATTCACAATCAGAAGAGCTGTTTTGGCAGGTCGCTTCCCCTGTTTGATCCGGCATGGGATCGGGTGAATGAATTTGCCCAGATGGTAATGGAGAACGGCAATTTTACCAATGTCTCACGAGATGCAATGAGGGTGCGCCTGGAGGAATTGGGACTGCTGATTAATAATACCCGGAACCGGCTTTTGATGTAGTTCTTTTTTTTGCCAGTAACGTTTAGTATGATGCAACACTGCACGTTTTGGCATTCCGGCTTCTTTCCAGGAATGTCATTGTATGAAAGAATAAGATAAACCCGTCGTTGCGAGAAGTCCCGCTGGGGCGGGACGCCGAAGCAATCTCCGTTTTTATATGAAAGCGGTTGGTTACAACATGAGATTGTTTCGCGGAGTTTATCCTGAGCGCACGCGAAGGGGTCGCAATGACCGCCTGCGATGTACCGATGGGGAAATGAATTACCGGACCACTACAACGCTAGTACCTTCAACTGAGGAGTCTTCTCCTGTGTGCCAGGAGGAGTTTGATGTTTGGATAAGAGGATCGCAGATTATATTCAGCTGGAACTCTCAGGATATATCCGACATTGCCAACACCTTGGGAGAGCCGGATATTGACCTCGAACCGTGCGGCTAACACAATGGACTACCTGGATCACATAAAGGCGCACATTACTGCCGTAACGCCGCTTCTCTACGTCGGCACCTACAGCCCGGATGCGGTCAGGGAAGAGCTCAAGCAGATGGCATCGTGCCTGGATCTGGATTTCTGCTGCGCGTCACTTACGGATGTAACCACAAAAGGCGAGGACCCCTTGCAGGTGCTCGACAAGATAATTGCCTCAAACAGTAATCAGGCTTCACGAGGGCGGTATCTCTGGGTCCTGTACTTCTACCATCTCCTCTTGAAAGATGCTGATCCACTGCTTATAACAAAATTGAGGCAGATTGCTGATACGCATACGTTAAGCAACACGGTAATTATCTTAGGGGTTCCCAACTTCAGCCTCCCCCCGGAGTTGACGGATGTTTTTCAGATAGATCACTCAGTGGTTTCCACAAGGGAGCTTAAGGATCTGATTGAATCAAGCGGCATCAGCTATGCAGAGAAGGACCTCACCGATTTGATCAATAGTCTGACCGGCATTAAATCCCGAAATGAGGCCGAAACCCTCCTGGCGCTGTCCATGGTCAAAAAAGGGGAGGGGCGGTTTGACGCGGGATTTATCGTGCAGGAGAAAAAGCGTCTGGCAACCTCAAAAAGCAAAGGCCTTTTTGAAATTATAGAGCCGGCGTATGGCCTGGATTATATCGGCGGCATGGACAGGCTCATGGAATGGATCGCGCTGCGGATGCCACTTCTTCAAATGGAGTCATGGAAGTATCCCCATCTTTCCCGGCCGCGGGGAATTCTGCTCATCGGCGTCCCCGGAGGAGGGAAGTCATTTTTTGCCGCGGCGGTGGGGAAAAGCTATGACCTGCCTGTTGTTAAATTAAACCCGGCCCGGCTTTTGCAAAGCGCACTGGGGGAAACCGAAGGGAATTTTCTGGAGGTGTTGGAATGCCTGCAATCGTTCCACGCGCCGGTGATATTCTTCATCGACGAGATTGAAAAGTCATTCTCGCGAACCGACGGGGCAACTGATGGCAATACCAGCAACCGGATGCTCTCCATCTTGCTGGAGTTCCTGGCCAACCACACCCACCCGATATTTACTATTGCCACCTGCAACAGTATTGGCGCCCTCCCGCCGGAATTATTGAGAAAAGGGAGGTTTGATGAAGTCTTCTACATTCCTTTTCCTGACCACATCGAACGACGCGCCATATGCGCCGCGCTGGCTAAAAAATACGGTATTGACATTCCCCTGACTGACTTATTTATTAACCGGCTGGACGGATTTACCGGGAGCGAAATGGAACAGGTTTTTAAAGACGCGCTGTATGAGGCTCTGGGGAGAAACAGTGAGACCGTAGGGGAATTTCAATTGATAAAACAGGCTGAGGCGATTATTCCCATAAAGCGCACCATGGAAGATGAACTCAGCAGCCTGGAACAATGGGCACGATGCAAATGCCGCTGGGCAACTGATAAACCCGGCAGATCATGGATGGAGAGCCATGACCGGATTCAAAAATAAACTGTCACAACTTATTCGGAAGGACCTGGGGCTGGGTGCCGCGGCTGAGGCTGAAATCATGTCACTGGTGAATGCGCAAAGAAGCCCCGGAATAATTGGCCGGTTGCTTATGCTTCTCAGCCAACTCAAGACCCTCTGGACCTTTTCGATTGTGGAAAGGAAGAGCATTGTGGAATCCGTTTGTGCTGAATTATCAAACCATGCCCGCAGCGAAATGTATATCCGGCTGATAATGATTGTATTCAGGCATCCCGAGGAAGCTGGTGATGATACTACCGGCATTAAAAATTTCATCACCTTCATGAAAACATCCATGGAGCGTGAGGCATACTTTACGGTCGCAGCCGGTCTTGCCCGCGTACTGCTCGTTATGGTTAAAAAATATCCGGCGCTCATTGATGCTGTCGAGGTAAAAGCAGTCGCGCCGTCTTTATTTTTTTCACGGGATGCGGTCAGTTTTGCCGTCGGTCTCAATGATCTGATTTCCCTCTTTGGCGCACCTTCGGTAATCCCGTTAGTGGTTGACCTGTTGCTCGGGCATCCCCGTGAGCCCAGTTTTTTCTTAACCAATACCGTCTTCGAGTACGCGAAGCAACTGCCCCAGGGGATAAGGGTCGCTGTTTTTAGGAAATTACAACTATTTCTCATGACCCGGACCAATGGCTTGCGCGAGGAAAACATTGCAAAACTATACAATGGTTTTGTGCTTGAATTCGGGCGGCTTTTCTATTTATCTGCCGTGTCCGCATCAGGCTGCACTGCCGCACCGGAGGGCATGCGCGCACCTCTGGCAACAACGACCATAAACAAACGCTTCCAACACCTGCAACAATCAGGGAGAGGTAATTGCCGTGAGCCACTATACTGAAATAAAAAACACCCGCATTAACGACCTGCCCATCCTTTTACAAACACTGCAGCAGATGGGGTGCGAGTTTACACTGAACCAGGCTATTGCAGGTCACCAGGGGAAGAGGAAGGTAGATGTCGCGGTCAAGGTGTATGGCGACTACCTGGTGGGATTCAAGAAAAATGCTGCCGGCGCGTATGATGTGATTGCCGACTGGTCCTACGCAGAGCTGTCGTCCCGTCAATTTGTTGACCGGGTGAAGCAGGTCTATAACACTGAAAAAATTATCCACGAGGCGAAAGTGCGGGGTTACTCGCTGATCCAGCAAAAGGTGGTAAACGGCGGAGTCCGGCTTATGTTAAGAAAAATGGCGTAAGGAGCAATTATGAAAGAGGAGATCATCGTATTCATCAAAAAGGACGGCGAGATTCAGGCTGAAGTTCAGGGGGTGAAAGGGAAACGATGCGTCGAAGTAACTGAATTTATCTCAGCCCTGGGCGAGTCAACCCGGACCTTGAAGGGAGACTATTTTCAGGGGGGTACAGTAAAAATTCCCTCTCGCCTCAAAGTCGCGCGAGATGAGATCTCCTGATGGGCGCTTCATCATAAAACATTTCCGGCTCCCCATGCGCGCAACGTGACACACGCAAAGCGGGGTTTAAAAGATTTTAAAATCCAGACAATTATTTATCACCAGACCAGAAGGCCGGAGCATTGCACCTTATTCGTGCTTTTTGATGCCGACCATCAGGTATATCTGGCCATCGCTGGTATCGGTATCAGCAACGCAAAACATGCTGCCATCGGAGCTTACCATGCCCAATTCCGCCTCCGTGACTGGAGGAGCCGCCACTATTAACAGTCCACGTGAGATGCGGTAGGCCATATAACCCGTCAAACCACCCCCTGCAGCTGTATGCTCAAGGAATTCGTACCGGACGATTCCAACACCATCAAAGGTCGCCAGACTGCGACCGGACCAGAACTCGCCGGTGACGAGATTACGGCCCACGAGGTTTACGATATAGTCTCCCTGCAGGCTTGCCGTGGTCACGGCAGCATTTGCTTTCAAGGCGATTATGATGGATTCGATAGAATTTGTCGTATCCGTATCCGCCGCCATAAAAAACGAGCTGTCTGCTGTAATTTTGCCGTCTTCATGAGAATCCACGAAGGTGATATTGCCGTTATCTTCAACGGTATACGCAAACGGTGATATTACACCTATTGCCGCGGGATTCGAAGAGTCCATGATCTCGAAAAAACCCAGACCGTAATCTGTTTTTTCTGCCGCGATAACGTAGGTATTAGTCACGCCGGTACTTGTATTAGTCATGAGCTTCGTCACCAGATAGGGACCATCGAAGGTATCAATATTCATGCCGGATCCCTCACGGACAGCAATGGAGAAGTTAAGCCGGTCTGCCACATCAGCTTCGGTAAAAGCAAGCGTATTTCCGTCCCGAGAGAATACCCCTTCAGGACCACCGGTGATCCGCATCGTTCCGTCAGCGTCAGCTTCATAATTGTTAACTTCATCGCTGAAATCGCCGTCCCGGTTCCTGTCTATAGAAACCGTGTCAATTCCATCCAGCTCGCAGTCAAAGGTTGCAGAGTTTGTGCTCCAGCTGATCCCCGTGTCTTCCGCATCAAAAGAGCATGTGGTGAACAAACCGGCCCGGAGCAGGGGCTCAGGACAATCTGAATCGTCGGTGTCACTATCTCCATCGCAATCATTGTCCATTTCGTCATCACATATTTCCATCGCACCGGGGTTTATTGCGGCATCGCTATCGTCACAATCACCGTTCTTTGTGACGTAACCGGATGGTTGAGAAAATGCCTCTCTCGCAGTGTCCGGATTACCAAATCCGTCACCATCAGAATCTTTATAATAGGTGACCGTATCTCCACAACCGACACATATTGCAAATACAATAAAAACCAGTGCTGTTAGCATGGGGATGAACATTTTGCTTTTTTCAAGAAAGGTAGTCATGTTGTGGTCTCCTTTCCGCGCGCGGGAGCGCTATGAAAGATGATGGTCAAGAGCAAACGGTGCTTACCTCCGCTGAAGCGCATTGTCCGGACTATGCCCAATCTTCTTCATGCCGCCCCATCTCAAATAAGCAAACCCCACCTTCTCAGATTTTGTGCATATGAGAAAAAGCGGGGCATTATCACCATACGGTTCCTGCACTGTTCCCCTCCTTAACAGCTTAAGGATCATTCGTTCAATAGCTATATTAAATCATAAATATGAAAGTCTGTCCATATTTTCTTGCCTGTTTCCTCTGGCCCCACATTGTGCACCAGGTCATTCTAAAAAACGTAGTCGCAAAATGGTCACACAAAAAAAGGTCAGCCGATGTTCAGATCGGCTAACCCGTTAAGTTTCTGGTGGGCGATGCAGAATTCCCTCGTTGATGCCGGGTAAACGAAACCGCGATCTATGAGTTCGGAGAAGAACAGTTGTGCCAGGTTGAGGGATAGCAGGAAGATCTCTAATCAGCCCTTTTCTGTATGTGGATCAGCGCATCCTCGGCGTGGAAGGAGCTGCGGACGAAAGGGGCGGAGGCGACGTAGCGGAAGCCCATCTTTTCGCCCAACTGTCTGTATTCCTCGAAGATGTCCGGGTGAATGTACTCCACGACCTCGATGTTGTGCGGGGTGGGTCGCAGGTATTGCCCGATGGTCAGGAAATCGCACTTAACCGCCAGCAGGTCCTCCATGGTGCGCAGGACCTCATCCCTGGATTCACCCAATCCCAGCATGATGCCGGATTTGGTAAAAATCGACGGATCCAGCTCCTTGCTCCACTTTAGTATGGTGAGTGAAGTTTCATAGTTTGAGTATTGTCGCGCAATCTTGTAAAGGCGGGGAACCGTCTCCAGGTTGTGGGCGAGGATGGTCGGGACCGCGTCGGTAACAATCTTGAGATTTGCCCGCAGAGCCCGAACATCCGGAATGAGCACATCGGTAGAAGCCTCAGGGAGGAACTCGTTCAGCTTCCGAATCACGGCGGCAAATTGCCCGGCCCCGCCGTCCGGCAAGTCATCGCGCGTAACCGAGGTGACGACGACGTGTTTCAGGTTGAGCTTTTTTGCCGCCTCGGCAACATGAAGCGGCTCCACAGGATCAACCGCAAGGGGCGTGCCGTGTTTTACCGAACAGAACCCGCAGTTGCGCGTGCACACGTCACCCAGGATCATAAAGGTGGCGGTGCCATTCGCGAAGCAGGTCCCCGCATTGGGGCAGGTGGCGCTCTCGCAGACGGTGTGCAGGTTTAACGAGTCGAGCATATGCTTCATGTCGCTCAAGCACTTCTCGCTGGGGCCTTTGACCTTTATCCAGGAGGGTTTTGGAATTGGAGGCATTGGACTACCTTTACATGCAAAATGCAAAATGCAAAATGAAAAGGAATTCTTGTCGACGCATGCTACTGACTATCAATCGGTTCGTTTGGAATTAAAGCAGATTTTCTTGTGAGTTTCAACCAGTATAATAATTCATACAATATCGGTAGGAGCGCATTTATGCGCGATATATTCGCGGCGTAAAGCCGCTCCTACCGGATGTGCGTCGGTCTGTGGGAATAATTCTCAGATGTGCTTGCGTAATAAAGCAGTCTTTGATTTTCACTTTGCACTTTTCATTTTACATTTGCGCCAGAGATTTCTTCCAGAGACACTTCTCTGAAAGTCACATTAAAAACCTCTTCAAAGTACCGCACCAACCGTCCCTCCACCTCCTGCCTGCTCACTGCTTTCCCGAGAATTTTGGCCAGTGAGGTAACGCCGCGGCCGACAATGCCGCAGGGGACGATGAATGAATAATGGCTGAGGTCGGGGCTGAGGTTGAAGGAGAACCCGTGCATGGTGGTCCAGCTTGCTTTCACCGCGATGCCGATCGCCGCGATTTTATCGCCGTCGACCCAGACGCCGGCATTGATGGAGTCGCGATACCCGCGAATGCCGTATTCCTGCAGGACCAGGATGATCATTTCCTCGAGGGATCGGATGTATCGGTGAAGATCCTTGCCTCGATCCTTCAGGCTGATGATGGGATATCCCACCAACTGGCCGGGGCCATGATAGGTTATATCGCCGCCGCGATTGGTCTGGTGGACACTGATCCCCTTTTCTTCCAGCGAGTGAGGGGAAGCCAGGAGGTTGCGGCGTGTCGCCTCCCGGGTGACGGTGAATACCGGCGGGTGTTCAAGCAGGATGAGCGTGTCCTGAATGCTGTCGCGCGTGCGAAGCTCAACCAGCTTTTCTTGCAGCGCCAGCGCCTCCTGATAGGGAACCGTATCGAGCTTGAGAATAAGGGCTTCTTGTTTCACGTGGCGTTACCCCGGCGGAAAAGCGAATACGGAAAGGTGGTGTGCTGTGAATAGCGTGCGGACTTATGAGCGGAGCGCCTGCTGCAGGAACGTGCCGGCCATGAAGGAACTGCGCACCAGCCGGCCGGAGAAGACGGCCTTGAATCCCATCCGCTCGCCCGCCTCACGATACCGGTCAAATTCATCCTCCTCCACGCGGCGCACGATCGGGTGATGCTTGAAGGAGGGGCGTAAATACTGGCCGATGGTGAGAAGGTCGCATGCATACGTTCGAAGATCAGCCATGACCGCGAGCACCTCCTCCTCGGTCTCGCCCAGACCCACCATCAGGCCTGACTTGGAGAAGCAGGGATCCGGGTGCTCTTTCACCTCCCGCAGCAACTGAAGCGAGCGCTGATAATCAGCCTGCGGCCGTACCCGCGCATAGAGCCGCGGGACCGTTTCAAGATTGTGATTCAAGACATGGGGACGGCTGTCGAGAACCGAGAAAAGCGCCTGGCGGGAGCCCTTGAAATCAGGGATAAGCACCTCTATCATTACCTCCGGGCTGGCATTCCTGATGGCCTCGATGGCTGCGGAAAACTGTGCGGCGCCGCCGTCGGGCAGGTCATCCCTGGTTACCGAGGTGAGCACGGCATGTTTGATCTGCATGGCGCTCACCGCCTGGCTGATGCGCAGCGGTTCCTCCGGATCGGGTGGCCCGGGCGTGCCGTGGTCAACCGCGCAGAAACTGCAGTTCCTGGTGCAGGTGGTGCCGAGCAGGAGAAAGGTTGCAGTGCCCCGGGCGAAACAGGTTCCCTGGTTCGGGCACTGCGCGCTCTCGCACACCGTGTTCAGGTGCATGCGCCCCAGCAAGTCCCGCGTCTGCGCATAGACAGCGGGATCCGGGGCGCATTTTTTCACCCAGCGATCATTCTTGGTTTTCATTGTGCGAATCAAGGCTTTGAGAGAAAATACATCGCCTTACAGTGGCAACGCAAGTCCGGCATCTCGCGCCGAAAGGGTTTACCCTGCCGCTTCGGTTTCGGTAAATGTCTTGTAGTCGGCGGCGTTCAGCAATGAGTTGAGCTCGGCGGGATTGCTCATGGTGACCACGATCATCCAGCCCGCGCCATAGGGGTCCTGGTTGACCTTTTCCGGCGCCGCGGTCAAATCTTCGTTCACCTCGGTCACCTCGCCGCTGACCGGCGTGATCAGATCCATGGTTGCCTTGACCGACTCGATGGTGCCGAAGGGATTCATGGCGGTGACCGCTTTCCCGGCGGCAGGCAGCTCCACGGTCACGATGTCGCTCAGCTGCTCCTGGGCAAAGTTGGTGAGACCGATCTTGCCCTTGTTCCCCTCAACCTTTACCCAGCTGTGATTCTTGGTGTACTTGAGATCTTCCGGAAACATGTGTACCTCCTTGAGTTATGGCTTGAACGTGGTTGGACAATAAAAACAGCGTTTTCCTATCTAAGCAACGGCAGCACACATGCTGCTTCCCCTGCAATTCCACTCAACCGTCTGATATTTCTCCCGTAACAGCATCTCCTTCAGCCGCACTTCAGCGGCGGTCAGCCGGCCGCGACTGAAGGTTATCCCCAGCGTGTTCTCAAAGCTCGTGAGCAGCTTCTCACCCAGATCGCGCGCATCAATCATGCCGGTCAGATGGCGGCTGAGTGAGGTGGTGCTCCCTTCGATCTCGCTTACAAAATCGTCCTTTCCCTTTTTCGAGC
>CAZWCD010000081.1:0-1608 GCA_964632275.1 uncultured Thermodesulfobacteriota bacterium
CCTTCCAGGCCTCCCTTGGTTTCAATGAAAATCTTGGTGTAGATCTCATTGCCGATCGACTGGATCAGGTGCTGCGCCCCCATAAAACCCATGAACGGGGTGGTCTCGGAGAAGATGTACCCGATAAGCGGGATGTCGGCGAAAAGAAAATTTTTAAAGCCGAGGTCGGTTGCAAGCTTGAGATCGTAGTAATTGCCCAGGATGACGGTGGGGGATGTTTCGAGCAGCAGCTCTTTTTTTTCCTCGATGCTGGCATTGAGCAAAACCCGGTCGGATGCGCCGGCAACCTGTGCCGCCGCCTTCTCCGTGGATACCGCAACAAAGCTCACCTGCATGCCCAGCTCCCGCTTAAGAAAGCTGCTCAGGCCCACGCTGTAGCTGTCGCAGTTGTCGGTGGAAATCGCCACGCTCGATTCAAAGAAGGTGTTGGAAACCAGCAGCGAGGTAAACAGGTCCAGGCCGTGTTTCATCTCGCGGGCAACATACGCTCCCGCATCGATTGCAAAAAAGCGGGCAATCTCCTCCAGCCAGGCCGCCGACTCCCGGAACCCGATGGGAACGTGGCCGGACAGAAAGGGCATGGCAAAGCGCTCCTGCATCCTCCGGGCCAGGGCCTCTCCGCAATCATGGGGATAGACACAGATGTTGAGCTGTGCCCCGGGCGCCCGGACAATCTCCTCAACCGTGCAATCGGCGCTTACCACCGCATTGACCGAGACGCCGATGTTCCAAAGCATTCTCCGCAGCTCAAACACATCGGCCCGCCAGTTGAATGTATTGTAGGTCGGACCGATCAGGTTGACCGTTCTCTCCCTTTTCTCCGCTGCCGGGTCCATGAGTTCAGCGAGCGCGAGGAGCGCCTGCTCCTTGCCCTCGGCGCATGATCCGCCGAGGGGCGGTCGGATGACCACGGTCCGGTCAAAGCCCACTTTTCGGGCAACGCCAACCACATCATCTCCGGTAATCTCCACCACCGGCGAGCTGATCACGAAAATGGCGCCGGGTTGTTCCGCAGCCACCTTTTCCAGGATCCTCTCCAGCTGCGCCTCGGTCCCCTGCATCACATTCCCGTAGGAGAGAAGCGTGCTGTAAAAGTCAGGATGCCATTCGTTGCAGAGGGTGTACATATGCTGCATCATGTAGCAGCCCGGCGGCGCATGAAAAATCATGCGGGCGCCCTTGATGCCCTGTACTGCCCACACCGCGCCTTCAAACGACGAGGGTTTGTGGATCTCCTTCACCTTCATCTTTGAAGCGGCGGCACCGGTGTCGCGCCGCGGGCGGTCGCCCGAACCATCAGGCATAGCGGCCCTCCCCGTAGAGATTCATCATATCCCGCCACTCGCTCAAAACCGGTCTCCCGAGCGTTTCAAAGAAATGCTCGCCGAAATCGACGGCATAGTCGTATCCGTATTCATTCAGGTAATTCTCATTGATCAGGCAGGGGATGAGGCGATGCACCAGCTCCACCCGTCCCTGGAAATCGGCAAAGACCACATCCGGTTTATACAGATCGGCAAGCTGCGCAACCGTGTCAAAGTCCCCTTCATGAAAGGTGATGCGGGCCCCGTAGCGCTCGCGCAGGATGGTTTGCTCCTGCCGGGCAAA
>CAZWCD010000081.1:1708-3276 GCA_964632275.1 uncultured Thermodesulfobacteriota bacterium
ATTTCAACATACCGCACCACCGAGCCGAACCGCTCGCTCAAGCGCCGGCAGGTGAGATGGGGAACCAGCTGAATGGGGCAGAGGTATTCCGCCTTCACGATCTTTGCCATTTCGTCAAGGTGCCCCGCGGGAAAGGCGTAGGTGGTGATGCCCGCCTCCCGGAGGAGCGCGGTGAGCGTCCCCAGGCTGTCCGCGTCCTGCCCGGCGCGCCCCAGCAGCCCCACCGAGTTCTTCACCATCTCCTGCGGCTCAAGCACATCAATGATGGCCTTCCAGGACACATCATTCCCCATGGGGGTTGACCGGGGATGATTGAACCCGGTCTCACAGTACGTCACCTTCAATTCAGGAATCTGCTCCTGCAGCTCGGTGATGATACCCTTCACGTCTTCACCGATGAGCTGGGGGACACAGGTGCTGATGATGACGATAATCTTCGGTGTATACTGATGGTAGACGTTGATGATCTGCTGTTTGAGGTTCTCCTCCCCGCCGAAGATGACCTCGCTCTTCTTGAGGGTGGTCCCGACGGTGAGCAGCCGCGACGGCCGGCAGAACATGGAGCCCATCTGGTTGCCGAAGGCGCAGGCCTGGGGGCCATGGAGTATGGGTATCACCCCTTCTATCTTGCCTAGATTGGCCAGCGCGATGCACGAGGAGCAGCAGTGCTCGTAACACTTGAGGGGCATTTGTATCTCCCGCCGGACAGTATCAATGACCGTAGGAGCGGCTTTACGCCGCGAATGCATCGCGCATGAATGCGCTCCTACCCGAGATTGTCAAACATGGATGCAAAGCTATTCACATACTCCGCCGTCTGCTTGATGTGGGGAACCACCCGCAACAGCTGCTCATAGGGATAGGTCACGGTGAGCTCATTCTCGGTGAGCCCCACAAACATCCTCCAGGAAAGATCGCTGGTGGAAAAGCTCGGCTGCCGGCTCTGGAATGCCTGACGGATGGTAAAAAGACAGCCGCCGCTGCCCCCGTATCCTTTCACCAGGTCGCCCAGGTAGGCCTGGATGCGGATGAGGATGTCCGCCTGCTTGGGATTGCAGAAGATGAGGACGAGGTCGGGATCATCGACCTTGCTCAGGGGGCCCACCACCAGGCAGCTGTTTTCAACCGTGGGCGGCTTTATCTCGTTGATGCAGGTTTCATAAAAGCTCATGGCGGTGGGAACATCCTTGTGGTAGGGAAAGTCGTCGATAAAGCTCTCAACCGCCTTGCGGTACTCCTCGCGCGACACCTCGCACACCCCGGTTGCGATCAGGCCCTCAAAGCACTGGTGGTTCTCCCGGGTGGTATAAAACATGTTGCCGCTCTTGAGCACCTCGCCGATCTGGGCGCACAGCCCCGGCGCCGCGACCCCCTCGTATGCGGGGATATCCCCGGGCAACGCCTTTAAGGGTTTCAGCGCGATCAGCTCCTTTTTGACCCCCAGGTCCTCCTTCAATGCCTGCTCCACCGCCTTCTTGTCCATGATCGCCTCTCTTTCTTTTAATTCAGTTCCGGATATTACGGTTCCGGAATACTAGCCCATAAAAATAAACCTGTCAACCTTTTTT
>CAZWCD010000081.1:3376-7895 GCA_964632275.1 uncultured Thermodesulfobacteriota bacterium
CCGCGGGCACGGAAAATCCCAACCTCGATACCGGGCGCATCGAGGTCATGGCCGCCGATCTCACCATCTTAAGCGCCTCCTGCGCCCTGCCGTTCCCCATTTCGGAAAAGGCCATGGTCGCCGGCGCCGGCGGCAAAGCCGCCGATGCGGTGGCGGAAGATATCCGGCTGCAGTACCGCTACCTGGACCTGCGCCGCCCCACCATGCAGGAGTATATCGCGCGGCGGCACCGGATCGTCAAGACCGTCAGGGATTTTCTCGATGGGCGGGGCTTTCTCGAGATAGAAACGCCGATGCTCACCAAGAGCACGCCGGAGGGCGCCCGCGATTACCTGGTGCCCAGCCGGATCCACCAGGGGCGTTTTTACGCGCTGCCCCAGTCGCCCCAGCTGTTCAAGCAGCTCCTGATGGTGGGCGGGTACGAGCGCTACTTCCAGGTGGTCCGCTGCTTCCGTGACGAAGATCCCCGCCCCAACCGCCAGCCCGAGTTCACCCAGCTCGACCTGGAGGCTTCCTTCATCGATGAGGAATTCATCTACGAACTCATGGAGGAACTGATCGTGCGGATGTTTGCCGTGGGCGGCATCACCCTCCCCCGGCCGTTCCCCCGCATGACCTACGCGGAAGCCATGGACACCATGGGCTCCGACCGCCCGGACACCCGCTTCGGGCTGCGTTTCGTGGAAGCCGCCGACATTTTCAGCAATACCAACTACGGCATCTTCCGGCAGATCCTCGAGCGCGGCGGTTGCATCAAGGGAATCAACATCAGCCGGCAGTCGGAAAAATTGAGCAAGAACGTGCTCCAGAACGAATACGCCAGGGAGATCGTACCCTCGTACGGCGCCAAGGGAATGACCTGGATGCGGGTGATGGAGAGCGGTCTGGAATCAAATATTGTCCAGTTCTTCAGCGCGCAGGAGCGTGACGCCATTCTTGAGCGCTTCGGGGCGCGGCATGGCGACGTCATCATCATGATCGGCGACGCATCCTATGAGGTGGTCACCTCCGCCCTCGGCCAGCTCCGGCTGCACCTTGCCGACCGCCTGGGATTGATCCCCGAGAACACCTTCAGTCCCCTCTGGGTCACCGATTTCCCGCTGTTCACCGCCACCCCGGAGGGCATCACCTCAAGCCACCATCCCTTTACCTCGCCTGACCGGGTGGACTTTGACCCGGCGGACGTCGATGGGCTGCTTTCGCTTCGTTCACGGGCCTATGACGTGGTGGTGAACGGGGAGGAGCTGGGCGGCGGCAGCATCCGCATCCATGATCGCGAGGTACAGAGGAAAATCTTCCAGGCGCTGGGGCTGTCCGCAGCCGACGTTGAGGAAAAGTTCGGATTTTTCCTGCGCGCGCTGGAATTCGGGGCGCCGCCCCACGGCGGTATTGCCCTGGGCATGGACCGGGCCTGCGCCATGATTCTCGGAACCTCGTCAATCCGGGAGGTCATCGCCTTTCCCAAAAACCGCAGCGCCTTCTGCCCCCTGACCCAGGCGCCATCGGATGTTTCCCGCGATCAGCTTGCCGAGCTCGGCCTGCTTGACCTCGGAGGAGCGGAAAAGGTCCCGGGCATGGCGCAGAAAAAGGACCTCATTGATTCGCTTTCCTGGGTTTCGCGCATCGGCATCGCGGATCATGAGCGCGCCGCCATCGCCTCCGGGCTGGAGGAGGCAAGCCGCCTTGCCGCGGTGGTTGACGAGCGGGCGGGAGATGAAGCACCCCTCTACTCGGTCACCGGCACGGTAAACCGCATGAGAAAAAAGGGCGAGGCGCAGGAAGCCCCGCCTTCCGGGCAGGAAGCGCTCTTTAAAAATGCCCCGGCCATGAAGGGAACGTACTTCAAGGTGGCCAGTATCCTGGAATAATCATCAGGCATCCAACCATGAAAGCAGACATGTTTGCCCATATCAATCCCTCGCCACAGCCGGTCTCCACAGGCGGCCTTCTGGCAGGGAAATCCTTTATTATCCAGCCCAACATGTCGGTTCGCGGCTGGCCCACGGAAGCCGGCTCTCCCGCGCTCAAGGGTTATACCGCCATCGAGGACGCCACGGCGATCGCCCGCCTGAAAGAGGCCGGGGCGGTTCTTGTCGGCAGCACCCGCATGAGCGAGTTCGGTCTCGGCCTGCACGGCGATACCGCGGGCCTTGCATTGTCGCAGGGCCTGGCCGATGCGGCGCTCATGACCGATACGCTGGGCGAGCCGCGCATCACCGCCGCCCGTGCCGGCGCCTACGGCTTCAAGCCCACCGGCGGCATGGTCTCCCGCTTCGGATTGATCGGCCTGGCGCCCTCCATGGAGAGCGTCGCCGTCGTCGCCCGCTCGACCGACGACATCGCCGCGGTGATGAGCAGCATTGCCGGCAGCGATCACCGGGACTTCTCCCTGTACGATGGTCCGGTGCCGCCCTTTAAAACTGCGAGTGGTTCGGAGGAGGGCATAAAAACCATCGGCATCGTGCGTGAATGCGTCAAGGGCCTGGCGGATGAAGAGGCGGGGATTTTGATGGCCGGCGTTGCAAGGCTGAGTGAGCGCGGATGCGACGTGAGGGAAGTGAGCCTGCCCGATTTTGACCTGTTCCGCACCGTGCATCACGTCATCGGTTCGGTGGAGGCATCGTCAAGCTGCGGGAAATACGACGGCGTCCGCTACGGCCACCGCGCCGCATCGGCCAAAAACTGGAATGAGATGTATCTTACCACCCGCGCCGAATGCTTCGGCCTCACGGTCAAGACCTATCTTTTCCAGGGCGCCTATTTCCAGTTCCAAAACTATGCCGCGTTTGAAAAGGCATCCCGCATCAGGGCCGGACTGGCGAATGTGGCGGAAGCGCTCTTCGCAACGGTTGATGCGCTGGCCTTCCCCACCCGGCGCCGGGGGATGACGGGAACCGGCAGGGATGTCACCACCATCTATGATGAATGTGCCCTGACCCTGCCGGCCAATGTGCTGGGCCTGCCTGCGCTGCACATCCCCGGTGTTGCGCTTGAGGGAACCGCCGATTACGGCCTGCAGCTGGTGGGGGCGCGCTTCAGTGACGCCCGGCTGCTGTCATGCGCGGCGCGGTTGTCCCGCGAACAAGGAGCCTGAGGCAATGGAATACGAAGCGGTCATCGGTCTGGAGATCCATCTCGAGCTCAACTGCGCCACCAAGATGTTCTGCGATTGCCCCAACCGCCCGGGCGATGAACCCAACCGGAACACCTGTCCCATCTGCCTGTGGCTGCCGGGCGCCCTGCCCCGCTTCGGCGAGGAGGCCCTGGAGAAGGCCGCGCTGACCGCGCTCGGCCTCAATTGCTCGATTCAGGAGCGGAGCGCCTTCGACCAGAAGGTGTATTACTATCCCGACCTGCCCAAGGGATTTCAGCTTTCCCAGGCGCACCTGCCGCTCGCCAGAAACGGCTACCTCGACATCATCGGCGAGGACGGCCACCTGAAGCGACTGCGCATTCACAAGATCCACATGGAAGAGGACGTGGCCAGGCTGGTCCATGAAACCGAGGGGCGGACACCCATCAGCCTGGTGGATTTCAACCGCGCCGGCGTGCCGCTGGTGGAAATCGTGACCGAGCCGGACATGCGCAGTCCCCACGATGCCATGGAGTTCATCCGCGCCCTGCGCACCCAGGTCCGCTACATCGGCACCTCCGAGTGCAGCATGGAGGCGGGAACCATGCGCGCCGACGCCAACATCTCCCTGCGGCCGAAGGGGACCGATCAGCTCAACACCAAGGTTGAAGTGAAGAACATGAATTCAATCCGGCACCTCGGCGACGCCATCGCCTACGAGATCAGCCGGCAGACCGCGAGCCTCAAGGCGGGGGAGCCCATCGTGCTCCATACCCGCCTCTGGGATCCGGACAAGTGCGTCACCATGCCCATGCGCGCCAAATTTGAAGGCCCCTGCGTTCCCGATCCTTCGGTGCCGCAGATAGTCGTCACCGAGGAATGGAGAAGCGGGATGCGGTCATGCCTCCCGGAAATGCCGGGTTGCAAGGCGGAACGGTTTGCCAGGGAATTCGGGCTGTCCCGGGAGGAAGCCCTGATGATGAGCGCGGAGCGGGATACAGCGGACTATTTCGAGGAAGTGGTCAGGCACACGGTTCCCCCGCGGACGGCGGTGCACTGGCTTGCCACCCAGCTGCTGCCGGCGCTCAGAGAGCGCGGGCAGAGCTGCGCCGACACACCCGTCGCGCCGCAGCGGTTCGCCGGGCTGCTGGCCATGCTGGAAAACAATGAAATCAACGCCAACGCGACCAGGGAGGTTCTGCGCCATCTGTTTGAGAACGAGCAGACCCCGGCGGAGATTGTGGAGCGACACGGGTTCCGGCAGTTCTCCGACACCGGCCGGATCGAAACCATCGTCGATGAGGTCCTTGCCGCCAATCCGGAAGCGGTCAATGATTACCGCAATGGGGTTGAGAAGGCCATGGGCTTTCTCATCGGGCGGGCCATGCAGGCCTGCGGGGGAAAGGGCAATCCCAAAATCATCAAGGAAGCGCTGGCGGGGAAGCT
>CAZWCD010000081.1:7995-12518 GCA_964632275.1 uncultured Thermodesulfobacteriota bacterium
GGCTTTATCGACCATCCATTCCAGGAATCCCCGCCTCCTGAATTTATCTCGTCCCAGAACAAGCGCACTTCGCACAATAACATGGTTGCACCCCGCATCTTGGATAGCCCTTTCACCGTCAAGTTTGGTGCGTCCGTAAACGGAGACAGGGTCGGGTTCATCGTCGAGCGTGTAAGGGACTCCCTTCTTCCCGCTGTACACCATATCACTTGAGAGATGAACGAGACGGATGCCAAGGTCACTGCAGGATCGGGCGAGCTCCTGCACTCCCGATAGGTGGACCGCATGCGCGCGTTCCGGGTCCGCTTCAGATTGGGCAACTCCCAGGCAGCTCAGATTCACCACGCAGCCGGCCCGGAGGTCTGCCAATCTTTTTTCCGCATGCGGTGCGGTTATGTCGAGCTGAATTCCGGTGGCACGGTATTCATGCGGGACATAGTCATGGAAGGCAGGGGTGATTATATAAGGATAACGTGAGCTGAGACGAAGCAGGTTGACGCCCACCAGGCCGGTGGCGCCGATGACCAGCATCCGTTTTGCGCCGGCAGTGCCCTCCACGTTACTTCACCAGCGGCAGCACCTTTTTGAACTCATCGGTTCCCGCCCGTTTGAGCAGTTCAAACATCACCATCTCGGTGGAGGTGATGATCGCCCCGTGCTGCCGCATCCGCTCCAGGCCGACCTGCCGGTTCTCCTGGGTGCGGGAGGAGACGGCATCGCTCACCACGTGGACCGTGTAGTCGGGCAGGGCGTGGAGCGCGGTTTGGGTGACGCAGACATGGGTTTCCACCCCGGTTAAAATGATCGCCTTTCTGTTTAACCGGTGGAGCTGTTCAGCGAAGGCATCGCAGAGGAGGGCATCAAAAGATATTTTTACCGCCGGTGCATACCCTGCAAGTTCCTGCTTGATCTCGGGGACGGTGGCCCCCAGCTTGTCCTGCTCTGAGAGGATGACCGGCAAATCAATGATCTTGGCAAACTGCAGCAGCCGCGCCGTGTTGGCAATCACCCTTGTGCCCTCGGCGATGGTCGGCATCAGCTTTTCCTGAATGTCTATGACGACAAGAACGCTCTCCTCTCGTTTCAGCAGGTGTGGGCTTGACGTCGGTCGGGTACTCATAGGCTATCCCCTTTCGCTTCGGTTATTGATAATGTGTATCTAACGCATATGAAGCTGTTCAATCTTTTGAAACGTGCTCACCACGTAATACGTGTCGACATCAACTTGTAAAAGCGCGCAGCCGGGAGAAGAAACAAAATCCCTGAGAGAGGGGTGCTTGGAAAGGTAGAGATCCTGCAACCGTTCCCGGTCCGGACCGGCCACATCCTTCACCTCTCCGGTGGCGGTAACTGCAGCCGCCTGATGAAAATCAACCTCCTGGTTGGAGCGGTTGTCAATCACCATGGCTATCTTCGGATTACTTGAGAGATGCGCATACTTCCGGGTGGTGCGATATGTGGCAAAGAGAATATGCCGCAAGTCATCGGTAGCCGTAAAGGCGACCAGGTTCCCGTAGGGCTGGCCTTCGTCCTGCGTGGCCAGCACCGCCAGGCGCTGGGAGGTGAAGAGGTCCGTGAGAAACTTCTTCAATTGCGCTGTTTCATCCATATGCATCATGTGCCATCAGCCGGGCAACCATTATCCCCGGAGCAGGACAGAACCTGAAAAAAAAGTAAAAAATGAACGGATCGCTTTTTACCGAGCGACGAAATATGTTACCTCTTATTGCAATTATTTAAAAAAAGCAAGTTCATAAATATCGTTGGCAGACTAATTGTAAACTACCTTTTATAAGCGGCGGAGTGAAGATTGCAAATAAGATGGTGCGGGATTTTTACCTTGACAGCAATGGTTAACCCTATTAATAAACGTACAGCAAACCCCTAAACTGAAAGGAGGCGTCCCATGAACAGGTGCAAAAGACTTGCGGCAATTGTAATGGTGTTGACAGTGACTTTCTTGTTGCATGGCTGTACCAAGCCGCCCGAGGAGGATTACAACCTCTACCAGGACATGCGCGTCTACCTGCAGGAGAAGTTGAATGAAATGGAGGGCATCACCGTTCGCGAGGACATTGCCCAGGACTATGACGATTATGTGTTAAAGCTTTCTCTCATACCCCGGCTGGTATTCGGTTCAAGGACACTGGAAGTACATATGTATTCCTATGAAAGCGATGCGATGGCAGTGGCCTCCATCAGCCAGTTTGAAGTCCCGCCTGATTCCGAGAATTTCACCGACGTGGCATTCACCGTCCGGCCGAAGGCAAACCGGCGCGCCCCCTTCATGCACGGAGACGCCCTCAAGGGCATGGCCGGCATGGATACCTCCTTCAGCATGGATTTCTGGAATGTGGACCAGGATTCCATTAACTGGGTTGAATTCTTCGGCGACCAGATCGCAAAGCTGGATGAGGGACATGCCCTGGTTGAACCCTACCAACGGACCGGTGAGGATCGCGGCAAATACACCCAGCATCTCATTCCCTACAAGTGGGAAGACTACCGGATCGAGATTGAGGAGCCGGACACAAAGGATGAGAACGAGCGCATGGCGTATTACGACGCCGCGCTTGCGGCATTCAAGCTGTATACCGACGCCTACCTGATCAGCCTGGCCCGCCTGGAGGCTGAAGACGATCAGGCGCTCATTGACGGAGTAACCGCGGGCACGGACCAGGTAATTGATGTGCTGATTGCGGAAGACAGCGCCGTTCAGCTCGGCCTGCTTCTCTTTGGCGATCAGGAGGAGTTTGAAAAATATTTCCTCGGCGCCTTCTGGCGCGACGGCTACTACGGCGTGTAATCTGGCGGTTAAACAACCATACCTGAGAGGAGGACCATGGAACTGAAAGGAAGCAAGACGGAAAAAAATCTCCTGGCCGCTTTTGCCGGCGAATCCCAGGCCAGGAACCGCTACACCTACTTTGCCAGCAAGGCCAGAAAAGAGGGCTATGAGCAGATTGCCGCCATCTTTCTCGAAACCGCCGACAATGAGAAGGAGCATGCCAAGCTTTTCTTCAATCTGCTCAAAGGCGGGGAGGTGGAAATTGTCGCCGCCTATCCGGCCGGCGTCGTCGGCTCCGGCACGGACAACCTGAAGGCGGCGGCCGACGGCGAAAATCTCGAATGGACCACCCTCTACCAGAATTTTGCCGAGGTCGCCAAACAGGAAGGTTTTCCGGAGATTTCCGCAACCTTCTCCAAGGTCGCGGAGGTGGAAAAGTTTCACGAATCCCGCTACCGCGCCCTCCTGAAGAACGTGAAGGAAGGGAAGGTATTCAAAAAGGATGCCGCGGTACAATGGCACTGCCGGAACTGCGGCCATGTGTTCGAAGGGAAAGAGGCGCCCGACAAGTGCCCGGTATGCGATCATCCCCGCGCGCACTTTGAACTGCTGGCAGAAAATTATTAGGCGGATGCTGGTACCGTGGATGATACTCAGATCGCAGCGCCAAGCCGCTGCGAATGAGGTGTGTCCTTAAATCCAGAAAGAACAATGGGCGCACCCACCATGCTTGTCATCAGGGGGCAGGCTCTCAAGGAGTTGCGACGACAAACCCCTCCCAGATCACTTCCCCGCTTTCACTGCGGGAATCATTCACGACACACCGCACCGCATAGGTGCCTGCATCACCGATCCCCGTATTCCACTGCCAGCTGGCGCTGCTTCCACCCACCACCGTCCAACCCGGATCAGGTGATTTCTTGATGGACCACTGATACGTGTAGGCCGGGGCGCCTCCGGTTACATGTGAAACAAAGGTAACGCTTGCTCCTGCCGCAATGGATTCAATTTCCCCGTTGGTAAGATACACCATGGGTTTTACGATGGAGTTTATGACATGGGAAGCGAGCATCTGTCCCACCCGGGGATCATCATTGGGTGGAATGTAGATCTCCCATGTTCCCATATATTGATCCTGTACCGGGCCATCCGGATTAGGAGAACCACCGGCAGGATCGTAGCCCAGATGACCGTATGCACTCATGTCAAAGCATAGCGATGGGTCCAAATCGCTCATGCCCTGATTGATGGGCGTCTGCCGCACCGGCGGATACGGCATCAATGGATCACCGCATCCTCCCATCTCAAAGCAGCACTCAGGCTTTGAGGTCTGAGTTTCAACACCGTTGGTCCAGGCATTGCCGGCCGGGCTTCGGTTATCACGTATTATTTCATTGTCGCTGAACGTGCCGGAGAGCTGTTTTAGGGTAAGGGTGCCGGATGCTGTGTTCCCCTCTATCCATTTTATTACCGCTGTTGCACCGGATAATTGGCCGGTTAGCGTTGCCCCCGCATGGAAAACTGCTGTACCGGTATCGTAATTAAGTTTCCACTCTCCACAATCTGTATTGACCCAGATGCCCCAGTAGTCTGCAAACGGGTGACCTACTTCAGGGTACCTGGTGAAATCACCTGTTCCCCACTTGGCCCAGTTCTTATACCCAATCTCTCTGCCGGCAATCTGGTTATATATCTCAACCATGTTAAGGGCAGTATCGGTTACTACCTGGGGAAA
>CAZWCD010000082.1:0-2505 GCA_964632275.1 uncultured Thermodesulfobacteriota bacterium
AGCATGACCGGTATATCATCCTTGACATGATAGACCAGCCGGCAGTGATGACAGATGAGCTGCCTCTCCTCCTCACGATACTCCAGTTCCCCGGTGCAGCCGGGATCCCGCACGCACTTGGGGCAGGCCAGTATGTCCAGCAGTTCCTTTTTGAGTGCCATGCTACGCTCCTCTGCGCTTGTGTGCCGCCGTTTGCGTACGGCGTATGATACACGTCTTCCGCCGCTTCAGCGATAGATGGTTTGCAGCCATTCCCACTCGGCCTGCAAACCGGTTTTCAATTCCACCCGGGGGCGATAGCCGAGTTCTCCCTGCGCCCGGGCCGTATCAGCCATGGTATGTTTCATATCCCCCCGCTGACCGGGCAGGTATTTCATCCGCGCTCGCCGCCCCGCAATGTCCTGAATGATTTCGAGCACCTCTTTCAGCATCACCCGTGAGCCTCCGCCGATGTTGAATACCGCTCCGCTGCGTGCGCATTGCGCCGCCAGCAGATTCGCTTCTACCGCGTCAGCGACAAAGGTGAAATCACGCGTCTGATTGCCGTCGCCGTATAGCTCGATCTCCTCGTCCCGTATGATCGATCGCATAAAGCGATGAAACGCCATGTCCGGCCGCTGGCGCGGTCCATACACGGTGAAGTATCGGAGCGACACAACCGGGATGGCGTAGCTGCAGGCATAGGTATGACAGAGGTGCTCAGCCGCCAGTTTTGTCACCCCGTAGGGCGATACCGGCTGCGGGAGGATGTCCTCGCTCAGGGGCAGGGCTGCGGCATCGCCGTACACCGATGACGAGGATGCATACACAAACCGCTCGAGGGCTGACCCCTTGCAGGCCTCCAGCAGGAGCTGGGTTGCCAGCACGTTCAACGAGGTGTAGATCTCAAATTCCTTTCCCCAGCTGGACCGGACCCCTGCCTGCGCCGCCTGATGAAAAATATGGGTGATGCCCTTGATCAGCTCTCCAAGGTTGAGCTTCAGGAGATCTCCTTCAACAAAGGTAAATCGCGGCCGCATCAGCAGACCCTGCAGATTGGCTTCCTTCGCCGACCGGGCATAATAGGGGGTAAAGCAATCCACCCCCATCACCTCATGTCCTTCCGCAAGCAGCCGTTCGGCCAGATGTGAGCCGATGAAACCGGCAACGCCGGTTACCAGTGTGCGCATTTGTTATTTCTCCTTAGGTATGCAGAATTCTTATGGCGATAACCTGAGAAGCGGCATATGTCTGCATCATCTTCACGGTGCACCATCCGTGTCCATAAACACCGCCGCAGCCTCCATGACCTGGTCCACCCCGATTTCGTTCATGCAGATCATTGAGTCGCATCTCTTCTTGTAGCAGGGGCTGCATGGCGCCTGGGTGCGCACGATGCGCGCCCGTTCGGTGTACGGTCCGGTTCTCCATGGCGCAGTGGGACCAAACAGCGCCACCACCGGCGTGCCAACGGCAGCGGCAAGATGCATCGGCCCTGAATCGGTGGTGACAAAAAGCCGTGCCTTGCCGATGAGGCAGGCAAGCTCTTTCAGGGTCGTTTTTCCGGCCGCGTTCACTGCCTGACAACGCATGCGGGAAATGATGCCGTCAATGTATGCCGCATCAGCGGCGGAGCCGGTGTAGATGAGTCCGGCATTATAGGTGCTGATGAGACGGTCAGCCATCGCCGCCATTTTCTGCACGTCCCAGCGCTTGGTTGACCAGCCCGCCGGCGCATTGACCAGAATCAGCGGACTGGTGCGGTCTGTCAGGCCGGCGTGAATCAGTGCATCAACGCGCGCCTTATCTTGTTCACCTGGCATCGCCATGCCGTCGCTTGCCGAATAATGATACCGCGACGATCCTTTGCCATGTGCCTCCCGGCCGTTGATCGATATGCCCTTCTGTTTTAGAACCGCCTCCACCAGGCCGATATTTTTATCAACCGCATGCAATTCTGCAGGGGGAGGCTCTATTCTACGGGAAAGCGCCAAATAACTCAACTCGCGGGTTTTCCCGTAGCCGATCTTGCATGCTCCCCTGCTGAGCACCACCAGGACGGCGCTCTTGAAAAGGCCCTGAAAGTCAATCACCAGGTCATATCGATCCGCGCGCAACTCCCTGATGAAGGAAGCGGCTTCCCGGCAGACTGCCAACCAGCGCGACGGCCGTCCCAGGTCATGCATCCAGCGCTTGCGGCCTGATACCATCACCTTCTCGAGCTGGGGATGTCCGGCCAGGATATCGGCGGCCTTTTCTTCAACCACCCAGTCCAATGAGCTTTCGGGCAGGCATTGCCGCAGCAGCGCAAGCGCCGGGAGGGTATGAATCACGTCACCGATCGCGCTCAGCTTGACGATCAATATCTTCATGGTTGGATGACCGGAGATCATTCAGTATCCATCCTGCCGCTTCACGCAGGTCTGCCGCTATGAAAGCCGGAAGCACTCCCGGCGTCCGGTCAAGGCGTTTGCATTCCTCAGCGCCGTAGCCGGTGAGCACCAGGATGCCCTTCACCCCGGCCCG
>CAZWCD010000082.1:2605-4463 GCA_964632275.1 uncultured Thermodesulfobacteriota bacterium
CCTCTTCGGTGCAGATGACCCCGTCCCGGTCAAGAAATACCGCCCGCCGCATCATCAAAAGTTCTCCCGCCAACCAATCCTTTTCATCGTTTACCGGATGCCGGGCGCGACTTTTTAAAGACCCGTTTGAAAATCTCGTCGAGTGACTGAAGATGCCGCTCATAGGTGCAGGTCTTCTCAATCTCTTTCCTGGTGAGATGCTGCATGATCTCCCGGTCCTTGAGCATAAGCAGGACAAAACCCCGGTTGGTGTCAAATGCCCGATGAGCGCATCTCTGAACCAGGCGGTATGCGTCCTCCCTGGTTACGCCCTTGTCCACCAGCATCAGCATTATCGTTTGCGAATAAAACACCCCGTTGGTAAGGCCCAGGTTCTTCTTCATCTGCTCGGGATACACCACCAGCTGTTCGATCAGCCGGGTGAAGCGGTGGAGCATGAAATCAACCACGATGGTGCTGTCGGGGCCGATGACCCGCTCCGCCGAACTGTGGCTGATATCGCGCTCATGCCAGAGCGGTATGTTCTCCAGGGCGGTGAGGGAATAGCCGCGCACCAGGCGGGCCAGGCCGGAGACATTTTCCGACAATATGGGGTTGCGCTTGTGCGGCATGGCCGAGGACCCTTTCTGGCCGGGGGAAAAATATTCCTCGGCCTCGCGCACCTCGGTGCGCTGCAGGTGCCGGATCTCCTGGGCAAAGCATTCAAGCGAGCTGGCAATAAGCGCGAGGGTGGTAAAATAGTGGGCGTGGCGGTCCCGCTGGATGATCTGGGTTGAAACCGGATCGGGCTTCAAGCCGAGCTTCCTGCACACATACGCCTCCACTGCAGGGGAAAGGTGGGCATACGTGCCGACCGCGCCGGAAATCTTGCCGTAGCTGACCGATTCCCGGGCCGCCTGCATCCGTGCGAGGTTTCGCTGCATCTCCTCAAACCACAGGGCCATTTTGAGGCCGAAGGTGATCGGCTCAGCATGGATGCCGTGGGTCCTGCCGATCATCACCGTGTTTTTGTGCTCCCAGGCCCTGGCTTCAAGCACCTTCAGCAGCCGTTGAATGTCCCTGATGATCAGATCCGCGGCTTCGCGCAGCTGCAGAGAAAAGGCGGTATCCAGGATGTCCGAGGAAGTCAGCCCCATATGAATATACCGCGAGTCCGGGCCGACCTTCTCCGAGACGCTGGTAAGAAAGGCGATGACATCATGCTTGATCTCCGCTTCAATGGCGTCAATGCGCGCCACGTCGAACGACGCCTTCGTCCGGATGGCCTTCCACGCGGCCGCAGGAATTTTTCCCTCCCGGTGCAGGGCCTCGCAGACGCACAGCTCAATATCCAGCCATTTCTGAAACCGGTTCTCCGCCGTCCATATCCGCGCCATCTCTTCCCTGCTGTATCGCTGGATCATAATCGGTCTCCTGTAATCGGCTTCGCCCGTCACGCAGGGCGGTCGTTGTTGGTTGATTGCATGGCTTCATCCCTGAGTGTCCGCCGCAAAACTTTCCCCACTGCGGTTTTGGGCAATTCACGTTTAAAGATAACCTTCCTGGGCAGCTTGTATTTTGCCAGGCGCTCCCGGCAGTAGGCGAGCAGTTCATCCTGCGAGAGCCGCCTTCCTTCCTTGAGCACGACAAAAAGCACCACCCTTTCGCCCCTGAGGCTGTCGGGAACACCCACCGTTCCTGCCTCGGCTACGTCGGGATGGGCCAGCACCACCTCGTCGATCTCGTTGGGATACACGTTGAACCCCTCGGAAATGATCATGTCCTTTTTCCGTTCCATGATGTAAAAGTATCCGTCCGCATCCATCCGCGCTATATCCCCGGTATGCAGCCACCCGTCCTTCAGCGCCTGGCGGGTTTC
>CAZWCD010000082.1:4563-12450 GCA_964632275.1 uncultured Thermodesulfobacteriota bacterium
CCCGCCGGTGCGCCGCTCAAAGTCCTTCAGCACCGGCACCGGAAGCGGGGCGGAACCGGACACGCAGTACCTGACCGAGGATATGTCCCACTGTTCGATGTCGCGGTAATTGTTGAGCGCGGCATAGATGCCGGGTATGCCGGGAAAGAAGGTGACGCCGTACTCCTTGATCGCCTTGAGCACCTCCCGCGGCGCAAAGCGGGGAATGAGCACCATGGTGCTTGCCGTGGCAAGCGAAAGGTTCATGCACACCGCAATCCCGTAGGTGTGGAACAGCGGCAGCACGGTTAAAAACACCTCCTGTCCGCGCCGGATGATGTAATACCAGGCCGCCATCTGTGCGGTGTTTGATGCAATATTGCCGTGGGTGAGCTCAGCGCCCTTGGAGATGCCGGTGGTGCCGCCGGTGTACTGGAGAATGGCGATATCCGCGGGGGCAATGTCCGCCGCCGGCGGCGCCTGCTGCAGCAGGAGATCGCGAAAGGCGACCGTTTCGCAACCCGGCGCGTGCCGTCCCGCCCCCGCCCCTTTGGGCCTGAGCAGGGGATAGACCATCTTCTTCAGTGCCGGGAGATAATCCGAAACCGCTCCGACGACGCAGACGGTGCCGGTTGAGCGGCCCATTACCGCCTGTGCGGTGGCGGAAAAAAGGTCCAGGGTAATCAGTATGCGGGCGCCTGCGTCATCAATCTGTTTCGCAATCTCCCGCTCCTGATAGAGGGGGTTGATCGGAACCGCAATCGCCCCCGATCGAAAGATGCTGTAGAAGGAAATGACTGCGTGCGGACAGTTCGGCAGCAGCAGGGCGACCCGGTCACCCTTCCTCACCCCGAGCCGGTGCAGTCCCGCGGCACAGCCGTCAACCTGCTCGTCAAGGCTGCGGTAGCTGATCCTAAATCCCTCAAATATGAGGGCGGTGCGATCGGGAAACGACCGGGCGCTCTCGCGCAGGAAGTGGTCGATGGGCGCTGCCGGATAAGAAAGCGAGCCGGGCACTTCCGCTGTATAATGTTTTTCCCACGGTTTATCCAAGCGCTGTGCGCCTCCGGTGATGGATGATGCCGCATTGCGACGCCGTCCATATTAAAGTCGTACCTGCCAATTGTCAATTGAAATTGCCCCGGCGCAACCACGCCCGACAGTCAGTTGATAAAGGCATTGCCGTAGATTTTATTTGACCCATGCATTTTATTGCTGCTATTATGCATCCACCATGTGAAGCATTGACGATCACATTTCCCGGGTTGCTCCGCTTACATCCATCCCGGTCCTGTTCACCGTACTCACGCACAAATTAAAACATGCGATCAAGGAATACCATTCTTATCATAATCTCAGCCTGCCTGCTGGTGCTGAGCTTTCCCAACCTGGACCAGCCCTACTGCATCTGGTTTGCCCTGGTGCCGCTGCTCTTCGCGGCAGAGGGCAAGAACGGCTATCGCAGCTTTCTGATGGCATGGCTCTGCGGCTTTCTCTTTTACGCCGGCCTGATGTACTGGATCGTTGTAGTCACCACCACCTACGGCAAGCTCCCCTACCCGGCCGGCGTGCTGCTCATGCTGATGCTGTCCGGCTTTCTTGCCCTCTATTTTGCCCTGCCCTTCGCCCTGGCCCGCTTCGTCGAGGCAAAATATGAACTGTCATTGCCGCTGCTGCTGCCCGTTTTCTGGGTGGCGCTGGAATATCTCCGCTCATTTCTTTTCAGCGGGTTCCCCTGGGAGAACCTCGGCTATTCCCCCTATCGGATGCTGGCGCTTATGCAGTTCGCGGACATTGCCGGCGTGTACGGAGTTAGCTTTTTAATTGTCTGGGTCAACGCCGTGCTGTACCTGGTCCTTCGCGGCATTGCACTGAAGCAACTGCCATGGAAGGCCATCGCGGTTACCATTCTCATGCTGGCCTCCGCCCTTGGGTACGGCCGCATGCGCATGCAGGAAGTAGCTGCCCTCTCCGCCGTGTCTCCTCCACTCACCGTCGGCCTGGTACAGGGCAACATTCCCCAGGATATCAAGTGGGATGCCGCGTTCCGCGATGAAGCACTGCAGCGACACCGGGATATGACCATGAGCGCATTACAGGCTGGCGCGGAGCTGGTGATCTGGCCGGAGTCGGCAACCCCATTCTATTTCCAAAATGAGCCGGCATATCAGAAGGCGCTTTTTGACCTGATCCGCGGCGGAAACGCATACCTGCTCATCGGCAGCCCCTCTCTGGCAGTGGAACAAAAGCACTACGTCAGTTTGAACAGCGCCTTTTTGCTCACTCCCGATGCCGATATCGCCGGGAGATATGACAAGATGCACCTGGTACCCTATGGCGAATACATACCGCTCAAGGGTCTCTTGTTTTTTCTGGATAAGATGGTTGAGGGAATCGGCGACTTCCGGCCGGGGAGAGACATAGCGCTGATGCCGCTGCCGGCTTCGCCCTTCGGCGTGCTCATCTGCTACGAAATAATATTCCCCGATCTTACCCGGCGCTTCGTTAAACAGGGTGCCGGATTTCTGGTTACGATCACCAATGATGCCTGGTTCGGCAACACCGGCGCTCCTTACCAGCATTTTTCCATGGCGGCGGTCAGGGCCATTGAAAATAAGCGATGGGTCGCACGAGCGGCTAATACCGGAATCAGCGGGATCATCTCTCCCACCGGCATGATTGAAGCGGCAAGTGCGGTTTTTACCCAGGCATTTCTTACCGGACGCATCCACCCGCTTCAAACAATCACGTTTTATACCCGCTATGGAGACGTGTTTGCGCTTTCACTGAGTGCAATCGCACTTATCCTTCTGGCTGCGGCAGCCTATAAAAAGCGCATTAAGAATCAATTTGATAAATGAGTAAAAATGAAGTACCTTTTGACCATGCAGAATGTGCGATCGCATCGCACAAAGCTACTACGGCAAGGAGGCAGGAATGGCGTTCAATGATCTTGAATCACGATTAAATGATATCGAGCGTAAAGTCAATGACTTACGAGGTTATCTTTGAAGTAGATACCCAGCAAAAACATCTCAGTGAGCTTGAAAAGAAAATAGAACAGCCCGACTTCTGGGCGGACAACCAGCAGGCGCGCAGTCTCCTGAAGGAAAGGAAGGTGCTGAGCACCCTCATCGATACATGGAATTCCCTGCACGCCCAGTGTGAAGACGGCCGCATCCTGCTTGAGCTCGCCCGCGAGGAAAATGACGAGGCAGTGGCAAAGGATATTGAACTCAGCCTCGACAAAATTGAAAAGACGGTCGCCGACGTCGAATTCCGCCACATGCTCAATGAAGAACATGACATAAACAATGCCTTTGTAAATATTAATGCAGGTGCGGGCGGTACGGAGGCCCAGGACTGGTCGGAAATGCTCCTCAGAATGTATTTGCGCTGGGCTGAGAAAAAAGGGCTTAAGGCGGAAATCATCGAAATTCTCACCGGCGATGAGGCGGGGATTAAAAACGTCACCTTTTCGGTGAACGGCGACTACAGCTATGGATACCTCAGGGCCGAGGCGGGCATTCACCGCCTGGTGCGCATTTCACCCTACGATGCCAACAAGCGTCGCCACACCTCCTTCGCTTCCGTCTTCATCTATCCCGACATCGAAGACGAGATCGTGGTCGATATAGATGAGTCTGAGCTGCGCATTGATACCTTCCGCTCCAGCGGCGCCGGCGGACAGCATGTGAACAAGACCGACTCCGCGGTGCGCATCACTCATCTGCCCACCGGCATTGTGGCGCAGTGCCAGAATGAGCGATCGCAGCATAAGAACAAGGCGATGGCCATGAAGGTCTTAAAGGCACGCCTGTATGAAGAGCAGCTCAAGGAGCAGTCGAAAAAAATTGATGAGCTGCACAGCTCGAAGAAGGCGATTGCCTGGGGAAGCCAGATCCGGTCATACGTGCTGCAGCCCTACCGGCTGGTGAAGGATCACCGCACCAACCTGGAGATGGGCAATGTCGATGCGGTGCTTGACGGCGACATTGACCAGTTCATCACCGCCTACCTGCTGATGCCGCGATGAAGGGTTGCTCATGGCAATAAATCGAAAACCTTAACCGACGAGGTCAAGGCAGTTACATGAATATCTATTTAATCATCATCCTGCTGATCATAGCCGGCGATTTCGTCCTGGGTCTGGTGGTTGATTCGCTGAACATGCGGAATGTGAGCACGGTGCTGCCGGAGGAATTCGCCGGATGGTATGATGCCGAGCGCTACCGGAAATCCCAGGACTACCTGAAGGAGAACACCCGGTTTCGATTGCTGATTGATGCGATTACCACCCCCATCACCGTCGCCTTCATTCTCCTGGGCGGCTTTAATCTGGTGGACCTGGCCGCCCGGAGCTTCGGCCTGGGATCAATACCAACCGGCCTGATTTTCGCGGGCACACTGATGCTCGCCTCGCAGCTGATCTCCATCCCCCCCTCCATCTACAGCACCTTTGTCATAGAGGAAAAATACGGATTCAACCGGACCACCGCGAAAACCTTTATCCTGGATATTCTCAAGGGATGGCTTCTCACCCTGGTCATCGGAGGCGCCATCTTTTCCTGCATACTCTGGTTTTTTGAACAAACCGGCGCCTTCGCCTGGATCTTTTGCTGGCTGGCGGTGGTCATCTTTCAGCTGATCATCACCTATCTTGCGCCGGTGGTCATTCTTCCCCTCTTCAACAAATTTTATCCGCTCGAGGACGGCGAGCTCAAAGATGCCATACTGCACTACGCCCGGGAGCAGCACTTCGCCCTGAAAGGGGTTTTCGTCATGGATGCCTCCCGGCGGTCAGCCAAGTCCAACGCTTTCTTCATCGGGGTCGGCAAATACCGCCGCATCGTGCTCTATGACACGCTGGTTAAAAAACACACCGTCGACGAGCTGGTTTCAATACTCGCCCATGAAATGGGACATTACAAAAAGCGGCACATCCTGAAATCCCTGCTTCTCTCAATCCTCACCACCGGGCTCATGTTTTTCATCCTTTCCCGGTTCATCAACAACCCGGCCTTATTCAGCGCTTTTAAAATGGAGCATCTGTCCATTTATGCCAGCCTCTTTTTCTTTGGTTTTCTCTATACACCCATCAGCCTTATCCTCTCCATCGCCGGAAAGATGCTCTCGAGAAAATATGAATTCGAGTCTGATGCCTACGCCGCACAGACCTATAAAAGACCTGCTGCCATGATCGCCGCCCTGAAAAAACTGACTGTCGACAACCTCTCCAATTTGACCCCTCACCCGGTAAAGGTTTTTCTAAGCTACAGCCACCCCCCGGTGCTCCAGCGGATACGCGCTCTGAAGGCATACCCGGACGAAACCGGGCCCATGCCGGCTGCCGTGCAAGCGGATGCACGATAAAGGATGATTGATGAAGAGACTCAACGGGGTCATTTTCGATCTGGACGGAACCCTGATCGATTCACTCTCTGCGTACACCATGGCCTTCAACCGGACGGTGGACCGGCACCGATTGCTGCCGATTAACCTCCATGCAATGACCGATCTGTTGAATCAGTTCATTTCCCTCGATGAAATGCTGCACCGGACCTATCCGCACCTGAGCGCCGGGGAGAGGGCGGCGTTCATGACCGAGATGCGCAACGAATTTATCGCCCTTGCGCCTGACCATATCACCCTGCAGCCATATGCAAAGGAGGTGCTGGGCGAGCTTAAGGAACAGGGCATGAAAATCGGCATCGCCACCGGCCGCATGTCTGACGGCAGCTCCAAATGGCGGGAGCTTAGGAATTTACGCATAGATGACCTCATTGATGCGGTGGTCACCGCCGGGGAGACCAGGCCCAAGCCCGATCCGGCATCGCTCATCAAGTGCGTTTTCGATCTGGGACTCACCCCTGATGCGTGCGTGTTCGTCGGCGATTCCCGCGCAGATATTATTGCCGCCAGATCCGCGGGAGTCATCTCAATCGCCATCCCCACCGGCGTCGCCAGCCGGCAGGATCTTGCCGAGGAACAGCCGCACTATATTATCGACTCCCTTGCCATGCTTCCCGGCCAACTCTCTGCGCTTTGCGATGGCTGAAGCGCACCCCTCTCAGCCCGCATGCACCGCATGACTAACTCCCTTACAGACGGCACGGTGCTTCGCCCCATCTGGCAGATTTCCTGGCCGATGATGCTCATCATGGTTTTCAATTTCATGGTGGGCTTCACCGACATTTATGTCGCCGGCCTGATAAGCCCCGAGGTCCAGGCTGCCGTCGGCTTTGTCAGCCAGCTCTATTTCCTTCTTATCATAATCGCCAATGCCATCAGCACCGGTTCGGTCGCCCTGGTATCAAGAAACATCGGTGCGAATGATGCCCGTACGGCCGTTCACCATGCGCGCCAATCGCTGATTATCGGTTTCTGCTGCGCCCTGGGACTGACTGCCGCCGTTCTCATCTTTTACCGTCAGATTGTAGCATTGGTCGGTTTTCCCGAGCCGGTACGGGACACGGCCCAAACCTTCCTTCGCATTTTCGCCTTCGCGCTCGGTCCCAACTATCTGCTCATCATCACCAACGGAATCTTTCGGGCAAGCGGTGAGGTCAAAAAGCCGCTTTTCACCATGTTTGCCGTGTGCCTGATCAACATCGTCCTCGACTTCCTGCTGGTCTTCGGCAACTTGCGATTCCCTCGCATGGGCTACGCGGGTATCGCCGTTGCCACCTCTGTATCCTTAACCGTGGGCATGACGGTAAACCTCCTCCTCTTTTCATCCCATCACTGGAAGAACATATTCGCCTTTCCCTGGACGCCCTCTCCCGAGACGATGCGTCTGATCATCAGCCTGGGCTGGCCGGCCGCGCTTCTGCAAATAGCCTGGAACGCCGGTAGCATCATTCTCTACAATATTCTCGGACGTTTGGGAGAGCAAAGCATCATTGCCCTGGCTTCCATCACCAACGGGCTGCGCATTGAGGCGATTATCTTTCTTCCGGCTTTTGCCCTGAACATGACTGCCGCGGTGCTGGTGGGTCAGAACCTGGGCGCGGGCATGCCGGACCGTGCAGCACAGCTTGGGTGGCGCCTTTCCCTCACCGGCGCAGCGCTTTTTTCGCTCATTGCTGGGGCGGTCTTTATGATGGCCGAGCCCTGCGCAGCGCTCCTGAGCAAGGATCCGCCGGTGGTGGCCGAAACTGCCCGCTACCTGAAAATGAATATGCTGGCGGAACCGTTTATGGCATTGAGCATGATCCTGGGCGGCGGACTTCAGGGCGCGGGCGATATGCGGGGTTCAATGATGGTCATCATTATCGGCATGTGGTTCATTCGCCTTCCGCTTGCAATCGTTTTGGGGCTGCTGCTCGGTTACGGAGCGCCGGGGGTATGGACGGCAATGGTGGTTTCCATGATAGTCCAGGGAACGCTCATGTCCGTCCGCTTCTACCGGGGAAAATGGAAGAGCATATCATTCGCGCATCCGCCGACGATATAAATTTGATCATTCGTAACGGCTCTTTGCATCGACGAGTAGTACCATTACGCCAGCCAAAATATCATTATTTTGTTTGACATAGCATAACAAATTTATTAGACTGCTATGCAAAGGCATCGATTTTTCGTACAACGAACAGAAAAGGAGAGCATCATGAAGAGAAGAAGCAGTGTTAGCAGGATCCTGTTTATCGGGCTGTTTTTGGCAGTGCTTTGTGCACTTCCTATCGCCGCTTTTGCTGAAGAGGTCGGATTTTGCCAGGCGGCAGCCGAGTCACTCACCGGCGATGTCTATGCCAATCCCGAGCGATGGAAGTCCCTTTCAATTTACACGCTTTTCTCCGAGGGTTGGAACGAGCCATGGGTAAGCCCGCCCACCGGCGAAGGCTATGCTCCGCGCCAGGGCTGGATCGGCGCATCCGACGGCGTCTTCTACCGCCTCGGAATCGGTAC
>CAZWCD010000083.1:0-12224 GCA_964632275.1 uncultured Thermodesulfobacteriota bacterium
GAATATAAAGCATGGCTGGCGGAGCTTAAACAAAAGGTCCGCAACGCCCAGCTTAAAGCGGCAATCAAGATTAATACCGAGTTGCTATTGTTTTATTGGGAGCTCGGGGCCGATCTTGTGGCTAAGCAGGCAAAATCAAAATGGGGGGATGGTGTAATCGATCAATTGAGCAAGGATTTAACATCAGAATTCCCTGAAATGAAGGGATTTTCATTAAGCAATATCAAATATATCAAGCAATGGTATTTGTTTTATTCCAAAAACAGGTCAATTGGCCAACAGCCTGTTGGCCAATTGACGCGACAGCCCGTTGTCCGATTCAAGGAAAACGCAATTGGCCAACAGCTTGTTGGACAAATTACCCGAATACCATGGGGACATAATATCGTCATTATTACGCGCTGTAAGAATATCGAAGAAGCGTTGTTTTATGTGCATAATACCATGAAATACAACTGGAGCCGGAGCGTTTTGGCGCACCACATCGAGAGCGGCCTTTATCGGCGAGAAGGCAAGTCTGTAAGCAATTTTTCTGTTACCCTTCCCAGGCCTCAATCCGATCTTGCCCTGCAGACGCTGAAAGATCCTTATGTTTTCGATTTTCTGACCCTTGCGAAGGAGCATAGTGAAAGAGAGTTGGAAAATGCTCTTGTTCATCATATGACGAAATTTTTGCTGGAACTGGGCGTTGGTTTTGCCTATGTGGGCAGACAGGTTCCCTTGAAAGTCGGCGAAAGCGATTTTTATATCGATTTGCTTTTTTATCACTTGAAACTTCGCTGCTATGTTGTCATAGAGCTGAAAACAACGGCATTCCAACCGGAGTTCGCGGGAAAGATGAATTTCTATCTTAAAGCCATGGATGAGCAGGTTCGCGTTCAGGAAGATAACCCCACGGTAGGGATTTTAATATGCAAGAAGAAAGACAAGCTTGTTGCCGAATACGCGTTGAGCGATGTCCATAAACCCATTGGCATATCGGAATACAAACTGACACACAAGCTGCCGAAAGAGTTGAAGGCGAGCCTGCCGACGATTGAGGAGATCGAGAATGAATTGGAGATGGAGAAAAACAAGGCCGGGAAAAAGAAAAAATGAACATGTTGATTTCAAAGCTGGCCGGGCAGTTTGCCAAAGGCAATGAGCTTGAGAAAACAATTCGTGAGAATTTGAAGGGGATTGGGTGTGAGTTGTTGAATATCCTGAATTGTAATAAGATTAACTTGAGTGGATACTCTCCAAAAAAAGGGGGGCAATACCTCTTTTGACATTTTTTTATGAACCTATAAAATCTGACTATTGCTAATAAACTGCCGCATCAGCCCAGCAGGCATGATCACAGGTATCCCCGTCTCCGGCATCATCAACTACAAGCCATAATTCTTTAACCCCCCTTATTGCTACTTTTACGTGTTGAGTTTCCGTATCCCAGCGCATAACCGGGGAACGATATTTTAGCTTTCCATCCCCATACATGCTAAAGACAACGCTGCCTGCGGTGTTGTCCTGGCTATCATCGAGTCCTACATCACTTTCGAAGACATTGTATCGCTGGTTCAAACCGTATATAATTTCCGAACGAGCATGTGAGCCAAATCCTTTATCGTACCGCAGACCGTTTAACAATCTAGTGCGACCGCACATGAGAAGGAGATGCGGTTTTCTTACGATGCGCGGTTATATGACCGGGCGCGCGGCGATTGGTAGATGCTGGCTGCTACCGACACATATGACATGCTTGGGCTCTTTTGTAATGGTGGCATGTCATGGTAGCACTCCTGTTGTTGTGCTTATAACGTACGGCTATAGTCCTTGAAAGGGGAATGAACTTGTGCTAAACATATCCAATCCATCAGCGCAAGGCGACGTGCGGAGCCGCATTGAGGCGATAAAGATAGTCTTTGTGTTGTGGCAATCACCTGAAATCCATGCTCAATATACAGGAACATGACGGACATCTGCCGCGGAGGGTCTTCATCAAAACCTACGGCTGCCAGATGAATGTGTATGACTCGGAGCGGATCGCGGGACTGCTCCTGGGGTGCGGCTATGAGATGACCCCGGATGTTGCAGCGGCCGACGTCATCCTGCTCAACACCTGCAGCATCCGCGAGAAGCCGGAGCACAAGATTTACAGCATCCTGGGCAGGCTGAAAGGGTACAAGGACGCCAACCCGTCGCTCATTCTCGGGGTGGGAGGCTGTGTTGCCCAGCAGGAAGGTGAGCGGCTCTTTGAAAAGGCGCCGTACCTGGACCTGGTGTTCGGCACCCACACCATTGACCGGCTCCCCGAATTGATCCGGGAGGCGGCAATGCAACGGGAGAAGGTGTGCTGGACCGCCATGCAGGAAGAGGGATACAGCGACGAAGGGGTGTGCCGCAGCGTCTCCCCCGGCGTATCGGCATACGTGAGCATCATTCGCGGCTGCAACAATTATTGCTCCTACTGCGTGGTTCCCTATGTGCGCGGCAGGGAACGGAGCCGGCCCCAGGCGGATATCATCGCCGAGGTCGAGCACCTGGTGCGACAGGGGGCGAAGGAAGTCACCCTGCTGGGGCAGAACGTCAATTCCTACGGAATGGATACCGGCACACCGGGGAGCTTTCCGCGACTACTGAAAGCGGTGAATGAACGTGCCGGTATCGAGCGAATTCGCTTTATCACCTCCCATCCCAAAGACCTGGGGGATGATCTGATCCGCTGCTTCGGTGAGCTGGAGAAGCTCTGCGGGCACATTCATCTTCCGGTGCAATCCGGTTCGGACAAAATTTTGCGGCTGATGAACCGGGCATACACGCGTGATGAGTACCTGGCGAAGGTGGAGCGGCTGCGCCGGAGGTGCCCCGCGATCGGCATTACCTCGGATGTCATCGTCGGCTTTCCCCAGGAAACCGATGAGGACTTTGAGGAGACCCTGACGCTGATGGAGGAAGTGCGCTTTGATGACCTTTTTTCCTTCAATTACTCCGATCGCCCCAAAACCGCGGCCCTGGGCCTCGAGGGCAAGATTCCCCCTGCAGTGAAAGCAGAGCGCCTGGCCCGGCTGCAGGTGCTGCAGAATGACCACAGTATCGAAAGGAACAGGATGCTGCTTGATGCGGATGAAGAAGTGCTGGTGGAGGGAATCAGCAAAAAGGACCCGCGGCGGGTGACCGGCAAAACCCTCTCGAACAAGACGGTCATCGCGGAGGGAGGAGAGGAACTCACCGGGCGGCTGGTATCAATCCGCATCAGGAGTGTCACGGCGCACACGCTGCACGGTGAGATCACATGCTGAATGAGCCGTCATCCCCGTCCCGCCGATCAGCCGGGCGCATGCGCCTGCTGAGCGCATGGCTTCCGCCGGTTGCATGGGCAGGCCTGATCTTTTATCTTTCCTCGCTTCCGGGCAGCGCCGTCCCTTCCCCTTTTTTCTCGGCCGACAAGGTGTTCCACCTGGGGGCGTACGCGGCGCTGGGGTACCTGGTGGCGAGGGCCCTGGCGTATTATGGAAGGACCGGGCGGGTCATGTTGATGCCGGCCCTGCTGCTGTGCCTTGCATACGGGATGGGTGACGAGTACCATCAATCGTTCGTTCCTGATCGCACCCCAAGCGTTATGGATGTGGCGGCCGACACCATCGGCGCCTGCATCGGCATCGTTATCCGCACACGAAAGAGGTGACGTCATGATTGACTTGCACACCCATTCTCTCTTAAGCGATGGCGAGCTCCTGCCCTCGGAGCTGATACGAAGGGCCGCGGTAAAGGGATACCAGGCGCTGGCCATCACCGACCACGTGGACCTCTCCAATATCGACTGGGTCATCTCCCGCCTGGTGAAGGACTGCCGGGCGCTGAAACAATCCTTTCAGATCGAGGTGCTTCCCGGCGCGGAAATAACCCACGTGCCTCCTGAGAGCATACCTTCCATGGCGGAGGAGGCCCGCAGGCTGGGGGCGAAGATCGTGGTGGTGCATGGAGAGACCATTGTCGAGCCGGTGGCGCCTCAGACCAACCTGAAAGCCCTGCAGTCACCCATCGATATCCTGGCCCACCCCGGTTTGATTACCCGGGAAGAAGTTATGCTGGCAAAGCAAAACGGCATCATGCTTGAAATCACTGCGCGGAAGGGGCACTCCCTCACCAACGGCCATGTTGCCAAACTGGCGCTCTCCGTGGGGGCAGGCATGGTGTTGAACACCGACGGGCATTCTCCGGATGACCTGATTTCTGACGAGCAGGCGAGAAGGATTGCCCTGGGGGCGGGCCTGAGCGAGGCGGATTACGCCCGGCTGGAGGTGAACGCTCGGGAGATCATCAGGCGGGCGCAGTGATTGGCAGCCAGTTCCGGAGACCTGTATCCCACGAAGCTAAAATGCTATCGGTGCATACGTAGGGGCGACCGGCCGGTCGCCCTGACACGGATATTGTTTTCGTGCAAAACTGGATGAGATGCTTCACCAGCGTGCTTATCGTATGTCATCGATGAGAGGTTGTGGAGGGCCCTGCTCGGTCAAAGGCCGATAATAATATGCGGACGTGACGGAGCACGCCCCTCCATTATTAGTATCGTGCCAAACATTCGTGACTCTTTCGGTTATCACAAATAATGAAATTGTATTACTATTGATAGCTGAATCATTCTGCGGCTCGCCCCCAGAATCCAGTGTCTATTCCTTATTGGAGCCTGCTATCAAGTTGCAGGATGACATGCACCTTGGCTTTAAGCTGTCATTTCGAAGGAGCGGAACGCGACTGAGAAATCTTATAAGATTTCTCGCATTCGTTCGAAATGACACGCATAGTTGCATAGGCGAGGCAGTTCAGTTCTGCACCACATCCGGAAAGGAGGAAACAGAAACATGAAGAAGGTGAGCATAGCACTTCTACCTCTGTTTATGCTGCTGCTTTGTTCCTGTTCAGTGAAGAACACCGCTCCGGCTGCTGAAAAGGCAGGGGAGGAAGCGGTGCCGGCAATTCTTTTAGGGGCGGCTATGCCCAAGGAGCATCCGGAGATTGAAACGGTTGCCTGCATGGAATGCCACACCATTCTGACCGATGGCGTGACCACCGCAACACAGCGCTTCCTGGAGCGGCCCGGGGCACTAGAGAACCAGGCGCTCTGGCAGGAGATCGTTGCCTTCTTCGGCGAGCGGCAGAGCTGTGTGATCGCCACCAGCATGAATAATGAGCCGTACGTGACGACGGTGGATTTTACCCTGGACCCGGTGAACCGGGTGATGTATGCCCTCTCCGAAAAAGGGACCAGGAAGCTTGACCAGATCCGGATGAATCCCAAGGTGGCGGTTGAATATCACCAGCCGCGGGACTGGCAGACCAAGATATTCAGATGCCTTCAGATGAGAGGCGATGCGCGAACCTTCAGCGCCGATGATCCGCAATTCACCGAAGGGTTGCGGGTCTTTAAACCGCAAATTGATGAGGAGATGATCAGGCGTGGGATGGACATGACCTGCTTTACCCCGAAGGAGATTCTCTTCTACGATAACCTGAGAAAGGCGAAAGGGTTAAATATTTTTCAATTGTGGAAGAGATGATGCCCTGTAACCCCTTATTTAATAATAGGTAGGGGCTGACGGCGTATTGCCATACGCCCTTGTATCGCTGTGCCGGCCATCATGCGGGATGTAAACATGGCATATCTGAAAGACAAAGTGGTGGTTATTACCGGGGCCAGCAGCGGCATCGGCAGGGCCGCGGCCGTTGCCTTTGCGCGAAAAGGCTGCAAGGTGGTGCTCGCGGCGCGTCGAATTGACAAGCTCAAGCAGCTGAAAGAGGAGATCGCCGCCTTCAGCAAGAACTGCTGGTACCTCCAAGCTGACGTCTCCCGGGAAAAGGATGTGATCAGGCTCTTTAACGAGGCGGAGCGGGTCTACGGTGGGATTGACATCATGATTAACTGTGCCGGCAGGGGGTGCGAGGTGGAGGTGCCGGCCATCTCTCATGATGAGTGGCACTCGGTGATTAACACGAATCTCACCAGCGTTTTTTTATGCACCCGGGAAGCCGCGCGCAGGATGCTCGCCAAAGGCATTGCGGGACATATCATAACCGTCTGCTCCGTCCTGGGCCGGTTTGGACTCCGCGGGCATGCGGCATATTGCGCTTCAAAGCATGGTGTGACCGGCTTCAATAAGGCCGTGCGATGGGAATTCCGGAAGCACCGGATCAAGGTGTCCACCATTTATCCGGCGAATGTGGACACGGAATTGTTTCATGCCTTGAAAACGGTTCCCCGCCGGCGCGAACTGCTGGCGGCGGACGATGTGGCGGATTACCTGGTTGCCATAGCCTCGAGATCGATCTTCAGGATACTTGCCCTCCGACTCATCCTCGTCTGGAAGCGCGTCTACTACTTCACCAGATATTTCTTTTCATAGCAGGCTGTTGCAAAACACCCATCTGCCGCGTTACGCTCATCCTTCGTCATTGCGACGTACTTTTATGTGCGACTCATTCCTCAGGATTCCGCGTGCCTTGCATCTGGATGTTTTTGACCAGCCTGCGGAAATTGCTTTTTCAATAACCTGCTGAGGCAGGAATGCCGCCGTCTAATCCTGGCGGTTGATTTCACCGATAAAGCTGTCCAGGAATTCTCCGGCGGCTTCGGGGGAAAGCGGGAGCGAAAAACCGAGAGGCTTATGGTCATGCGGTTGTTGTAGGTCAGGGCAATCAGCTGGTTATGTCAGAGCGTGTGACGTTGCATCAGGAACCTTTCACCGGCGCCTGCTGCTACAAATAGCCAAGATCCTTTAATCGCTGTTTAATCGCGTCCTCTTCTTTGGACACCGGTCTTTCACTTTTTTCCTCCTCGACTTCAGAGGGTGTGTAATATTCGATAGGGTTACTAGTGAGGTAGGTATTGGTAAAGATTTCTTTCAATATTCTTCCATCCATATCATCAGGAACCTTGAGACCCATGAGATGCAATATTGTGGGGGCGAGATCGGTAATGGCAGCATCATTGATCGAAGTGCCCTGCTTAATTTCCGGGCCTCTAGCCATAAAAATTCCGTCCATGCTGTGGGATGCCTGGAAGCCGGTAAAGTTTACAAAAGAAGTATTAGATCCAAATCCGATCACATTGCCGGCTTGATAACCGTCGCATTGCGGCAGATAGATGATATCCGGCGCATCGGAACTGAATGGTCCTGTGAATGCCTCTTCTCGCGTATATACCAGTCCGTTGATATGCCTGCCGTTCTGAGGATCGCAGAGGTTTTTCAGTTTTGCTACGATCTGGCCCACCATCTGATCATACTCTTGACCCGGCTTGACAATTCCTTGAGGCTCACGCCCCTTGAGGTTAATGACAATTTGACCAAATGGACTGCTTTTAGCATATGCCTTTGTGCTATGCCAGTCCGCATCGTTTAAAGAAAGAAGTGCCTGCCACGGCCCAATCCTTAAGAGCCCGATCACTTCGCGGGGGGTAAGATGTTTCGGTTTTAAACCGAGCTTAATTAGTTTTTCGTATAGAGAAGTCAACGTTTCATAGGTCAAGCCATGTTTCCATAACCAGTATCTTATTTGGGAAACAAAAGATTTTTTAATGGTAAGATAACCTTGCTCCATGAGCCAGACATTCAAATCAATTGACCGTTTGACAGGGCAAAAGCCGTGATCAGACATAATGCATACTGAAGCACGGGGACCCGCCAGCTCCATGGTCCTGCCGATCTGATGATCCACCAATCGGTAGTAGTCTAATATTTTACCCTGATATTGCTGTGCCAGGAGTGCATCATGCTTGGGATGTGATTGATCCATAATGTGCCAGAGCCAGTGCTGGATGCGGTCTGTTCCCCATTCGTGAAAGACAATAACGTCATAGTTATTCTTTTCCATCAAAAAATGGGCCACTTTAAATTTGTATTCAGACATCTTCACGCAATCATTAATAAGGGCATCGATATGCTTTTCAGCAAAGAGAGTGACAGCATCAACATTTTTGCCATGGATATAGTAAGGGCCGAACCGTTCCTCTATTTCATCAAGGAACTGGGGGGGATAGATATAATCTCTGTTTTTTGTGGAGCTTAAAAAGTCACAGATCATTACCCCATTGACCGCCTGGGGGGGATAGGTCATGGGCATATTTAGAACCGCGATCTTTTTCCCTCCCTCTCCCAGAAGCGACCATAGAGTTTTACTCTTACAGAAAGTAGCATTAACCGGCATTTCTTCATAGCTTCCCTGACCTTTTGAGAGAAAGTCGAAGATGCCATGTTTGCCAGGATTTTTCCCCGTATAAAAGGTTGTCCACGCAGGTGCGGTGATGGGGGGGATGACGCTTTTTAAAACGCCCCATACGCCTTCTTGACGGATTTTCTCTAAATTTGGTAATAATCCCTGTTTCATCCAGGGATTAAGGATATCAAACGTACCGCCGTCAATGCCTATTACCACTAATTTATTATCCATCCGGCTCCTTTCAGCATTCCTGTCCATTTTCTTAAGCGAACATGGTTTGCGGTCATTACATCTGTTAAACGGGGCCTTACACTATCTGCACTATTGGTGCCTTCACAATGATCTCAACGGCAAGAGGTTGGAACAATGTGTAGAACCTGCTGGTACTGTCAATACGCTTACGTATGCGCTAAGAAATACATATCAACGGATATTGCATGACATAAGGCAGTGGTGCTGCGGAGCTATGCCTGCCGGTTGAGCTCTCCGATAAAGCTGTCCAGGAATTGTTCAGCCGCTTCAGGGGAAAACCGGGAGCGAAAGACGGAGAGGCTTATGGTCATGCGGTTATTATAGGTCAGGGCAATCAGCTGCGGCCAGGGAGCGGCGTAGCCGATGAAGCAGATGCCACTGATACGGGCGGCTCCCAGGTACTGATAGCCCTCCGCGTCCTGGTGTGACGGATTGGGGCTGCAAATCCCTATATTGCTCAAGGTAAGGGTGGGGCAGTAGATGTTGGGGAATCGTCGGTACAGAAAGCTTTTAAACCATACCGGCATCGGCCGCAATGCCCAGGCTGCCTCTGCAGTTATCCGGGCTATGTCATATTCCATCATGAATGACCGCCTTTCCTTCACCTTCTGCAGCGTCTCTTTCTTTGTCCCGATCTCTTCAGTGTGAAGGAACAGTCTGAACCCCCCCATGATATTGCCGATGGTCTGATCCTTCGGAGGCCTCAGATTTACCGGCACGTCGAGGTAAACTCGCCCCGGCGTTTCGTGACGCTGCTCGTTCCATGTTTTGACAGTTTGAAACATGGAGGCGAGCAGGTAGTCGTTGATGGTTGCCTGCTCTTCCTTTGCCGATGCCCGCAGCGCCCTGAACTGTTCCGGCGAGAGCTCGCGGGCAATGGCCAGCAGCTTCTGCATGGACCCTTCCCCGTTCCCGCCGTTTTGGCACGCCACCCGAACCGTATCCTTGAGCACGCCATACTTCGATCGCAGATGGATGTGCCGCGGAAGCAGGTGTTTCCATGCAAAAGGCATGTCCGGCCTGGAAATGCCATCAAAGTCCGGCGTGCCGCCGCATTGGTTTGTTCTTCCGCAGGTGATGTCCTCATACAACCTGATGAAGCTCCTGAGAAAAATGAGGAAGCCGATTCCGTCGACGGCGGCATGGTGGACAAAAAAAATCAGGTGTGATTGTTCAGCCTGCCTGAAGAGCAAAACTTTAATGGGGTATTCCCTGGTGATGTCAATATAGTGAGAGGCGTGAAGGTCGGTATAGACGGATAGAATGTCCCTGCCGGCTTGATCCGGATTGCGATCTTCAATCTCCCGGAAGAGAGCAGTACTGTTAATATCTGCACAGAATGTCCAGCAATAGCGGAAGGCACTTTTTATGGACGGGTACTCCCCGGTCATGGTGCATCTCAGCTTGGGATAGAGCATCAGACAGCCATCGAGCGCTTCCCGGATGGCACCGGAGTCCACCTCCCCCCTTAGGGTGAACGTCCAGCCCTGGGTGAGGGAGGTGTTGTGAGGCTTTTCCATGAGATGAGCCAGCTCGTCAACGATGCTCGCGTTAAAAAATTGTTTGGTGCGTATACAATGCGGGTTCACAAGCATGATCTAGAGCGCCTTGAGAAAAGAGTCTATAAACTTTTCTGCGGTCTCTGGTTCAAGAAAAGAATCCAGGAAGGCCAGATTAAATATCATTCTTTGATTATACGTGTAAAGCAGCAACATCGGCCAGGCTGCCGCGGCAGGAATGCCATGTATGTTGGCTATCCGGGCATTGCCCAGGTAGTGAAAGCCCTCATTGTCCTGGTGAGAAGGATTGGGGGAAAGGATACCCATATTGCTGAGCACGATGGTTGGTGCATAACCCAAAGAGGTATGTTTTAGTAGGCTTATCCTAGCGCTGATGAGAAGGGGCTTGAGGAGAGCTGAAAAACGTATGATTGTTCGTGCAACGTTGCTGTCTGCCAGCTCGATTATCTCTTTCCTGACGAGGGTGAGCATTGCTTCGCTGGTGCCGATTGATTCAGGATTTAAAGAGATAAAGGCACCGGACAGCACATTGGACAGGGTGCGGTCTTCAGGGGTGCGAAAACTCATGGGAACATTTATATAAATGCGGTCTTCCGATTTTATCCATTCGCGGCACCACTTTTTAATGGTCTGGAACATGGCGGCGAGAAGATAGTCGTTAACGGTAGAGCCGTATTGCTTCGAGGTGCCCCTGATCTTTGCAAGACGGTCGGGAGGTATGTGCCTGACCATCGCCTTGAATGTGCCCGAGATACCTCTCGATTTGCCCGGGAAAACGTTCAACGCCGGTTTTTTGAAAGTGAGAAAGAAGTTTTGCAGGAAAGGGCGAAAGTGACGGGGGGAGAGATCACTCCAGCTTAACCGTAGGTCAGGCAGCGAAATATCATCAAAGGTGCCCGCAGGCTCGTCGGTTGCTTCGCGTCTGTAAAGAATATCTTCGTAATACTGGATAAACTTCTGGATAAAAAAGAATCCCCCCAGTCCATCTGCAGCGGCATGGTGCATGATAAAAAACAAAAAAACCCGCTCTGGCGTCCTTATAAGCCGCACTTTCAGAGGGACATGAGAAGAGAGATCAATGGAGAGGGCAACCTGATTATCCGCATAATACTTTACAGCATCCGCAATGGTGAAATCAGGATTTGTTACCCTGATCTCCTGGAGGATGTCGTTGCCCTCACATTCGGTAAGCTTCCAGCAGTACCGAAACCAGCGCTTATAAGAAGGATATGCGTTGGTTAGGATACATCGACTCTTTGGGTAATATCGCATGGTCTTATCCAGGGCCTTTCGGGAAATTTCCAGGCTTACTTCTCCCTCCAGCGTGAGAATCCAAGCGTAACTGAGAACCAGGCTGGGGTAGGCCTTGTCCACGCAATAGGTTATGTCATCAACAATGCTTGCTGGGAACACTTTATCATTCATTGCTCTTGGATCCTTCACCGGCGATACGTTTGATGCTTTCGATGATGTCGCCGTCGGAGGCTGACGGGCAGAAGGCGTCAGCGGCGCCCATCGCCTTTAATTTGTTCGCGTCATCCTTGGTGATGACCGAACCGCCGACAATAATCGGGACGGTGATGTCCCGTTCTTTCATCATTTCTATCATCTCGGGTACATAGTAGAGAAAATCCCAGGAGTGAAAGCTTACGCCGATGACGTCAACATCTTCCTGGAGAGCGGCCTGGATGATCATGTCCGAGGAGTTGAAGCGGCCCATGTAAACCACCTCCATGCCCGCGTCCCGCAGCAGCCGGGAAACGCTGATTGCCCCGGCTTCATGCTGATCCAGACCCATCATGCCGATAAGCACCCGTATTTTTCCCATTGCAGGTCCTTTCAAAAGGGAGGAGACATCTTTCCGTAGGGATCATAGGGACAATCGTAAGCCGTGCGCAGCGCCCCGGTTATCTCTCCGATGGTTGCCCCTTTGTTAAACGCATCCAGAATGGAGTCCATCAGGTTGTCAGAGGTCTTCTGTGCCGTGTGCTTGAGCGCCAGGAGCACCTCTTTGATGGTAGCCCGGTCTCTCCGCTCCTTGTACCGCTTGATCCGCTCGACGTGCCAGATGTACGGCTGTATTTTCGCCTCGGCAACGTCGCGGAGCATGGTATCTTCGTGTTCGGGCATCTGGTGAACATTGGTCCCGACCTTGATGCGCTGCCTGCTTTCAATGTCCTTGTGGTAGCGTTCCATGGAATCTTCAAAAAACTTTTTGAACCAGCCCTTGGCCGAAAGGTCGGCCGGGTCCCCCAG
>CAZWCD010000084.1:0-10515 GCA_964632275.1 uncultured Thermodesulfobacteriota bacterium
AAGGAAAAATCATGGCGCATCGCATTGAAGTCGGCCTGCAATCCCCGGTCAAGGATGCCTGGGGTGAAAAGATAAAGCGGCGGGTGTGGGAGGATCTGCACCTCCGTGTCGACGCCGTGTCCGGCATCGACGTGTATACCCTGGACATGGAGCTAACCGCGGACGAATTAAGGCTGATTGCCGAGGGGCCGCTGGTCGACCCGGTTATCCAGCGCTATGCGGTGGATGCGCCGCTGGCACGGAATTTTGACTGGCTCATCGAGGTCGGCTTCAGGCCGGGGGTGACGGATAATGTGGGGAGGACCGCGCGCGAGGCGGTGGAGCTGGTGCTGGGCAGGGCGATGCGCCCGGATGAAAAGGTATATACCTCAAAGCAGTGCCTGATTAAAGGCGACCTTTCCTTGCAAGAGGTGGAGACCATCGCAACCGGTCTTCTGGCGAATGAATTGATTCAGCGGTTCAGCATTGCGCACCGGAGCGATTGGGATCCGATCAAAGGAATGCCGTTCATCGTGCCCCGCGTCACCGGGGGAAGTGAGCGCGGGCGGGTGGACGAAATCGACCTCACCGTTGATGATGAGGAGCTGATGCGGATAAGCCAGGAGCGGGTGCTGGCGTTAAGCTTTTCCGAGATGAAGGCCATCCAGGCATATGCCGGGGATGAACGGGTTGTTGCCCTCCGCGCCGCCGTGGGATTGGGCCGGCACCTGACCGACGTGGAGCTGGAAGCGCTGGCGCAGACCTGGTCGGAACATTGCAAGCACAAGATATTCAGCGGCGTCATTCATTACCGCGATGAGCGGGGCGTGCTGACCACGGTGACCAGCCTCTTCAACACCTACATCCGGGCGGCCACCGACCGGGTCAGGGCATCGCTCCACGAAGACTGGCTGCTTTCGGTGTTTGAGGACAACGCCGGCGTCATCGCCTTTAACCATGATTACAACCTGGTGTACAAGGTTGAGACCCACAACACCCCCTCGGCGCTCGATCCCTACGGCGGAGCGCTCACCGGGATAGTGGGGGTGAACCGCGACCCCTTCGGAACCGGCAAGGGGGCGAAGCTCATATTCAACACCGATGTTTTTTGCTTCGCCACGCCGTTCTACCGCGAGCCGCTGCCGCCCCGGCTGCTCCATCCCCGGCGCATCTATGAAGGGGTGCGCGAGGGCGTTGAACACGGCGGGAACAAGAGCGGCATCCCCACGGTGAACGGATCGCTGGTGTTTGATGACCGCTATCTGGGCAAGCCGCTGGTCTACTGCGGCACCGGGGGCATCATGCCGCGGGAGGTGCGGGGAGAGCTCTCGCACCTGAAGCGGGTGTTCCCCGGCGACCTGGTGGTGATGACCGGAGGGCGCATCGGCAAGGACGGCATTCACGGCGCCACGTTCTCTTCGGAGGAACTGCATGAGGGATCGCCGGTCACCGCGGTGCAGATCGGCGACCCCATAACCCAGAAGCGCATGACCGATTTTCTGCTGCAGGCGCGCGACCTCGGCCTTTATACCTGCATCACCGACAACGGCGCCGGCGGGCTTTCATCGTCGGTGGGAGAGATGGCCCTGCAGGCCGGCGGATGCGAGCTGCATCTGGAGAAGGCGCCTCTCAAGTACAGCGGGCTCAGGCCCTGGGAGATTCTGCTTTCCGAGGCGCAGGAGCGGATGACCATCGCGGTGAACCCGGGGAAGATTGACCGGCTTTTCGCGATGGCTGAAAAAATGGGGGTGGAAGCGACGGTCCTGGGAATATTCACCGACAGCGGCGCGTTTCACGTTCTGTATGACGGCACAACCGTGGCCTGCCTGGATATGGAATTTCTCCACAAGGGGGTTCCGCCCCTGGTCATGGATGCGCAATGGGAAGTCAGGCGCCATGATGAGCCGGACTTTGAACCGCCGCGGGATCTGAAGCCATCCCTGCTGCAGATGCTGGGTCGGCTCAACATCTGCAGCAAGGAGTCGGTGGTGCGGCAGTATGACCACGAGGTGCAGGGAGGCAGCGTGGTCAAACCCCTGGTCGGCGTTCAGAACGACGGCCCCAGCGATGCGGCGGTGATCAGGCCGGTGCTCGAAAGCAGCGAGGGGGTGGTGATCAGCCACGGCATCTGCCCCCGCTACGGTGACATTGACACCTATCACATGGCCGCCTGCGCCATTGATGAGGCTCTGCGGAATTACTGCGCGGTGGGCGGCAACCTTGAGCGTGCGGCCGGGCTTGACAATTTCTGCTGGTGCGATCCGATCAGGGCGGAAAAAAACCCTGATGGGGACTACAAGCTGGCGCAACTGGTGCGGGCGTGCATGGCGCTGTATGATTATACCACCGCCTTCGGCGTACCCTGCATTTCGGGCAAGGACAGCATGAAGAACGATTACCGCGTCGGGGACATAAAAATTTCCATTCCGCCCACGTTGCTCTTTTCCATCATGGGAACGATCGACGATGTGACAAAGGCAGTGACCATGGATGTGAAGCAGGCGGGGGACGCGGTGTATATCCTTGGCGAGACCTTGGATGAGCTGGGGGCGTCGGAGTATTATGCCCTGCACGGCCGGGTGGGAAACCGGGTGCCGCAGGTTGACGCGTCGAAAGCAAAGTCCCTGTACCGGGCGCTTTCACGGGCAATGCAATCAGGTCTGGTTGCAAGCTGCCACGACTGTTCCGACGGGGGGCTGGGCGTCGCCCTTGCGGAATCCTGTTTCGCCGGAGGGCTGGGGGCTGCAGTTGATCTGCGCAGGGTTCCCGCGCAGGGCATAACCCGCAACGACAGCCTCTTCTATTCGGAGTCGGCGAGCCGCTTCGTGGTCACCGTTCACCCTGATCAGAAGGCTGCATTTGAAGAGGCGATGAAGGGTGAGGTTGTGGGGGAGATTGGAGTCGTTCTGGCGGGTAACAATTTTAAGGTCATCGGTCTGCAGGGTGAGACAGTGCTGAGCGCTGACATTTTTGAGCTCAAGGAAGCCTGGCAGAAGACGCTGAGGTTTTAGGTTGCTTAAGGATTCATGTCATCCTGAACCCTTCGATTCCTCTCAGGATAAACTCCGTGAAGGATCTCATCTACTGCATAAGACGAGATTCTTCGCTGCGCTCAGAATGACAGTTCAGGTATTGGCAAAACACATTTTCAATTCCGAACCATAACCTGTAACCTGCAACGTGAAACGAAATACCCGCAACGTACAACCATCATGTCTATTACAACCAAGGCAATAGTTCTCTCGGGAAACGGCACCAACTGTGAGATGGAAATGGCCCACGCCTGCAGGGTGGGCGGTTTCGATCAGGTTGATATCGTCCATATCAGCGATCTGGTCTATGGCGAAAAGAGGCTTGAGGACTATCATTTTCTCAACCTGCCCGGCGGATTCCTCGACGGGGACGACCTCGGCGCCGCCAAGGCGCATGCCAACCGCATCAGGCACGCGGTGATTAAAGATACCGGCGACCGCCTGTTTGATCATTTCCTGCGGTTTATCTACAAGGGCGGCCTGATTCTCGGCGTGTGCAACGGATTTCAGCTGATGGTCAAGCTGGGGCTGCTGCCGGGGTTTGATCATGACTACACGGTGCAGCGGGTCACCCTGACCTTCAACGATTCCGGGCGGTTTGAGGACCGCTGGGTGAACCTGGGCGTCAACCGGGACAGTCCCTGCATCTTTACCCGGGGGATGAAGCAGGTCTATCTGCCGGTCAGGCACGGTGAGGGAAAGTTCGTTGTCCAAAACCCCGGGGTGCTGAGTAAACTGCGTGAGCAGTCACAGGTCGTCATGTACTACACCCGCAATGATGAAGGACAACCGACCGCCGATTATCCATTCAATCCCAACGGTTCGGTCGACGGCATAGCGGGCATTTGCGATGAGAGCGGCAGGATGATGGGGATGATGCCCCATCCCGAGGGCTACCTGCATTATACCAATCATCCCCACTGGACGAGGGAGCGGCTGCCGGAGGAAGGCGCCGGCGTGGCCTTCTTCAGAAATGCGGCGGACTATGTGCGGCGGAGTCTGACATGAGCGGCAAGAAATTCTGCGCCTATTGCGGCGCGCGGTTGACCGAACGGGTGTTCGAGGAAAGGCCGCGGGGGTATTGCCCGGGCTGTGACAGCATCAGCTACGAGAACCCGGTTCCGGCGGTTGCGGCGCTGGTCATGAACCACGGCAACCAGCTGCTGCTGGTCAAGCGGGGAGTGGAACCGGCAAAGGGGATGTGGTGCCTCCCGGGGGGCTTTCTTGAAATCGACGAGAGCATCGAAGCGGCGGTTTTGCGTGAGCTGGAAGAAGAGACGGGCATCCGGGGGGAAATCGGCAGGCTGGTGGATTTCTTTTCCCAGCGGAGCCCCCATTATGGGGCGATACTGCTCTTCGGCTATACGGTAACCATGACCGGCGGGTCAATCCGGGCGGGCTTTGATGCGGAGGCGGTTGATTTCTTTGACCGCGATGCCCTGCCTCCCATCGCGTTTTTTTCCCACCAAAAACTTATCGAGAAGGTCATGGGAGACCGCAAGTAACCGCGGCCCCGTCATCCCCCCCCATCTGCCTATCCGGCCTTTTCCTTTTCAAGCGCGCGAATGGCTTCCCTGATGCGCTCCGCCTGCGGGTGTCGCGGCGCTCTTTCAAGTGCCGCGCGCAGGTGATAGAGAGCCTTCTGCGTGTCCTTTGCCCTTCCCATATAGAGCGAGGCAAGGCTCAGCCGCGCCTCGGTATAGCCGGGATCGAGCGCCAGGGCCTTTTCATATGCCTCAATTGCCTTGTCGTACTGCGACGCTTTTTCATAGGCGGCGCCCAGCCGGTAAAACGGGGCGGGCAGAAAACGCACTGCGCCGGTGGCGCGTATCAGGACCGCCAGTGACTGATCAGGTTGCTTCAACATGCTGTAGGTGTCCGCCAGATTGTAATACGCGTCAATGTAGCCGCGATTCAGGGCCAAGGCCTTCTCATAGTTCGCGATGGCCTGGTCAAAATCCTGCAGGCCCCGGTACACATTGCCCAGATTGTTGTATGCCTCGGCGTAGTTCGGTTTTTCCTCCAGGGCGCTCCGGTAGGCGGTGATGGCCTCAGGAAATCGTTTCAGTAGGGCATAGGCATTGCCCAGATTGTTGAAGTTCCTCGCGTTCTCCGGATTAAGCTCGGCGGTTTTCTGATACATGGCCAGGGCGCGCTCGTAGTCCTGTTTCTCCTTGTAGACGTTGCCCAGATTGTAGTAGGCCTTCTCATACGCGGGCTGCAGCTGTATCGCCCGCTGATACAGGCTGGTGGCTGTCTGGTAATCTTTCCGGTTGTAGTACTCAATGCCAAGATTGTTGATGGCCCTGACGCAGTTGGGGACCGTCTCAACCGTCTTGCTCCAGATGGTGAAGCTGTCCTTCCAGTCATAATTGCGGTAGACGGTGCGGATCGAGAAGAGCACAACGATCAGGGCGAACAAGGTGTAGACGGGATATTTCCACCGGGGGATGGCGGCGGCCCTGGTCAGCAGCAGCGAGACCAGCAGCACAAAACCGACGGAGGGGAGATAGAGATAGTGCTCTGCCAGCAGCTCGTGATGGGGAAAGATGTGGCAGACCGGGAGCAGGGTTACAAAGAACCAGGTGATGGCAAACGCCATGAGGGCATCGGTAAACAAAAACCGTGCGGTCAGAAACGCGATCAGGCAGAGCAGCAGCATCGATAGAAGGGTTGCCGGCTCAAAGAACGAGGTGGAGAGCGGGAAGGAGTTAAACGAATAATCGGCGATCAGGGTGACGGGAAAGAGCAGCTGCTTGATATAGTACAAGAGTATCTTGCCCAGGGTGAGCAGCTGGATGTACAGGTCTCCTCCATAGAAACCGATCTTGTTCGAAGGCGACTTGATCAGCACCTTATAGCCGGTGAAAAGAACCGCGGGGATGAAGAAGCACAGGTAGAACAGCTTATAGCGGGAAGCGATCTTTTGCAGTGCCGCCGTGCAGCGCCTGAACCGGGGGCCTTCTGCGGAAAGGTTCGTGATCAGATCATAGAAGAAAAACATGGCGGGAAGGGTGACCGCCATTTCTTTTGAGGCGATGGCCAGGAGGTACGCGGCAAGCGCGCCGATGAGCAGCCGCGGCCGGTTTTTTTGCCGCGACCGCAGGAAGAGGAGGAAGCCTAAGATGTAGAAGAGGGTGGAGAGGATATCGCGCCGGCCGGAAAGGTAGGTGACGCTGTCGGTGTGCACCGGGTGAACCGCGAAGAGGCATGCGGCGATAAAAGCGACGCCGCCGCTTCCGGTCAGTGCGGCGATGGCCAGGTAGATGGTAATGACGGTTAAGAGATGATAGACAATGTTGGAGACGTGGTAGGCGACGGGATTAAGGCCGGAGAACTGATAATCGATGGCATAGCTCACCCAGCGCAGGGGCCGGTAGGGGGCCTTGTCTATGCCGGAGAAAAGATAGGAGGGCACCCGGGCAAGGTTTCTGATGGAAGGATTGTCGCGGATGAGGGGGAGGTCATCAAATACGAACTGATTGTGCAGGGAGTTAAGGTAGAGCGCGGAACCCAGGAAGACCAGGCAGAGCAGGCTGAGCAGGGTGCGCCGTGAGAAAGCGGCGGGAGCCCGCCCGCTCACGCCGGAGCCGGGGCTTTTTTTTTCTGAGCGGTTGCGGCGCTGTCGTGAGCGCGCCTTTTTTTGCTGCCCATCTACCCTTCCTTTTGCTCAAAGAAGCTCCAGCGCTCCTTGTTGCTTAAAAGCTTTATGGCGCAGAACTCCCCGCACATGGTGCACACATCCTTGTCCGCCGGCCGGCTGCTTGAGCGCAACTTCTCCGCAAGCTCCGGGTCAACCGAATGTCTGATCTGGCTTTCCCAGTCCATGGCCTTGCGGGCGCGGGCCATCCGGATGTCCTGTTCCAGGGCGCCGGGCACGCCCTTGGCGATGTCCGCGGCATGGGCGGCGATGCGGGAGGCGATGACGCCGTTTTTCACATCCTCGATGGTGGGCAGTCGCAGATGCTCCGAAGGGGTGACGTAGCAGAGAAAATCAGCTCCCGCGGCGGCGGCGATGGCGCCGCCGATGGCGGAGGTGATGTGGTCGTATCCCGGGGCAATGTCGGTCACCAGCGGCCCGAGCACGTAGAACGGGGCGCCGTGGCAGAGCTGCTTCTGCAGCTGGATGTTGGTCGTGATCTGGTGCAGCGGCACGTGGCCCGGCCCTTCGATCATCACCTGCACATTTCTCTCGGCCGCGCGCGCCGCCAGCTCTCCCAGGATGATAAGCTCCTGCACCTGACCCCGGTCGGTGGCGTCGGCCAGGCATCCCGGCCGCAAGCCGTCCCCCAAGCTCAGGGTGAGGTCGTACTCGCAGGCCAGATCGAGCAGCCGGTCATAGTGCTGGTAGAGGGGGTTTTCTTTTTTGTTGTAGGCCATCCATTCGACGGTGAACGCCCCCCCGCGACTCACCACGTCCATCAGCCGGCCTTCCCGATGCAGCCGTCCCGCCGATGCACGGGTAACCCCGCAGTGCACGGTGATGAAATCAACGCCGTCTTCAGCGTGCTTGCGGATCACCTCAAACAGCGCTTCGGCGGTCATCTGCACCATCGGCTTCCCGCTGCGCACCGTTTCAATCACCGCCTGATAGATGGGCACGGTTCCGATGGGCACGCCGGATGCCTTGATGATCTCGCGCCTGATATCATCGAGGGGCCCCCCGGTGCTCAGGTCCATTACCGTGTCCGCGCCGGCGGCAACCGCCACCTTCAGCTTTACCAGCTCCTCTTCGCCGTCCTGATGGTCCTTGGAGGTGCCGATGTTGGCGTTAATCTTGGTGCGCAGACCCTTGCCGATTCCGCAGGGCGGGATGGCGGCATGGTTTCGGTTGCGGGGGATGATAATGTGCCCTTCGGCAATCCCCTTACGAATCGTCTGCGCGTCGACCTGTTCGGCGGCGGCGACCGCCTCCATCGACGCGGTGAGCGTTCCCTTTCGTGCCTGTTCGAGCTGCCGTTCCATAGGTGTCTGCTTCTCAGCGGGCTATTTTTAAAACTTTTCCGGCTACGTCAATGGGGTTCGTCCCGATGACCCGCACCATGGGTTCTTTGCCCCTGTCGCCCACATCATAAATGATGTCCGGAATCGTCCCTTTTGTGCCGATCACGTGGTCGACTCCCCAGCTTAAGCTGCTGCCCTCGGCTTCCTTGACCGACGCCGGCTCATCGGCCCGGTCAAAGCTCGCCACGCGCAGTTTCAGCGTCCTGCACTTCCTGATGATGTCGGGTGAATAGCGGATGTTCATCGCCGAGCGCATGCCGCTCTGATACTTCATCGCGGTGAGGATGATCCGGGCGATGTGTCGTGAAGCGCCGGGCACGGGATCGGCGACCGTGGCGATGCCCCGGTTGAGCCTGATGATTCTGCCCGGGAAGGCCAGCACATCCTCCGGGGCGGCGGCCAGGGACAGCGCGTAGCCGAGATTTGACTGCACCTCGGGAATGAGGTGGCCGATGGCGCCGTCTTTCAGCAGGTTCAGGGCGCGCTTCAGCTCGTCGCTGCAGTGCAGCGCCTCATGCTGCCGGGAGAAGGAGGCATAAAGATTGAGCGGACCGCAGCCGTGCCCCAGGTCACTGGAGGACCTGATGGCCGCGGCGACAAAGTCCTTCGCGCGCGTGACCGCGTCGAGCAGGGATGCCCCGCCGGCAATTTCGGTTGCCAGCGCCGCCGACAGGGTGCATCCGGTGCCGTGGGTGTTGCGGCTTTCAATGCGCTCGCCCGCCAGCTCATAGTAATCCCTGCCGTCAAACAGGACGTCTATGGCCCTGCCCTTGAGATGGCCTCCTTTCACCAGCACGTTCCGGGCCCCCATCCGGTGAATGGCCAAAGCGGCATGCTTCATCCGCGAAACGCTTTCTGTATGCTTATCCGTGAGAACCGACGCCTCGTGAAGGTTGGGGGTGATGATGAATGCCAGGGGAATGAGCTCCCGTTTGAGCGCCGCATATGCCCCCTTTTCCAGGAGGATGGCGCCGCCCTTTGCCACAATGACCGGGTCAACGATGATGCGTGGTTCGGCCAGGCAGCGCAGGATGCGCGCGACGGTTTTGACGATCCGGCCATTGACCAGCATCCCGGTTTTCACCCCGTCGACGCCGATGTCTGAGATGACCGAATTGATCTGGCGCGCCACAAAGGGCGCCGGCACCGGATGAATGGACTGGACCCCGGTGGTGTTCTGCGCCGTAAGGGCGGTGACGGCGCTCATGCCGAAACCACCCATGAATGCTATGGTTTTAAGATCGGCCTGAATGCCTGCGCCGCCTCCGGAATCGGAAGCAGCTATGGTGAGGATTCTTTTCATGGCCACGCCTGTATCGCACGGGGAAATAAAAAAAGCCGGGCGGCTTTTTTAGCGGGGTTCCTGATGATCGAGTGTCGCTCATCGTGCACGCTTGGCTATCAATGTACCAAAGCCGCACCATTTGTCAAGACTTTTATCTTTTTGAATTTCTTAAGCTTTTCCTTGCCTGGCGGGTGAGTTTGTGCTATAGGAAGCCATGTGCTCGCAGCAGGCTTTTTCAACAGCCTGCAAGAAATATGAAGAGCCGGCAGGAGCGGATTTGCGCCGCGAATACATCGCACATACATGTACACCTGCCGGGAGGTGGAGTATTTCTTGTTCACCTTCAGGATGAAGGACAATGGACGTGGAAACGCTCGGTGCATATTTAAAAGCTAAAAGGGAAGCATTACACATTTCGCTCCAGGAGGTCGCCCAGGTCACCCGGATACGCCGCTCCATTCTTGAGGCCATTGAAAACAACCGCTATGACCAGCTGCCGCCCAAGGTTTTTGCCCAGGGCTTCGTCAAGAGCTACGCCTCCTATCTTGGCCTGGATGAAAGCGAGGTGGTCAAGCGGTACGCCGAGCTGGTCGAGGTGCCGGGAGCTGATATGCAAACGGCGGCGGCGCGCATGCCCTCCGCGCAGTCCCGATTTCCGTCCGGCATGTTGCTGATTGCGCTCATTGTCCTGCTGCTGGTCGCGGCCTTGCTATGGCGGATGACTTCCCGGGATAATAATGGTGCTGAAATCGTCCCGCCGCCGCAGGCGGCTCTTACCGCCACGTCCATGATCTCCATGACCACCGTTCCAGGTGAACCGGTTGCGGCTGAATCCGGTAGGGAGCCGGCAGCCGCGCCCGCCGCATCAACTCCGCCGGCTATCGATGCGGCAGGCGCTCCGGCAACCGCGGTCGTCGAGCGGCAGCCTGCCGCAGCCGGCGTGCAGGGGGCATCAGCACCCGAGCAGCCGCTGACCGCGACGGTGGTGTCGTCGCCGGATGCGGCGGTTCCCGAAAACCCGCCGGCTGCTGCAGCGGCAGCGCCGCTGGTGCTTACAATTGTTGCCTCTCAGAATACCTGGATGAGAATCCAGTCGGATACGCAGCGACCGATTGAATTTACCCTGAGGGGCGGCCAGACGCGCAGCGTCAATGCCATGGAAAAGTTTATCGTCAGGATCGGCAACGCGGGAGGGGTGGAGCTTTTCCTGAATGA
>CAZWCD010000084.1:10615-12086 GCA_964632275.1 uncultured Thermodesulfobacteriota bacterium
TTTTGCCGATGTGGGGCTGGTGGCGGTCATCGGCCGCGATTTTCCGGAAGAGCATATTGCCCTGCTGCAGCAGCGGAAGATTGATCTGCGCGGCCTGACCCGGGAGTCCGGGCTGACCTTTTACTGGAAGGGACGATACAACGGCGATTTGAACGAGGCCGAGTCACTGGAGACGCAGCTCAATGTGTTCGAGACGTTCCGTCCGGTGATTCCCCCGGAATACCAGTCGGTCTCTTTTGTGTTCCTTGCCAACATCGATCCCGAACTGCAGCTCGCGGTGCTCAGGCAGGTCAAGCGCCCGAAGCTTACCGTCTGCGACACCATGAACTTCTGGATACAGGGGAAAGAGGCCGCGCTGCGGGAAACCATACAGCTGGTTGACATTCTGATCATCAACGAGGGGGAGGCGCGTCTTCTCTCCCGGCAGTCCAATCTGATCAGGGCATATCACGCCATTGCCGCAATGGGCCCCAAGACGGTGGTGATAAAAAAAGGAAGTCACGGCGCACTGCTCTTTACCCCCTCATCGGTTTTTGCGGCGCCGGCATACCTGCTCGAAACCGTGACCGATCCCACCGGGGCGGGGGACAGCTTCGCCGGCGGTTTTACGGGCTATCTGGCGCGCGCCGGGCGTGCCTCGGAAGATGAGCTGCGCCGGGCGGTCATTTACGGGAGCGTCATGGCCTCCTTCAATGTCGAGGGATTCAGTCTGGACCGGCTGAGGACCTTGCGCGGGGATGAAGTAGAAGACCGCTTTCAGGCCTTCCAACGGATGACCCGGTTTTAACCGGCCGCATATAATCCTGCCGGCAGTGACCCATGATTACCCTCATTACCGATTTCGGCGACAGGGGCGGTTACGCGGGAATTATGAAGGGCGTTATCCTGTCGGTTAATCCCCGCTGTCCCATTGTTGATATTACCCACCACGTTGCTCCCCAGAGCATTGAGGAGGCTGCCTTTGTGCTCGGGAGCGCCTATCCTTTTTTTCCGGCGCGCACGGTTCACCTGGTAGTGGTGGACCCGGGGGTGGGCGGGCCGAGGAGGCCGATTATTATTGCGTCCGAAAAGCATCACTTTGTCGGGCCGGACAACGGCGTTTTCAGCCTGGTATTCGCGCGGGAGCGGATAGCGGGGGTCTGGGAGATTGACACCGGTCAATTCGATGCCGCCCGGGTGAGCGCCACCTTTCATGGCAGGGACATCTTTGCCCCGATTGCGGCGCGGCTCAGCCTGGGCGAGACTGCCGGTTCGCTGGGCAGGGAAGTGCGCTCATGGGTGCGGCTGGACACGCTTGAGCCGGAGGTGGCCGACGGGGTGATCAGGGCCAGGGTGATTTCCGTGGATCACTTCGGCAATCTGGTAAGCAACCTGTCAAAGGATCAGTTCATCCGGCTGGCGGGGTCCCGGCCGTTCCGCATAGCGGTGGGCGGCAGCATACTCGGGAACATTTCCCGGTCATACGGCGATG
>CAZWCD010000085.1:0-9421 GCA_964632275.1 uncultured Thermodesulfobacteriota bacterium
TTAGGGTGAGGGGGTATGCTCAACGCATTTTCATGATAACGCTATCTATAATTATACCGGTAATCAACACCCCCGCTCTCACATGAAAATCACCTCGGCCGAATTCATCACCAGCGCTGTAGACAAAACGCAGTATCCGCCGGACACGCTGCCGGAGGTGGCGTTCGCCGGCCGGTCAAATGTAGGCAAATCATCCCTGATCAACACCCTGGTAAACCGAAAGAACCTGGTCAAAACCAGCGCCCGGCCCGGGCGCACCCAGACGCTCAATTTTTTTCTGATCAACAAGCGATGCCGCTTTGTAGATCTTCCCGGCTACGGATTCGCCGAGGTTCCCTTACGCGTGCGGGCCGGCTGGAAGGGCATGGTTGAAGGATATCTCGGCTCACGCCGTTCGCTCAGGCTGGTGGTGCTCATCCTCGACATCCGGCGCGTGCCCGGACCTGACGACGCCTCGCTCATGCGCTGGCTGGAGGCGGCGGGCAAACCCTTCCTCGCGGTGCTGACCAAGGCGGACAAGCTGTCCCGCAACGGTCAGCAGGCGCAATGCCGGGTTATTCAGGATCAGCTGATGCTCGCACAAAACGAAATGATCCCCTTTTCCGCGCACACCCATCAGGGCCGGCTGGAGCTGCTCCATTGCATCATGGGGGCGCTCGGCGACAAGTGAATGTAGCTTGACCAAAGAATCAAGTGTTACTAGAACAGTGATCCCCGCACGCAAACCCGTGTGCCGGGCGGTTATCTCGCGCGTTGGGTAGCATATGGCAATCCTCATCGTTGGGGCCCGCGGCATGCTCGGATCCGATCTCATGGCGAACCTGGGCGATGCCGACCGGCTCATCGGCGCTGATATTGAAGATTTCGACATCACCGATCGGGAGCAAACGCTGAAGGCGGTTTCGGAATTGCGTCCGGAGTGGGTAATCAACGCCGCGGCCTATACCCAGGTGGACCGCTGCGAGGAGGAGCACGACATGGCGTTTGCGGTGAACCGGGAAGGCGCGGCCAACCTGGCGCTGGCCTGCAAGAACGTGAAGGCCCGGCTCATTCACGTGAGCACGGATTATGTTTTTGACGGCAGGTCACGCGACCCCTACCGGGAGGACGACCCGGTCAATCCCATTTCGCGGTACGGGCAATCAAAACTGGAGGGAGAAACCGCGGTGCGGGCGCTGCTGGATGATGCTGCCATTGTGCGCACCGCCGGGCTCTATGGAAGGGGCGGCGTCAACTTCGTGAACACCATCCGGCGGCTGGCCCGGGAGCGGGATCAACTGACCGTGGTTGACGACCAGTGGGTGTCGCCCACCTACGCGGTTGATCTGAGCCGGTCCATCGGATTGCTGATGAAGGCCTCGGCCCGCGGCATCTTTCACGTGGTCAACAGCGGCTCATGCACCTGGCACCGGTTTGCCTGCAGGATCGTACAATTGACCGGCAGCCGCAGCACGGTCACCCCCATCAGCAGCGCGCAGCTCAACCGGCCCGCGGCGCGGCCGGCTTTTTCCGTTCTTTCCACCGAAAAATACACGGCGCTAACCGGGAGCATGATGAGATCCTGGGAGGACGCATTAACCGACTATCTGTCATAGCGTGAGGGAGGTACACGAATGAACATCTGCATGATCGGCGCGGGGTATGTGGGCCTGGTGACAGGCACCTGTCTGGCGGAGAGCGGCAATGAAGTGCGCTGCGTTGATATTGACGCGCGCAAGATCGCCCTGCTCAAAAAAGGCAAAACCCCCATCTATGAGCCGGGGCTGGAGCTCCTGCTGGCGCGCAACATCAAGGAAAAGCGGCTTCTCTTTTCCACCGATCTCACCCGCAGCGTCAAGGATTCCTCGATTATCTTTATCGCGGTGGGGACCCCGCCGCGGGATGACGGGTCATCCGATCTCTCGCAGGTCTACGGCGTGGCCCGGAAAATCGCCCGGGCAATGAACGGCTACAAGGTGGTGGTCACCAAGAGCACCGTGCCGGTGGGCACCTCCGAAGAGGTGCGCGCACTTATTGCCGGGGAAACCAGGCATCCCTTCGCGGTCGCCTCGAACCCCGAATTTTTAAAGGAAGGCGCGGCCATTGACGATTTCATGAAGCCGGACCGGATCATCATCGGCGTGGAGGACCCGCGCGTCGAAGAAATTTTAAACGAGCTCTATGCCCCCTTCGTGCGCACCGGGAATCCCGTCCTGACCATGAACATCCGCAGCGCAGAGATGACCAAGTACGCCGCCAATGCCATGCTCGCCACCCGGATTTCCTTCATGAATGAAATGGCCAACCTCTGCGAAGCCGCCGGGGCCGACGTCAACGCGGTGCGCGCCGGGATGGGCAGCGATCCGCGCATCGGCCCGTCATTTCTCTTCCCCGGCATCGGGTACGGCGGCTCCTGCTTCCCCAAGGATGTGCAGGCCATGATCAAAACCGCGGAAAAACACCGCCGGCCGCTGCTGATTCTTCCAGCGGTGGAAGCGGTCAACCGGAAGCAGAAAGGGATCCTTGCCCAGAAAGCCCTCAATCGCTTCAAGGGAAAACTCAAGGGCAAAATCATCGCCCTCTGGGGGCTTGCCTTCAAGCCGAACACCGATGACATGCGGGAAGCCCCCTCCATCGCCATCGTCAGCGCCCTGCTCAAGCGGGGGGCAACGGTGCGGGCCTATGACCCGGTGGCCATGCCCGGCGCCAGGGCGGTCTTCGGCGCAAAAATCGAGTACGGCAGGGACAATTACTCCATTCTCAAGGATGCCGACGCGCTCATGCTGCTTACCGAATGGAATGAATTCCGCAGGCCCAATTTCGAACGAATGCGGCAGATGATGAAGACCCCGGTCATTTTCGACGGCCGGAACATCTATTCGCCCCGCAAGCTCAAGGAGCTGGGGTTTGAGTACCACGGCATCGGGTGCTGACAACCGCTTTTCATCAAGGAGGGACATGTGCGAACGCTGGTTACCGGAGGCTCGGGATTTCTCGGCAGCCACCTGTGCGACAGGCTGATCCAGGAAGGACATGAGGTCATATGCATTGATAACCTCTGCACCGGGAGTGTCAATAACATTGCCCACCTCATGGGCAATCCCCGTTTCAACTTCATCAAGCATGACGTGACCAACTACATCTTCGTCAAGGAACCGCTTGACCATGTGGTCCATTTTGCCTCGCCCGCCAGCCCGGTTGACTACCTGGAAATGCCCATTCAGACGCTCAAGGTGGGATCGCTGGGCACGCACAAGGCGCTGGGCCTGGCCAAGGAAAAGCAGGCGCGCTTCCTGCTCGCCTCCACCTCCGAGGTCTACGGCGATCCGCTGGTGCATCCCCAGCCGGAGGACTATTGCGGCAACGTCAGCCCCATCGGCCCGCGCGGGGTCTACGATGAGGCAAAGCGCTTCGCCGAGGCCATGGCCATGGCCTATCACCGCTACCACGGCGTGCAAACCAGGATCGTCCGCATCTTCAACACCTATGGTCCGCGCATGAGAATGCATGACGGCAGGGTGGTGCCGGCCTTCATCTGCCAGGCGCTCAAAGGGGAGCCGCTCACCGTCTTCGGCGCGGGGAGCCAGACCCGCAGCTTCTGCTTTGTGTCCGACTTGATCTCCGGCATATACAAGCTGCTGATGTCCGATGAACCCGGCCCGGTGAACATCGGCAATCCCGCCGAGATGACCGTCCTGGAATTTGCCAAGGCCATCATCCGCCTGGTGGGCAGCTCCAGCACCATCATCTACAAGCCGCTCCCCCAGGACGACCCGCAGGTGCGCCAGCCGGACATTACCAGAGCCAGGCGCCTGCTCGGCTGGGAACCGAAGGTCCCCCTGGAGGAGGGTCTGGTCCGAACCATCGCCTACTTCCGGGAGCAGCTGGGCATGAGCTGATCGTCCGCCGGCGCTGCGCCGCCGTTCCTCGCGGGCTTGTTTTGCATTGACATGCGCGGCAGGTTTTATTATTCTCGGTTACATGAGGGGAAGCTCCTTTTCCCTCCGGCCGAGGAAACGCTCAAGAAACCATGCAATAACGCCGAATCACAGTGGTGGCATGGCACCCGGAACACCGGGCGTACGGCGCCGGACATCCCTGACAGAACGTGGTTCCACGAACGGGAATTGAACAGGTATGGCATTCGAACTGAGACAGGAACTGAAGCTGACCCACCAGCTGGTGATGACCCCGCAGCTGCAGCTGGCCATAAAGCTGCTGCAGATGTGCAAGATGGAGCTGGTGGACATGATCCAGCAGGAGATGACCGAGAATCCCATGCTGGAAGAGGTTCAGGGATCGGATTCGGAGACGCAGACCCAGGATGACGGACTGCCCGCCGAGCTGAGCGATGAGAAGGCCGCCCTGAGCGGCGACATGCCGGATACCGCCGGCCCCGAACCCGGCGACTACCTGCAAAGCTTTGCTGAAGGGTACTCGCCGCTGGGGGAGAGCGAGGACCGGGAAAGCTTTGAAACAACCCTGACCCGGAGCGCTTCCCTGGTCGACCACCTGATGTGGCAGCTGCACATGAACGGGCTGCCCGGCGATCAGTGCAAAATCGGAGAGCTGATCATCGGCAACATCAACCAGGACGGATACCTTCAGGTGCCGCTCATCGACATCGCCAAGTCGTTCCTGATTGATCGCCGGCAGACGAAGCAAGGCACGGCCGGCTTTGCCTGGAATCACCCCAACTGGCTGACCCTGCTCTGCGCGCTGGAACTGGCCGAAACGGTGTTGAAAAAAATCCAGGCATTTGATCCGGTGGGGGTCGCCTGCAGAAGCCTTGAGGAATGCCTGCTGGTGCAAATCGGCTTCCTCAAGAGCGGGCGGGAGCTGCTGGAAAAAATGGTACAGCACCACCTGGGCGATCTGGAAAAAAAGCGCTACCAGGTCATTGCCAACAGCCTCGGCGTCGGGCTTGAAGACGTGGTGGAAGCGGCGAAGGTCATCTCCCAGCTTGAGCCCAAGCCGGGAAGGCCCTTCATTGACCGGGAGCCGCAATACATCACCCCGGACATTCAGGTTACCAAGACCGGGGACGGCTACAGCGTCACCCTCAACGGCGAGGGTCTGCCCAAGCTGCGCATCAGCTCCTTCTACCTGCAGTCCATGTACAACGGCTCGTCATCGGCGCCGGTCAAGGAATACATCAGGAACAAGATGCGCTCCGCCATCTGGCTGATCAAGAGCATCTACCAGCGGGAGCGCACCATCAAGCGGGTCATGGAAAGCATCCTCAAGTTCCAGCGGGATTTCTTCGACTACGGCGTCGACCACTTGAAGCCGCTGATCCTCAAGGACGTGGCGGAAGACATCAACATGCACGAGTCAACCATCAGCCGGGTGACCACCAACAAGTACTGCCACACCCCGCACGGCATATTCGAGCTCAAGTATTTTTTCAATGCCGGCGTCGGCGTCGACGGCAGCGTCGCCTCGGAAAGCGTGCGCAACAAGATTCGCGAGATACTCAGCGGCGAAGACGGAATGCACCCGCTGAGCGATCAGGAAGTCGTGGAGCTGCTGAAGGGACAGAACATCGCCATTGCCCGCCGGACCGTCGCCAAGTATCGCGAGATGCTCGGCATCCTGCCTTCCTCCAAGCGGAAAAAATTCTACTAGCAAGCTGGCCAAAAACGCCCATCCCCTGCGTTACACGCTCATCCTTCGTCATTGCAGCGTACTTGAATGTACGCCTCATTCCTTAAGGATTTCGTGCGCCTTGCATCTGGATGTTTTTGAATCGCCTGCAACAATGTGCTTATTCAACAACCTGCTGGATCCTGTTATCGGCACACCGCCCCGGTGCTGGCCGAGGTCACCATTTTCGCGTAGCGGGAGAGATAGCCCTCTCTGATTTTTGGTTCCGGGGCCGTCCATTCGCGCCGTCTCCGCGCAAGCTCCTCATCGCTTACTTCAAGCGTCAGCTTCTTTGACGGAATATCGATGGCGATGGCGTCGCCGTCTCGCACCAGCGCTATCGGGCCGCCTTCCATGGCCTCCGGCGATACATGGCCGATGGCCGCTCCCCGGGTGCCCCCGCTGAACCGCCCGTCGGTAATCAGGGCGACATCCTTGTCCAGGCCCATCCCCGCAATGACCGAGGTGGGGGTGAGCATTTCCCGCATGCCCGGCCCGCCCTTCGGCCCTTCGTACCTGATCACCACGATATCGCCGGGCTTGATGCGCTTGCCCATGATGGCCGCCGCAGCGTCTTCCTCACTGTCATACACCCGGGCCGTTCCCCGGTTGGCGAGCATTTTCGGGTCCACCGCCGCCTGCTTGACCACCGCTCCGTCGGGGGCGAGATTGCCCCTGAGAATGGCAATGCCTCCCTCCCGGTGGTACGGCCGGTCGAGCGGCCTGATCACCTCAGCATCCGCGGCGGCAATCCCCGCGATGTTTTCGCCCACGGTTTTTCCGGTCACGGTCATGCACCCGGCGCGAACGAGCTTCGCCCGGGCAAGCTCCGCCATGACCGCCGGCACGCCCCCGGCGGCATCCAGGTCCTCCAGGTGATAGGGGCCGGCGGGGCTTATGCTGCAGAGGTTGGGCGTTGCGGCGCTGAGCTCGTCAAACAGATCCAGGTTGAAATCAAGCTGCGCCTCGCGCGCAATCGCCGGAAGATGCAGGACGGTGTTGGTGGAGCCGCCCAGGGCCATGTCCACGGCAATGGCGTTGCGAAAGGCATCGAGGGTCGCGATGTCCCGCGGCCTGATCGCGTTTCTCACCAGCTCCATGATCTTCCTTCCCGCCGCCTTTGCCAGCCGCTTTCTTCGCGCGTCCACCGCGGGGATGGTTCCGTTGCCCGGCAGTCCCAGGCCCAGCGCCTCGGTCATGCAATTCATGGTGTTGGCGGTGAACATGCCGGCGCAGCTTCCGCAGCCGGGGCAGGCCGCGTCCTCAAGGCCGCCCAGGCCGCCCTCGCTCATCGTTCCCGCTTTCACTTTGCCCACCGCCTCAAACACCGTAATCAGATCCGTCTTCCTGCCGGCATTCCGCCCGGTCATCATCGGACCGCCGCTGATGACAATCGCCGGTATGTTCAGCCGCAGCGCCGCCATGAGCATGCCCGGGGTGATCTTGTCGCAGTTGGTCACCAGCACCAGGCCGTCGAAGGGGTGGGCGGTGGCCATCACCTCGATTGAGTCGGCGATCAGCTCCCGGCTGGCAAGCGAGTATTTCATGCCGGCATGGTTCATGGCAATGCCGTCACAGACCCCGATGACGCCGAATTCCACCGGCGTCCCTCCGGCATTGGCAATGCCGGCCTTCACCGCCGTCACAATGTCATTCAGGTGGACATGCCCCGGGATGATGTCATTATGGGAATTGGCAACGCCGATGAGCGGCTGGGCGATCTCTTCATCGGTGTAGCCCATGGCTTTAAAGAGAGAACGGTGGGGAGCTCGCTCCAGTCCCCGCTTCATTGCATCGCTACGCATGGCACGATCCTCCGTTGATATAAAATAATTTGTTCGGCCTTGGCAGAAGCGCATTCATGCGCGCTACGGTCGCGGCAGAAAGCCGCTCCTGCCGGCCAAAAATGACGCTACGAGAAAAGCATCAACCTGGCTGCACTAACCGGTTGTGGGAAAAGCAGTTTTCCGCAGGCTGTTCAAAAACATCCCGATGCAAGGCACGCGAAATCCTTTAGGAATGAGGCGTACATGCGAGTACGCTGCAATGACGAAGGATGAACCTAACGAAGCAGATGAATGTTTTTCAACAGCCTGCTTGAAACTAACAGATGACAAAGCAGACTGTCAAGCACAGAATCCGCCGCCGGACCAGCGTCGTCCGCTGCAGAACGGCGTCGGGGCGGCAGATCTTATCGTTGCATCGCAGGATTTGCCTGCGGCCGCAGCAATAATAAAAGAGAGAAGGGCCGGTCGTTACACCGGCCCTTCTCTCTTTTATTCGCAGGCGAAGAAAAATGCTACGCCTTGGTCATCATCGGTTCGATGTTCTTTAACGCCATGGCAATGAAAGGCTTCGGGGTGATTTCCTTGATCACTTCCACCAGCATGTCTTCAGTAACATTACCGGAATCGCCGGCCTTTTTCGCCAGGCCCTCCAGCATCTTTTTTTCAGTCATCGCCCTGAAAGGCTTGGGTGAGCTTTCGATGAGCTTGTCAAACATTGCCTTGGTGTTACCGCCCCAATTAAGTTCTGCCATGATAATCCTCCTTTCAATTTATTTTCTGTATGCTGCCTGCCGAGAGGCACAAACAAGCGGCCTATTCGCTGTTCCCGACAGCACCTGCCATGCACCGTGAGCCATCATCTTTAGCTACGGTAAACGTAACCATATTCAATCGTTCCCCCAATGTCAAGGCTTTTTTAGCGATATCCTGCTTACAAGCCGTTGCCGCCCTGCTTCCTGAAAAGCCGGTCCAATTCCTCACGTGCACGCTGCGCCGCTTCATTGTCCCGGGCATGTTCCTCCCGGTCAGCGCACCGGAAGAAATCGCAAAAATTACTGGCTTCGCGATCACGCACCGCCTCGCTCCGGGGCTCCCGGCACCCGTTGGAGGCATGGGGGTCATGAAATGCGCAATTGCAGCAGCATCGCACGTCGCGGCGGCACTGCGGGCAGATGTCCCCCCGGCTCACCACGCCGGATCCATCCAGCTCCGCACCGCAGCAATAGCACCGCATCATGGCAGTTCCCTCCGATTACCGGGTGATCCTCATGAAATCTTCCGCCAGCACCACGTCACCCGGGAACTCCCGCTTGACCGCACCCACCACATCATAACCGTCGCAGGGAGGGTATAAATGGGTCAATACCACTGTGGCACATCCTGCCTCGCGCGCCACCCGGCCGGCCAGCGACGGGGTGAGATGTCCCTCCACCTTGTGATCGTCAGGAAAGGAGCACTCGAGCAGCAGCACATCGGCATTGCTCCCCAGCGCCACCAGGTTGGCGCAGTAATCGGTGTCCCCTGAATAGGAAACGACCGTCCCCTCCCCGGCGGTCACCCTGAACCCCACGCTCTGCTCGGTATGCGCCAGCGGGAATGCCCTGATGTCAAAATCGCCGAAGGAGACCGCTCCGGCGGAAATCTCCTCAATGTGCATGGAATATCCCTGGGGAACAATCCATTTGCCGTAAATCCCCTTCAGCTGGTCATAAAAGGCGGCCATGCCCACCGGGCCGATGATGGTGAGATCCCGTATCCTCGCCGCCTCGCTCCCGTAGTTGGACGCAAAGAGAAACGGCACCAGGTCAGCCGTATGGTCGGGATGAAAGTGGCTGTAAAGCAGATAATCGACTCCCTTCCAATCGATGCCCGCCTCAAGCATGCACCGCAGCGTGCCCGATCCGCTGTCGAGCAGCAGCAGATGATCGCCGGTCCTGATGACGGTCGCGGGGGAACCGCGCCGCAGGGAAGGAACTCCCGTTCCCGAGCCGATGATGATTATCTCCATG
>CAZWCD010000085.1:9521-11976 GCA_964632275.1 uncultured Thermodesulfobacteriota bacterium
GGAAACAGACAGTATTTTATTGAAATGGACCCGCTTTTCATATACCATTTCCACACATCTTGCCGCATCACCTGCCTGCTCGTTCCACGCCCGGGAAAAAACCATAACCGGCCGGCCAACGCGAACAGTCCCGGCCAGGAAGAGTTATGAAAAACAAGGAAATAGCCTCGCTCTTCCAGAAGATGGCGGACCTGCTTGAATTCAGGGATGAAAATGTTTTCAAGATAAACGCCTACCGCAGGTCTGCCCGCATCCTGAACGACCTGACCGCCGATGTCGATGAGCTGATGCGCAGCGGCGAGCTGCAGAACATGCCGGGGATCGGCAAGGGAATGGCGGAAAAGATCGGGGAATACCTCGCGACCGGACGCATCGCCAAATATGAGGAGACGAAGCAGGGAATCGGGGATGAGCTGATCGCACTGCTGGGCGTGCCGGGCCTGGGCCCGAAAACCCTTTCCCTGCTGCACCGGGAAATGCAGATCAACAGCCTTGAGGACCTCAAAAAGGCGGTGCACGATGAGCGGATGGCCGCACTGCCCGGCATGGGAACGAAAAAGATCGAGAATATCATCAGGGGCATCGAGCTCTATGCCATGAGCCGGGAACGGATGCCGCTGGGTGACGCGCTGGTCGTCGCCCGCGAGGCCATTGGGCAACTTCAGAAGGCGACCGGCATCAGGGAGATTGAGGCGGCGGGCTCGCTGCGGCGGGGGAAGGAAACCATCGGGGACATCGACATCCTCGCCGCCGGGACCAATAAGAAGCAGATCATCGATGCCTTTGCGCACCTGCCCCTGGCCCATGCCATCCTTGCCCAGGGTGAAACCAAGGGAAGCATCGTAACCGGGGCCGGCATCCAGCTGGACCTCCGGGTGGTTGAGCAGCATGAGTTCGGCGCGGCGCTCCAGTATTTTACCGGGTCCAAGAGCCACAATGTCCGTCTGCGGGAGTTTGCCCGGCGCAGCGGTCTGAAGATCAACGAATACGGCATATTTGCCGGCGAGCAAAAGGTGGCGGGGAAAAGCGAGGAGGAACTATACACGACCTTACAGATGGACTGGATTCCCCCCGAGCTGCGTGAAGACCGGGGCGAGCTGGATGCCGCGCTGCGTCACACCCTGCCTGAGCTGGTTCGCCGCGCCGACATCCGCGGTGATGTGCACGTTCATTCGCACTACAGCGACGGCGCCCATTCCATTGCGGAAATTGCCGCAGCAGTAAAAAAGATGGGGTACCAGTATATAGCCGTCACCGACCACTCCCCTTCCCTCAAGATTGCCCGGGGGCTGTCCGCGGCCCGGCTGAAGGAAAAAATCGCCGAGGTGAAAATGGTCAACCAGTCGCTCTCCGGCGTGCGCCTGCTCTGCGGCGCCGAGGTTGACATTAAGAACGACGGCGCCCTCGACTATCCCGATGACCTGCTCAGCCGGCTTGACCTGGTGATCGCCGCCATCCACAGCGGATTCAAGCAGGGCCGGGAGCAGATTACCGGGCGAATCACGACGGCGATGCAGAACCCCTTCGTGCACATCATCGCCCATCCCACGGGACGCCTCCTGGGTGAACGGGAACCTTATAATGTGGACATGGCAGCGGTGATCGAGGCGGCCGCCCGGACCGGAACGGCGCTGGAAATCAATGCCTACAAGGACCGCCTGGACCTTGATGACGCAACCGCCATGGAGGCGGGCAAAAAAGGGGTGATGATGGCCATCGGCACGGATAGCCACAACCTCGAGCAGCTCTGGATGATGGAACTGGGTGTCACCGTTGCCCGCCGGGGATGGCTGGAGCGACGGCATCTGCTCAACACCATGTCCGCAGAGGATCTCAGCGCATGGGCACATGCCAAGCGGAACAGAGTTCAGACATGAGCGATCGCGACAACCATGGAAACCATTGAACCGGCAGTTGCCTGGCTGGCAACCACCCTGACCGGCATCAACACGTCACTCTTTAATTCCTGGCCGGTTGCCCTGCTGACCGGCATAGCCCTCTGCTTCTTCGGCCTCAAGATTTTCCGCTTTTCCCTTTTCTTGTTCGGATGCACCATCGGCGCAATCATCGGCTACGGATGCGGCAATCTTGTGTCTGCGCCGTGGGGCGGCATAGCCGGGGCGGTTGTTCTCGGCGCGCTGGGAGGATATGGATTTCTCTTCATGGTGAAACTTGCCGGGCTGATCGCCGGCCTGGCGCTGGGCGGGATGGTAAGCGCCTTCGCGCTGGGCGAGAGCGGATGGATCATCCCGGTCACGCTTGCTTCGGGGGTGTGCGCTTTCTTCTTCCTCAGCTATTTCATCATGGCCGGCACCGCGGGCTGGGGCGCCTTCCTGGCCATCGGCGGCTTTTCCCGCCTGCTGCAGCTCTCCTTCAACAACCACCGGTATCTGCTGGGAGGCGCCGGCATCGTCCTCTTTGTCCTCGGACTGGGCTACCAGATCTTCATCCGCCT
>CAZWCD010000086.1:0-8997 GCA_964632275.1 uncultured Thermodesulfobacteriota bacterium
GAATTCAGGCTGCTCTATGTTACCGAGGACCTCTACCTGAACAGCCCGCACGGCACCTTGAAATGCACTGACTGCCACGCCGGCATTGAGAAATTTCCCCACGGGGACGTCAAGCACGTAGACTGCCTGACCGTGTGTCACATGAATGAGCCCTCCTCGGGGCTTCCCTTTTCGCACCAGCGGGTGGCGGACCACCTGGCGCGCAGCGCGCACAGCCTGATTGACAAGGACGGCGCAGCCAAGGAGCACCAGGACGATTATCCCGACTGCATAACCTGTCACCAGGATCCGCTCTACCGGCCCCTTGCCTTTCTCAAGGAAAACATGCCCGGCCTTGAGGAGAAGACCATCCAGCGCTGCTCCGTCTGCCACGAAGAAAATGCATTCATGCTCAAGTTCTTCAGCCATTTTACCTCCCGCATGCAGAAGCTGCGCAAGCCCGGGGAGGTGGTGGGCATGTGCGGCAAATGCCACGGCAATACCGCGATGATGGAACGGCATGGGCTTTCCAACCTGCTCAAGTCCTACCGGGAGACCTACCACGGAAAGGCCCTGGCCTTCGGGGATGAGCGGACCGCCGACTGCACCGATTGCCACGTGTTGCCGGGTCAGTCGATTCATGACATCAAGTCCATGGACGATCCGGCATCGGCTTCCTACCACGCAAATATTTACAAGACCTGTTCGGACATCGACTGCCACCCCAATGCCGAAATGAACCTCGCCGGCTACAAGGCGCACGTGGTGCTGACCCCGGCCAAGAACCCGATGGAATTTTACGTCGCCTGTTTTTTTGTGCTGCTGACCCTGGGCAGCTTCATCCCGCTGATGATCTTCACCGTGCTGGATATGGCGCGGAACATTTTCCCCAACGCGGTGCTGCCGGTTGCGCTGCTGAAGCGGCGAAGGATCCGCACCAGGACGCCATGAGAACGATTAGCGTCATCGAAAAAAACGGCAGTCTCTATTTCCAGCGCCTGACCTTGAACCAGCGCTTGCAGCACGTCGCCATTTTTCTCTCCTTCACCCTGCTGGCGGTGACCGGGCTTCCCCTGAAGTTTCATCATACCGCGTGGGGCGAGCGGCTGTACGGCTTTGTGGGCGGCATCACCGTTGCCCCCTTCATTCACCGGGTCAGCGCCGTCGCCATGACCCTGGCGTTTGTCTACCACTTTATCTACGTCGTGGTGTGCGCCTGGAAGTATTATCTCCTGCCGTTGCGGGAGCGGGGTCACCTGACAGTGAAGAGCGGCTTGCAGGCCCTGCTGCGCATGCCCATGGTGCCGAACGGCACGGACCTGAAAGAGCTGCGCGCCGCCCTCAACTATTTTTTCTTCCTCACCCGCAGACGACCCGCACTGGTAGCCCACGGGCTCAAGGAGAAATTCGGTTACCTGGCGGTCTTCTGGGGGATTCCGGTGATCGGCGCCTCAGGCTATTTTCTCTGGGGGGAATCGTTCTTTACCCGTTTCTTTTCCGGCAATGTCCTCAATTTTGCCTACATCGCGCACAGCGATGAGGCCCTGCTTGCCTCGATTGTCATATTTATCTGGCATATTTACAATGTGCATCTGACGCCGGCGGTTTTCCCCATGGGCAAGGCCTGGCTGTTTGGCTTCGTGGGTGAAAAGGAAATGATCCAGTATCACTACCGGGATTACCTGAGGGCCATGCAGGACGCCGGCTTGAAGGGCCGGATCAAGCCGCTCCGCGGGAGCTATGTGTACGGGGGAGGGGTCTTGCGGAAGATGTTCATGAAGGGGTTCATGTCGGTTATGTTCGTGGCGGTGCTGGGAGCCTCCTTTATTATTTGCAAGGTCATTTATGAATCGGTGTTTGTGTTCGGCTACCAGATAGTGACCACGGAGGCGGCCCCGGTGGTGGAACCGCTGGTTGAGCCCGACTTTATCCAGCAGATTGTCCTTGAAGATGAAGAGAAAAAAACCTTTTACCGGGGATACCGGTTCGTGCAGGAGAAAAAGGTGCAGGATCACTATCACCGCATCGAACTGGACATTACCCCCGATGAAACCTCCCACTGCATCAAGTGCCACGGGGACCTGCCGCACGGCAAGTCCGAACACATCAGGGCCTTTTTGAACATGCATAATCTCTATTTTGCCTGTCAGACCTGCCATGTGCGGCCCCGGGAGAAGGGGGAAACGCTGCAGTACTACTGGTGCGACCGCAAGACCGGCGCCGTGGTTGCGAATCCTGACATTGGCGACAAGCCGATTGATGCCCTGGGCATCCGATTGACACCATGCGTGTCGTGCGGCGGAGCGCCGGACCGGGATGCGGTCAATCGGGAAAAGGCGGACATCAATACGCTGATGCGGATGATCCAGAAGGCGGACGTGCCTTCATCGGAGAAAAAGGAACTCGTACAACAGATCCATCAGAACGTTTCGGACAAGCCGGTTTCCTGCAATGAGTGCCACACCAAAGAAACACCGTTCCTCCCCCTGGGCGCGGCGGGGTATCCTGAGCGCAGGATCGCCCAGGTGGCAAGCGACCAGATCACCAAGATGATCAATGAATACAAGGAATTCTACACCCCCACCTTCCTTGAGCCGGGGAAAATGACAGGCAATGCCAACAAGTAATCGGTTCCGTCTGAAACTGCTGGTGATCGGCATCCTGTGTTTCGCTTCAGCCGAAGGGAGGCTGCTGTACGGCCAGACCGGAGAGGTCCCGATCATCGCTGCCCGCCATCTCTTTAACCTGGAGGCGGATTTTTTGCGTCCCAGCGACGTGGCCATCGGCCTGGAGGGACGCATCTATGTTCTCGACGGTGTGAATAACCGGGTGGTTATCTGCAGCTCGGCGGGCGCGCTGGTTTCGGCATTCGGGGTTAAGGGGAAGGGCAGGGGAGGGCTGAACGGCCCGCTGGGCCTGGACATCGATCAGGATGGTTCGGTCTATGTGGCGGATGCGGGCAATCGTCTCGTCCAGGTTTTTGGACCGCGGGGTGATTTCAAATATGAGTTTCCGATTACGGTTCCGGACAGTCCGCGGCCGCCCGATCCGGTTGACGTGGTCCTCGATGAGGCCAAAGACCGCTGCTATGTGATTGACAATGATAATCACCGAGTGCTGGTATATAACCGCAATGGATCGACGCTCTTACAGCGGTGGGGCAGGAGCGGCGAAAAACCCGGCGAATTCCAATTTCCCTTTTTGGCCGCGCTTGACAGCCGGTCCACCCTCATGGTGGTCGATGTGCTCAACACCCGGGTGCAGGCCATCAGTGACGAAGGCAGAACCATGGCCGTGATCGGCAAGTGGGGCGTGGACCGCGGCCAGTTTTATCGTCCCAAGGGCGTCACCGTGGATACCAAAGACCGGATCTATGTGAGCGACAGCTATCTCGGGGTGGTGCAGGTTTTTGAACGGTTCAGAAAGTTTCTGGGGGTGCTGGGCACTCCCGAGAAGAAGATGCTCAGGTTTTCAACGCCGATGGGTATCGCCATCGACGATGCCTTGCGGCTGTATGTTGTGGAGATGCAGCAGAACCGGGTTTCCGTTTATCAGGTAATGGAATAAGGGCCGATGCTCACGGGATATGCGCCACACCAGCGGGGATTTGATCGGGCGCACCTGCTGCGGATGTTCGCTGCCGGTGCCGCATTGCTCTCAAGCTGCCTGGCCTCTCCGGCCGCTGCGCAGATGCTTCGCCCGGACAAGCCTGATTCGGCAAAAAAGTGCGCCATCTGTCATTTTGAGTGGGTCTACCCCTTTTACACCGAACATCGTGATGGTGAACTGATTGCCCGGTCCACCCGCGACCCGGTTGCCTCAGAGGAGATGTGTTTTTCCTGCCACGACGGTTCCATCGTCGATTCCCGCAGCACCTCTTTTCATGGTCCCGGACATGGCGCCGGTGTGCTGCCGTCAGAGCGCATTACCGTACCCAAAGACTTTCCGCTCGACGATCAGGGAAAACTCAAGTGCGCCACCTGTCATACTCCTCACGCCCTGGCGGGCAGATCTTCTGAATCCATTGAAATTTTTTTCCGGGCCAGCAACCGGGATTCCAACCTGTGCCGTACCTGTCACCGCAACCAGGAGGGGGGCCCGGCGCGGGGTAATCACTCAATTGATGTGACGGCGGTGAAGCAACCCGAGGAGGTCCTGCTCGCCGGCGGCCGCTTTGCGGATACCATGCCCAACGGGGTTATTTGCGAGACCTGCCATGGCGCCCATGGCGGCGTGAACGACAAGTTTCTGGTGCTGCCGGCGGAGGATAGCAGCCGATCGGTTTTGTGCATTGCCTGCCATGGGTACGGGCCCCGGGCACCGGGCAGCGGCACGGCCGACACCGGCAGCCACCCGGTCAACGTGAAGCCGCGGCGCTGCCGGCTTCCCGTCCGCTGGTCAACCGGCGCCGCGGTGGCGACGGGCGGCAACGGCGAGCTGATCTGCAGAACCTGCCACAGCCCGCACGGCGCGTTTGACACCTCGCATCTCTTGGTTGAACGCAATACCAAGGATTCCATCTGCCGGCAGTGCCACGGGGATAAAAAGACCATTGCCGGTTCACGCCATGACCTGAAAACCAGTGCCCCGGATGAAACCAACATCAGGGGAGAGCCGGCCGCCTCGCTGGGGCCGTGTTCCTCCTGCCATCTCGTCCACCGGGGTGAGGGCAGGCTGATGTGGGCCCGGCAGCAGCGCCTTGATCAGCGGCCGGGAGACTTCTGCCTGAGCTGCCACTCGCCCGACGGCGTGGCCAAAAAGGCGCTGCCCGCTTCCTTTTCCCATCCCATGGGAATTGCCGTGTCGCTGCCGGGCAGACCGCTTGCACTTCCCCTGTACGATGGGCGGGGGGAAACCAAGCAGGGGGAAATCCGCTGTGCGACCTGCCATGAGGTGCACAATCCACTGCCCCTCTACCGGGACCCTCTCCGCTCAGACACCACCCGCGGCAGGTTTCTTCGCCGCAGCGAGAAGGGCAGGGCCGGGGTATGCATTGACTGCCATCCGCGTTATGATCTGGTTGAGGACACCGACCATGACCTGCGATTGACGGCGCCCTCGTTTACCAATGTCTATGGAGAGACGCCGGAGCAGGGCGGACTCTGCAGCCCCTGTCACGTGGCCCATAAAGCGCGCAATCAAAAGCACCTCTGGGCGGCGCCATTCGGTCCGGCCCTGATTGAGGGGTGGAATCCTTCAGACACAACCACCGGCAATAATATGATCCGATTGTGCACGGGGTGTCATGCACCGGACGGGGTTGCCGGGAAGCGCGTTCCTGAGCAGGGCTTGCATCCCCGGGAGGGGGTGAAGGTAGTCGAGGGAGGAGGGGGCATCTCCTTTGCGATGGTAAAAGATGACTTTCCTATTTTCACCGATGAAGGCGATCGTGCGGAAAACGGCGCTATTGTCTGCTCGACCTGCCACAATCCGCACCAGTGGAACCCTTCGTCAGCGTCGAAGGGACCCGGCAGGCCGGCGGTGGACGGGGAAGGGAATGTGACCAACAGCTTTTTGCGGCCCAACCTCAATAAGAAATTCTGCGCCGCCTGCCACGGCAGTGAAAGCATAGTCATGTTCACGTATTTTCACAGTGACGGGGGAAGACAGAAAAAGAAAACAAGCTTTTCCCTTGAGCGATAAGGTGATCCCTGCCTGGATGCCCGGGGTTCGGGAAAGAACGCACGGGCAATGCAGCAAGCAGATGGGTTACGGTCATTTTCTGCGGTGACATTGTGCGGCGGATGTCATGGGCAGGATGCCTTCATGCAATGTATCCCTATAGTCTCGCGTCGATCAACCTGAGCAATTGGTTCGGGACATGAGCGATTTCCCGCGTCATTCATCAAAAATCCCCCGGCGCTTCGTCAGTGGCTCAATGGCAGTAACATTGCTCTGCCTGATTGCGCTCGTCTGCCAATCGGCTGGCGATGCGCGAGCCGCTGCAGCAGGGCAGGAGATAGCCAATCCCCACTGGACCGGTACATACTGTGCCGAATGTCACCTCGAAGACAATCCCCAGGGCAACGCGGCGGCGCTCCGGTTTAACGGCGACTCGGTCAAGATCTGCAACCGCTGTCATGAGACCGAGTTTGCGCGACCTGATAATCACCCGGTGGGCGTCGCCCTCGCCGAAGGAATGGAAACAACCAAGCCCGGGACATTTCCCCTTGATGACGGGAAACTGAGCTGCCTTACCTGTCATGATGTCCTTTCCCAGATGAAAGCCGATGTTGTGCTCAAGGCCACCAACCGTAAATTTATCAGGGGGGCGCCCTATGAAACGCTTTCCACCTTTTGCTTTTTCTGCCATCGGCAGGCGGAATACCAGAAAACCAATCCGCATCAACAGCTGGATGCCGGGGGAAGGATAATTGAAGAGCGCTGTCTTTTCTGTCACCAGGCGGCGCCTGACCCGCTGCGGGCTAAGCATATAAATGATGTTTCCTTTAAGACAACCCTCTCGCAGTATTGTGTCAACTGCCATTCTCAGCAAAAAACCGCCCATCCCGCCCGGGCAGATCATCTGGCGGAGCTTCCCGATTTTCTGAAGGCATCCGTGCCGGAGCGCGCCAGGGCGCAGCACGCCGAGCTGCCGCTTGACGGTGACCGCATCTTCTGCGGCACCTGCCATAATCCCCATGAAAAAGGGGTCATAAAGAGGCGTGAGGCTGCTGCCGGCGCCAGCGAAGAATATTTTCTCAGGCTCGATGGCGGTTATCCGCTCTGCGTTACCTGCCACAAGGACAAGGAGTTGAAGCAGGCGGAAGGGTCGCTCCGAACGAATGAAGGGCCGCCCGGTCTGCCCCAGGAGCTGATATCGTCACACAAGCCGGCAGCTGAATATAAGTGCAAACGCTGCCACGCCGTCACGGCAGAAAACCGGGAGCGGCCCCGGGCGCTTTCGCTCTGCTTTACTGCGGATTGTCATAAAACTGACATGCTTGACCGGGAATATGTCCATCGGATGACCGTGGGTGAGAACTGCTACCTGTGTCACTCGTCCCATTCTTCCACCTATGAAAAACTGCTCAGGCTTGACCAGGGAACACTGTGCCGGAGCTGCCATCCCCTGTTGCGCGACGCCACCGGCAGACCGGCTGCCGGGCCGGTTGCGGATCAGCAAGCGGTACGGCGGGATGCATTTGAAAAAAGCAGCAGGGAGCATGCAGCGTTTACGCAGTTTATCCGTTCGACATCGATTCCGCCGGGTCGCGAGTGCGGCTTCTGCCATAGCCCCGACCATAATCGGGAGCTTGGGACCGTGGCAATTGAGGTTTGTGCCCGCTGTCATACCTTTGTGCGGGACACGCTCGCCGCCAAAGCCGGCGCACCCCTGAATATACATGACACATTTCGAGAAAAAGCCTGTTCGGCATGTCATGATCCCCATGCGGCTCCCTATCAGCATGTACTTAAGAAGCCATCGGAGACATACCTTCCGCGCGGCGCCACCATCCCCCGGCCGTCTCCGCGCAAGCTGGACACAGCATATTAGGGACGCGTCCTCAAAAAACAAAACTATTGACAAGTGAGCACATGATCATTATAGTCGGCGCCGATTAATCGGAAGGGGGGAATGCTGAAAGCGAGTTGCCCTATTTCGGAAAGGAGTTGTGGACGGATGAGAAAAACAATGCTTCTGGTGGTGTTGTTGGGTTTCTCTGCTGCAGCAGGGAAGGCGAGCGGGGAGGAAGCCACCTATGTCGGGGTTAAGAAATGCAAAACCTGCCACATTAAGGTGTATCAGACCTGGAAAGAAACCAAGCATGCCGTGGCATTTGATGCATTGAACGAGCAGGAAAAACAGGATCCCAAGTGCAATGAGTGCCACATCACCGGCAAGGATATCACCCTGCCCGGCATCCAGTGCGAGGTCTGCCATGGCGCGGGAAGCAAATTCAGCAGCGCCACCATCATGAACAAGAAAAAGTATGAGGCGGATCCAGAGGGGCAGCGGAAGATGGCCATTGAGGCCGGGTTGATCATTAAGCCCGACGAAGCCAGCTGCAAAAAGTGCCACAATGAGCGAAGCCCGCATTACAAGCCGTTTGATTTCAAGGCGCGCTTCGAAGAGATCAAGCACAAGAATAAGTAACGGCAAACACTGCGTTCATCGTTCGGGGTGGCACATCGCACAGCTGCAATCCGCGCGATGTTGAGCCGCGCAACCGCGGGGAGCGCGACGGCAAGCCTTTATCAACAGGGATTAAGCACTGGTGCGCATGGCGCACATGCTTCGATCCCTGTTTTTTTCTCATTGCAAACGAGATCGGCCCGCCGGAATTACCGCTTCCCGCAGACCGGGCACCGGGGGTCCTTGCGGAGCGGAACCTCGTGGAACTGCATGAGCTCGCCGTCCCAGAACAGCATGCGGTTTTTGAGGAGGGCGCCCTTGCCGGTGAGGTATTTGAGGACTTCAAGCGCTTCCAGCGTTCCGATCACGCCGGCGGTTGCGCCGACAATGGGGAATGCCGCGGACGGCGTTGCCTTCGGGACGAAACAGAAGAGGCAGGGGGTTTCGGGCGAGTGAATGAAGGTAATCTGGCCGAACATGCCGGTCACCCCCGCGTGGACAAAGGGCAGGCCTGCATCGCGCGCATGCGCATTGAGAACATGACGCGTTAAAAAGTTATCCATGCAGTCAGCGATGATGTCTGCGTCGCCCACCAGGTGCGCCACGTTCTCTTTGACGATATGGTCTTCCAGGATTTCAACCGTGACCAGAGGGTTGATCCGGGCGATGGTGTCCCGGGCTGAGCGGGTTTTGTTTCTTCCGATATCACCGTCGCTGTGCAGCACCTGGCGGTTCAGATTGGTGAGTTCGGTCGTGCCGGAATCACAAATTTTGAGCCGTCCAACCCCGGCGGCAGCCAGGTAGATGGAAACCGGGCTCCCCAGTCCCCCGGCCCCCGCGATGAAAACGGTTGACCGCTTGATCTTCTCCTGGCCTTCCTCTCCCCAGCCGCTGAGGATGATCTGTCGACCGTAGCGCTGCTTTTCGTCAGAGGTGAGCAT
>CAZWCD010000086.1:9097-11877 GCA_964632275.1 uncultured Thermodesulfobacteriota bacterium
AAAATGCTCAATTCATCACCCGGCTTGATGGTCTGGGTCAGGGATCCGTTGCGGCCGTTGACCAGAATGATCTTGGGTATGTCCCCGGGTATGTTCAGCTTCGAAATAATTTGCTCAATGGTTGTAGTTTCGTCCGCTGCTACCATGCAGGATTTTCCGTCGCTGTCTTTCGGCAAGTAATCCCGCAGGGTGGCAAACAGCTTTACCTTGACCTGCATGCATCCGCCTCCTTTATGTGGTGCCGCATGGTTACTGAAATGCCGGATATGTTTCCGGTGGTGCGGATTCTCCCTACAGCCCGGCAGGAGCGGCCGCTGCCGGCTTTTTCTCGGCGCCCGGGACTTTTTCCAGCTCGATGCCCTGTTCCTCGAGCTTTTTGATATACTTGGCAGGATCTTTTTTAAATTCGGGAATGCAGGCGGGGCAGCAGAAATAAACCCGTTTTCCCTGATAGTCGCTGTAGTGTTGCTTGTTGATCGGTCCCCCCATGATCGGGCAGTTTGTCTGCGGGGCGGTCCACGCAGTGCCGGCTAAAAACGCGGTGAGGGCGATGATGATGGTGAGTGTTCTGATGATTTTCATGGTCTGCTCCTTTCGCTCGTGGGAATCTTGTGCGTGATCCGTGAAACCGTCTATTTCAGCTTGTGGATAATTTTCTTACCCGCCAGTATATTTATTTTACGGGCCCTGTCAAGGTGCGAGGGTGTCGATTACCGGCATTTCTCCCGGGAGGAAATATCCGGTATGCCGGGTTTTACATGGCACCCCACCCGGATGTGTAGATCAGGGTAACATCTTTTCCTCGCTTTCGCAAACTACGCGAGGCGGCGCTCGCCGCTGGCAAGCTGTTCCAGCCCGTCGCGATTGAGGATTTGAATGGTGCGGCCGTCGGACGCAATGAGTTCTTCACTGTTCATGCGCGCCAGAATGCGGGAGAGGGTTTCCGGTATGGTTCCCAAAAGGCTGGCCAGTTGACTCCGGGAAATGTCCAGGGTGAGGTCATTGGCATGGTTTTGGGTTTCGCTCAGATAGAGCAGGTAGGCGGACAATCTGCCGGGTACTTCCTTTAATGAGAGATCTTCAACCAGGGCGGTGAATTTCCGCAGGCGCCGGGAGAGCATGGCAAGCATGTTCATGGCCAGGGAAGGGTTCTGTTTAAGGACATCGATAAAAGCGTTGCGCGGGATAAACAATGACTTTGTTTCTTCCATCGCCTGCGCATGAGCAGGAAAATGCTCCCCGGCAAAAACCGCGACTTCGCCAAACGGTTCACCGGGACCAATGATGTGCAGGATCTGTTCTTTTCCCTCGCGAGATAGTTTGCATACCTTCACCCGACCCGAGACAACCACATAGAATCCGTTGCCGTCATCACCGTCGGCAAAGATCGTCTGGTTTTTTTTGTATGGCTTCTGTACCACTATCGATGCCAGCTGCTGATAATGTTCAGCGGTCAGCCCCTGGAACAGCGGTATGGTTATGAGCTGTTGCATCGCGTCCATGGTTACCCCCACTGTAACTTCCTCAAAATTAGCACCGCAGGCTGACCTAAGTCAAGCCATAAGAAAGGGTTGCGAGGTAAAAATTAACAGGTTCGAAAAATATTCATATGCTTGACTTGCATCAAGGCAGACCGGTATGCGATGAAGTATAGTTCAATACAAAAGGATGACCGTAAGGAATGCCAGTCAACCGTTCAACAGCATTCGGGAAAGGAGGCACCACCATGGGAACACAAACGATGTTTTGTTATCAATGTGAACAGACGGCAAAAGGAGAGGCCTGCACCAAAGGTGGGGTATGCGGCAAGGATCCGGATGTGGCGGCGCTGCAGGATTTACTGGTGCATGCAGTGCAGGGTCTCTCCCAGGTGGCGGTGGGAGGGCGCAACGTCGGCGTCATCGATACGCAGGTCAATGTTTTTACCGTGCAGGCGCTCTTTGCCACGCTGACCAATGTGGATTTCGACGCACGGCGTTTTGTTGCACTGATTCAGCGATGTGTTGCATTGAGGGAGGGATTGCAAAAGAAGGTGAAGGCCGCCGGAGGGAAGGTTGATTTTGCCTCCGGACCGGCGGCATTCCAGCCGGCAAAAGATCTTGAGGGCTTGATTGATCAGGGCACCAAAGTCGGCTTGAAAGCGGATTCGGGCATTGACCCGAATATCCTCTCCCTGCAGCACACCACCTTGTTCGGTATTAAAGGCGTGGCCGCGTATGCGGATCACGCGCAGATTCTCGGACAAGAAGATGACAAGGTGTATGCGTTCATTCACGACGGTCTGGCGGCCATGCTGAATAAAAACCTGACCCTGAATGACTGGGTCGGCCTTGCCCTGAAATGCGGGGAAATAAATATCCGGGCCATGGAGCTGCTTGACGCCGGCAACACCACCGCCTACGGCCATCCCGTACCCACCAAGGTGCCCCTGGGCGCAACGAAGGGAAAAGCCATACTGATTTCGGGACACGATCTCAAGGATCTTGAGGAACTGCTCAAGCAGACCGAGGGTACCGGAATCACTGTGTATACCCACGGCGAAATGCTGCCCACCCATGGATATCCCACCCTGAAGAAATACAAGCATTTCTATGGGCATTACGGGACGGCCTGGCAGAATCAAACCAAGGAGTTTGCTGATTTTCCCGGCCCGATCGTCATGACCACCAACTGCATTCAGAAGCCGAAAGAATCCTATCTGAACAGCATCTATACCTGCGGCCTGGTGGGCTGGCCCGGTGCAACCCATATTAAAGACCGGAATTTTGCGCCGGTGATCA
>CAZWCD010000087.1:0-11788 GCA_964632275.1 uncultured Thermodesulfobacteriota bacterium
AGACATGCGTCTCGGAGCATACAAACGGTTCTGGAACATCGCGGACAACACCCCCTGCGCCGGGAGAAAAACAGTGGCAGTCGTTGTAACCTGGGGTTCGCGGCATAAACGGGTTGCACTCGCTTCGGTGCTGTAAATGCGCAACGCTGTGCAACACATTAGGCGAGAGCGCTCAAAGGGACTGAGCCTGGTTGAGCTGATGATCGCCATTACCATCAGCAGCGCCGTCATCGCCGGAGCTTACAACTTGTTCATCGTGGAAAGACGCTCGTATTCACTGCAGGATGATCTGGCTCAAATGTATCAGACAATGCGGAGCAGCGAACAAACCATGGTCAGGGAATGCAGGATGGCCGGATACAAGCTCAAGAACATCACCATGTGGGGCGATGTGCCCGGCACCGGTTTTAGCGACGGCGAGAAAGAGGACATCGAAGAGGCGACCCCCGGCGCTTTCACCTTCACCGCTGATGTTGACAGTGACGGGGTGATGGAAACGGTGCGATATGCCCTACGGAACCATGAGCTGACGCGGCAGTTGTGGCGGTGGGATGTTACCAACAACAGCTGGAGATCGGGGGGCGGCGCCCGGTCTGTGGCCGAAAACATGGAGGAACTGCACATGAGCTACCTGATACTCGCTGATAATGAAGGGATTGATAATGATCTGGATGACGACGGGGATTCAATGGCGGATGAGTTGGGAGAGATGCTTTTATCCGACCAGCCCGGCAAGATCGCGCGGAAGAGTCTCCGGGCGCTGCGCTTAACCATGACCATCAGAGCGCCCCGGCCGGATAACCTCTACACCCATCCGATTCACGGAGACCATTACCGGAGGATGACCCTTTCCACCACCATCACGCCGAGAAACCTGGGTTTGTGAGAGGGATTCATAAAAATGTATGTTGCATGGCCTCAATTGTTCCCCCTCACCACCTCCCTCTCCCACAAAGGGGAGCGGGAGGCTTCAGGTCCTTAACAATGAGGGCTCGAGGATACCAATTAGTGTCCCCTCGCCCCACAGAGGGTGGAGGGGGTTCAATGATTCTCTCGCCCTATGGTTGCAGGAGGAAATTAACTACGTCCCTCTCCCCATCGGGGGAGAGGGTTAGGGTGAGGGGGTATCCTAAATCTATTTTCAAATCAACATATTTTACCGTTCCCAAGCATTGCTTTCCAGAATAAGGGCATGAACCAATCATATACCTGCACAAAAACCTCACCGTACGAAACGGGCACGCTCATGGTAACCGTCATGGTTATCATCGCGGCCCTGCTGCTTCTGGGATCACTGGCGATTGCCATTGTGGTAACTGACCGCAACATATCCCGCAATCAGCGAATGCTTAAGGACGCATTTTACCTGGCCGACGGCGGGCATCCGCTGGCGGTAAGCATTATAGAAGATATCGCCCGGGAGGGAACCGCAATCGCGCAGGGATTCAGCGCTGATCCGCATTTGAAAAACGAGGTGATGGCCTATTACCCCGACAACGCCTCCCTCAACGACCGGCTGACCGATTCGCCGGAAACATCACCGGACATTCGCGGGAATCTCTTCAATCAGCCCCTGACAATTGATGTGGACCGCACTTCTGCTGTGCTTCTGGGCGGCGGATCGGCGGAGTTCGCATCGGCGGGTGAAGGAATTGGATTCGGCGGCGAAGGAAGTAAAAAGATACTATTTTCCGTCAGGAGCAAGGGCTGCCTTCGCGCCGGGGCCTGCTCACACGTCAGCAGCGAGTATAGAAGCATATGGTAATTGCCGGCTGCAGCACTGCCTGCACAGTATGTCAGGTATCATTATTTGGTCCCGGAGTTCATCCGCATCACCAACACCATGCATGTGGGTCACAACACCATGAAAAAGATAATTTGTGCTATTCTGATCGTTATACCTCTCTTCCTTCCTCTGATGCTGCGGGCGCAGACTTTAATCGACTATACCCATTATCCTTTAACCGCAGCTCGTGAAATTCCTCCCAACATCCTCATCGTGATGGACAATTCCGTGAGCATGTACCGGGCGGCGCATGAAGGGACCTTCAACCCGGGGCGTATCTATGACGGTTACTTCGAACCTTCCGCCTCGTATGCGTATTCCGTCGGCGGATACTTCTCCATCAATGATGCCGGCCGCTGGAATGGCAATTTTCTGAACTGGCTGACCATGCGGCGGATTGACATGGTTCGAAAGGCGCTGATCGGCGGAAAGACCGTAACCGGCACCCGCGACAACAGCGGCGTCAGCCACCTGATCGGAGAGGCAGCAGGAGATGACGGATATGCAATCGTCAAACAGTATGCTGACGGGGCGGGATGCCTCTATCCGCTGCCGGAGGCGCTGGGGATGGACCCTTCATCTCCGGTCTACTTCGGGCTGGCTGAAGGGCTCATTTTTGTGGGCAGCACACCCGATCCCATCACCGAAAACATGCTGCAGCTTGCCATCCGGGTCGTCAAAGAGAAACTCCACGAACCGGATGATTTCAGAAATGGTGAGATCAGCGGCCTCCTGCACAGCCTCGCCGGAAGGGCCCGCCTGGGCTTGATGATTTTTAACGCCGACGGGGAAGGCGGCAGGATTGCCAACCCGGTCGGCGATGAACTGCACAACCTGGTCTCCACCATAGAAACAACACCGCTTGTATCCTGGTCACCCCTGGCGGAATCACTGTTTGAGGCAGTCAGCTATTTCATGCAGATAGCGCCCGCGTATCCTCACATTCCGCCTGATTATCTCGTCGGCAGTCAGCATGACCCTTTCTTTGGTGAAATATTTTCTGAGACGATTCCCTGTGCCCGATCGTTCATCATCCTCATTTCCGACGGCGAATCAACTCACGATCAGGAAATTCCGCAGGGTCCGCCCAATGGTGAACCAGCCAATCTGCGGGACTATGACGCCGACGGCAATGACGACTCGCGTGCCGCTGAGGAAGGCTCCGACTTCCTCGATGATGTTGCGCTCTGGGCGCACACCAGTGACCTGCGGACGGATGGGGAAAGCGAAGGTGAGCAAACCATGACGGTTTTCACCATCTCGGCGTTCGGGTCCGGATCCTCCCTCTTGCGCGATGCCGCCAAAAACGGCGGGTTTGTCGATGCAAACGGCAACCGCCGACCCGACGGAAGCGATGAATGGGACACAGATCAGGATGGGCTTCCCGACACCTGCTATGAGGCAGGGGATGCTTCCCTGCTGGGAGAAAAGCTCATGCAGGCGGCGGTGGATATACTTTCCGGCAATGCTTCCTCAAGCAGCGTTGCCATCAACTCCCCGTCGTTACAGGACGAGGCAACCGTCTTCCAGGCCTTTTGCAAGACATCCTCTTCTACCGGCTGGAGGGGATTTCTTCATGCTCTCTGGATTGACGCTTTCGGCAACCTCCGTGAGGACACCGATGGAGACCGTGCGCTCGTTCATGACCGTGATCGCATCATCCGGTTCAGCGGTGAGGAAGAAAGCGCAGAAGGGTGTGCATACCTTTTTGGCGATGATGATGGAGACGGCTCTGCAGACCGCGACGTGCCGGATGCAGCGGCTTCGCTCACTGCGATCCGCCCCCTCTGGGAAGCAGGTGCAAAGCTTGCCTTCAGAAACGCGGCTGAAAGAACCATCATGGCCTTTGTGGATGGAAACGGCAACGGCGCCGTCGATGATGGGGAATACCTGCCGTTCATTCCTGAAAACGCCGCGCTGCTCCGGCCTTTTCTCCGGGCACAAGACGAGACGGAGGCTGATGCCATCATCAGGTATATCCGGGGAGAAGCCGTTGAAGGATTCAGGAGCCGAACTGCCGAATCCGAGCCGCCGGAGACGGTATGGAAAATGGGCGATATTATCCGGTCTTCGCCCGCCGCCGCAAGAGAGCCCCTCGAAAATTATCACATCATCTATGGCGATGAGGGCTACGAAACATACCTGCGCAGATGGAGGGGGCGGCCGCTCACCGTGTTTGCCGGCGCCAATGACGGCATGCTTCACGCCTTTACCGGCGGCATTTACCATCCGGGCGACAACCCGGCCACCGCGGACAAAGCAGAACAGGGGTGGTATGAATCCGGACCTGATGCCCCACTGGAAATGGGCGATGAGCGATGGGCATACATACCCTATAACCTGCTCCCCCATCTGAAGTGGTTGACCCACAACAACTACACCCACGTGGACTATGTTGACCTGAAGCCCAAAATCACCGACGCCCGCATCTTTACTGATGCTGCCGGAAATCCTCGCGACGCGGACCACCCGCAGGGATGGGGCACCGTTCTCATCGGGGGCATGGGGATGGGCGGGGGCGCCATTGAGGTGGCGGACGATTTCGGATCGGGTAAGGAATCGCGTGTCTTCAGGTCTGCCTATTTCGCTCTTGATGTGACCGTACCTGATCATCCCCACCTGCTGTGGGAATTTACCCACCCTGCGCTGGGGTTTACCACCGGCTATCCCTGTGCAGTCCGGGTTGAAGAAGAGGGAGGATCTTCCCAACCCGGGGACGACCGGTGGTTTGTCATCTTCGGCTCCGGCCCCACCGACTATCAAGGCAACAGCACTCAGCCCTCACGCCTCTTCGTTGTTAACCTTAAGACCGGAGAACTCGTCCGTGTCATCGGCGGCGACGGCCCGCCGGGATTTATGGCCAGCCCGGTCAGCATTGACGCAAATCTTGATTTTAACGCCGACGCCGTTTACGCGGGAGAATCATTTCTGGAGGGTGAGGTGTGGCAGGGAAGCATGCGCCGGCTCTCCCTGAAAACATGCACCGGTGCGGCATGCAATTCCAGTGACCCATGGCCATACGCTGCAAATCCTGCGGAATGGAATCTTTCCACCCTTTGCAGCACAGCGCAGCCGGTTACCGCAGCTCCCGCCGTCTCGCTTGACGATGATGAACAGCTGTGGATATTTTTCGGCACCGGCAGATACTTTGACTTTTTTGACCGTGCCGACAATGGAGCGGAACATAGTTTTCTGGGCATCAAAGACCCCTGCTACCGGGGGGATTGCAGCGGAGAAGTCCCCTTCAGCCAGCTCTATGATGCAACCCCGGTCATCGTCCATCGCGACGGCACGCTCAGCGGCACGTCAATCGCCGCCTTCAATGACCTGGAACATGAGATTGAGGGAAGGCCGGGCTGGCACCTGACCCTGTCGCCGGGCGGCGAGAGAGTGTTGAGCAAGCCGGGCATTCTCGGGGGAGTACTCAGCTTTACCGGTTACACGCCGGATCCCGACCCCTGCGGCACTCAGGACTTGAGCGCCCTCTATACCCTCTATTACCGGACCGGCACTGCCTGGATAAAGCCGCTCTTTCTTCCCTCGAACCATGATCCGGTTCACAGCGGCGGCGGGCAGCGTGATCCCAAGGATGAAATGAAAAAAAAGATGACCATACCCATGTCACCATTTGCATCGCCCGCCATGCATCTTGGTACAGCCGGCACCCTGGTGCTGCCTTCCAGCGGAACCGCCATCGAAATCCTTCCCCTTGCCCCGCCGCTAAAAGTGAAAAGCGGCATGGAATCCTGGCGGGAAGAGTAGGAAATGATTAAAGCTTTAGCCGGTAAGCATCCGATAGAGAGAGTAACTCTTCATGTGACTTAAAAGGTTACTCACGCAGGCAGGCATACTGAAATTACATCCTTAAGATGTCAGGGTGCTACAACAAGCAGGTCATGCTGCGGCTCGACCGCAGAATCCAGTTGCTATTTTTTATTGGATCCTGCAATCAAGTCGCAGGATGACTGGTTAAGATACCTGACAATTTCTCTTCCAGTCACAACCCAATTTGATCAGGTAAACCACACACCACCGCGGGCGCTATCATGATGCCGGCATGCATGAAAACTGAATCCCTTTGCGATATCCTGCTGGAGCAGCAGCTCATCTCTCCGGCGCAGAAGAAGCAGATTATTTCCCAGGAGAAAGAGCAGCGGGCGCGGCTGTCACGGATCGCCACCATCAAGCAGCATGACGCCCTCTCGCTCGATGGAGACAGCCACGAAATAACCACCATAGACATCATCAGCTCCATGAAGCTGAAAACGGCAAATACGCAGGAAGAGCTCACCGAGGAGGCCATCATGCGCGCGTTTGCCGATTATGTACACCTCCCCTTTAAGAAGATCAACGCGCTTGAGCTCGATCTGGATGTGGTCACCAAAACCATCGCCAAGCCATTCGCCATCAAGAACCTGGTGGTGCCCCTCTCCATGGAAAACGGCGAACTGGTGGTGGCCATGTATAACCCGCTCGACCACGAGGCCCTGAATGACATCAAGCAGGTAAGCCGGCTTCATGTCTCCCCCGTGGTCAGCACCAAAACGGACATTCTGAAAATCATCGCGGAATTTTACGGGTTCAAATCATCCATCGTGGCGGCGGAAAAGGAGCTGGTTGAACCGCTGGTGGACCTGGGCAACCTGGAACAGTACATGAAGCTGCGCTCGGGCCAGGAGATTGAATCAACCGACCAGCACGTGAAAAAAGCGGTAGACTATTTATTGCACTATGCCTTTGAACAGCGGGCCAGCGACATTCACATAGAGCCGAAACGTGACTTCGGCACCTGCCGGCTGAGGATTGACGGCGTGCTCTATCCCATCTACTCCCTCCCCAAAGGCGTATACCCGGCCATTGTCTCGCTGATCAAGAGCCTCTCCCGCCTCAATATTGCCGAGAAACGGAGACCGCAGGACGGCCGGATGAAGGTCTCCTACGAGGGCAAGGAAGCGGAGCTGCGCGTGTCCACCATCCCGGTGGCATTCGGCGAAAAGGTGGTGCTGCGGGTGCTCAACCCCGACGTGCTGTTTCAGGGCCTCGAAGAGCTGGGCTTCTTCCCCATGGACCTGATTAATTACCATTCGTTTCTCAAGCATCCCCACGGGATTATCCTGGTGACCGGCCCCACCGGCAGCGGGAAATCGACCACCCTCTATTCATCGCTCCGATTCCTTTCCACCCCGGAGCTCAACATCACCACCGTCGAAGACCCCATTGAAATGGTGCACCCGGACTTCAATCAAATAGCCGTCCAGCCGCAGGTGGGCATCACCTTCGGCAGCATCCTGCGCAACATCCTCCGGCAGGATCCCGACATAATCATGGTGGGCGAAATCCGCGATTTGGAAACTGCTGAAAACGCCATCCAGGCCGCTCTCACCGGTCACCTCGTGCTCAGCACCCTGCACACCAACGACGCGGTTTCATCCATCACCCGGCTCATCGACCTGGGAGTGGAACCCTTTTTGATTAATGCAACCCTGATCGGGGTGATCGCTCAAAGACTGGTGCGGCGTATCTGTCCCAGTTGCAGCGAAAGCGTGACTCTTGCCAAGGACGAGCTGGCCACCCTTGGTCTCAACGTGGGCAATGATGACGGGGAGATTGAGCTCAAGCGAGGCAAGGGATGTTTGCAGTGCCGCAAGACCGGCTATAAGGGCAGGATTGGCATTTTTGAGGTCTTCAACATAACCGAACGGGCGCGAAAGCTGATCGGCCGGGAAACCCCGCTGGAGGCGCTTACAAAACTTGCCCGGGAGGAAGGCATGAGCACGCTGCGAGAAAACGCCATCCGTAGCATGCTCAAAGGGGTCACCACCTACAGCGAGGTTTTACGGGTTACCAGCGAATGATCAATTTTCAGTTGGACATCTCCCCTGGTTTCTGATTATACTTCCCCCATTGAGTAGAAAAAACCTGTCACATCTTTCCGTTGCCCGAGAATAGGCTTCATCTCGTAGGGGCAACCGCCCGGTTGCCCCTACAGTGAGCGTTTTCACGACCGTCCGCATACATTGCAATGATTCCCCTGACCGCCAAAGTAAAAACCCTAAACGAGCTGCTTCCCGCCGTCGCCCGTCACAAGCAGGAAGGCAAAAAAATAGTCTTCACCAACGGCTGCTATGATCTGCTGCACGTCGGCCATGTGCGGTGCTTTCAGGAGGCAAGAAAACTGGGCGATGTGCTGGTTGTGGGCTTGAACAGCGACCGCTCGGTGCGGGCGCTTAAAGGCGCCCCCCGCCCCATTGTACCCGAGGAAGAACGTGCGGAAGTCCTTGCCGCGCTGGAATGCGTCGACTATGTTACCATTTTCGATCAGGACAATCCGCGGGACATCATCGCGCAGGTAAAGCCGGACATCCTGGTCAAGGGGGGCGATTGGGCCGTAGATACCATCGTGGGCAGGGATATCGTGGAATCATACGGGGGAAAAGTGCTGTCCCTTCCCCTGACGGAAGGAGTCTCCACCACTGCTATCGTCAGCGATATTGCATCACATCTCTCCAGGCAGACGTAAGCCGCATTCCGCTGAAATATAGGGGCGACCGGCCGGTCGCCCCTACTGACAAGATGTCATCCTCGTCTCAAATGATACATGAGGATCGATAGGAGCGGCTTTCAGCCGCGAAGGTATCGCGCATGCATGCGCTCCTACCGCAACTTCCAACATCGTCGGCTAACATTTATCCCTTCGCCACCACCTCCGCAGGAAGGCTCCCTGCCTGAACGGTTCTCGCCTCTTCATAAAAATTAACAATGGATAAACTCACATAGGGAATCAGCCACAGGAAGCCGATGCCGAATGTAAATACGCAGCACAGCGACCAGCCAAAAAAGCTCAGCCAGAGCCAAAACAGCTGCATTTTATTTCCCCGCATCATCTCTTTGCTCTTATTCAGGGCATTCATGGCGCCCATATCCGGGTTATCACACAGCACATAAAACGCCATGGAGTATCTGATGCCCGCAATCAGTCCCGGAATGATGAGTAACAGGGACCAGAGCACTATAAAGATCACCGTAACAAAGTACAAGGCAATGGAGCTTCCTAAATTACTGAAACCGGAAAACAAGTCTTCAATTTTCGGGTTATTCCCCCGCTTGAAATTCAGAAAGTATTGAGAAATGCCGAGATAAAGCGGCCCTGACAGTATAAGACTCAGTCCGCCTCCAACCACTGGAATGTATGACACAAGTATGAATATCAGCGCAAAAATCAAGGTTACAACAATAGGGCCCGTCCACTTCCCCTTGAGCTGACTTCTTGCCATAGCCCGCAATTCTGTATTGGAAAGCATGCGATCCTCCTTCTAATCAAAAATCATAAAAAATCCTCACCCATTCTCAAAACGCCCATGATCGGGAATATGGTGAGGATTACACAGGTTAACTATCACTGATCCCTTCCAAAGAATATTGTCTCATCTCCTTTATAGCAAATTGTCCATAATCTTCCTAATAAAAAAAACAGACCTCGGCCACGAAATGCCGCGGGCTGTTTCACAGATATTCAATTATCGAAACTCAAAACCCTGCTTTCCAATCAACAGAAAAAAAGTGGGAATGGCATTGCGCCATTCCCGTAATCGAAAGGGTATCCTCATTCTGTCTAAACCGCAGGAAAAAGCAATCGGGGGAAACCTTATTTTTGACTTCGAAAAAGCTGATTTTGTGCTTCGAAAAATCTTATGTTGGTCTTCGGTAATGAAGAATTGTCGCAGTAGCCGCTTTGCTTTATAGCATGCCACAACATGTCCAATGCCTGGTAAAGAATGATCATGAGTGGATCACTTGAGTGTCCTGATATTTTTTAACGCACTTTGATTTGAAAAATCTGGAGAAATTGTCTTTTTGTTTTTTTTGCCTTGACACACCATATGTCGTGGTATAACCTTCCCCCATAACAAAATAAGCTAACAAGGGGGGTTCATTAGTGTCAATACGAGAGGAGCGGGACAGTAGCGCGAAAAAATCGTTTTTTTTGGATGAAACAACCGACATGGCCCTCTTCGTCAGGACCTCCGACGAAGACATGGCCTTCTGGAACCGGCAACGAATTGTTGATGCCCTCCTGAAAGAAACCGACCTCGATCGTCCCACCGCGGAAGAAATAAGCAAGGAAGTGCAGGACCTGATCGTATCCTCCAAGATCTCCCTCATCACCGCCCCCCTCATCCGGGAACTGGTCAATGCGCAGCTGATTGCAAAAGGGCTGGAGAAGGCCCGCAAGATGCACACCCGTCTCGGCGTTCCTCTCTATGACGTCGACCAGTTCATCCTTCATCCCAACAAAGAAAATGCCAATGTCCCGCACGGTCCCGAGGCCACCAATCTGACCCTGGCGGAAAACATCAAGAAAGAGTATGCGCTGCTGAGCGTCTTCTCACAGCCCATCGGCGACGCGCACATGCGCGGCGATATCCACCTGCATGACCTGGGCTTTGTCGACCGTCCCTACTGCTCGGGACAGTCGCTCGAGTACATCAAGAAGTTCGGCCTCAACCTGCCCAACGCCCTCTCCATCGCGAAGCCCGCCAAGCATCCCGAGGTGCTGCTTGCCCACATGGTCAAGTTCGCCGCCGCCCTGCAGAGTAATTTCGCGGGGGCGATCGGCTGGGATGCGGTCAACATTTTCTTTGCGCCCTACCTGGTGGACCTGGGCGACCGGGAAATCAAGCAACTGGCCCAGATGCTCATCTTCGAATTTTCCCAGCAGGCGGTGGCGCGGGGCGGCCAGGCCATTTTCTCCGACATAAACCTCTACTGGGAGGTGCCCAAACATTTTGAGGACGTGCCGGCCATCGGGCCGGGCGGCGCCTACACCGGCAAAACCTACGAGGAATACCGCAAGGAATCACAGAAATTCGTCTGGGCGCTGTTTGACGTGTACAAGGACGGGGATGGCACGGGCAGGCCGTTTTTCTTCCCCAAGCCGCTGGTGCACATTACCGAGAAGTTTTTTGCCACAGAGGGGCACGAAGATTTTCTCAATCACATCTGTGATGTCGCGGGAGACAAGGGCAACACCTATTTCGTCTTTGACCGGGGAAGGACCGCCAAGATATCGGAGTGCTGCCGGCTGAGCTTCAAGCTGGATGACCAGGATTTAAATGACGCCCGGGAGCCGTGGAGAATGCGCTACTCCGCGCTGCAAAACGTCACCCTGAACCTGCCGCGCCTCGGCTACCTGAGCGACGGCGATGACGCGGCGCTCTTCTCGCGCATATCCGACCTGATGGACCTGGCGGTGCAGGCGCACCGGGAGAAGAAGGCATTCATCGAGCAGCTGCTTTCCCAGGGAGAAAAGAGCCCGCTGTCGCTGCTCACCATGAACAAGGACGGAGCGCCCTACCTCAGGATGCACCGGGCCAGCTACCTCATCGGCATGCTGGGCCTGAATGAACTCGTCCACATCCACACCGGCGAAGAGCTTCATGAAAGCAATAAGGCATTCAAGTTCGGCCTGAAGGTGATCTCGCACATGGACCTCTTGGCAAAGAAGCTGAGCAAGGAGCACGACATGCGATTCGTTCTGGAGCAGACCCCGGCGGAAAGCACCTCCTACCGGTTCGCCCGGCTCGATTTGAAATACCATGCGCCCCGGGCGCAGCAGTTCGTCAAAGGCGCACTCGACGCCGGCGAGTCATACTACACCAATTCCACCTCGTTCGCCGTCTCCGCTCATATGAACCCCATCGACCGGGTGATCAAGGAGGGCCTGTTCCATCCCCGTATCGAGGCCGGCGCCCTCACCCACATATGGCTGGGTGAGTCGCGCCCCTCGAAAGAATCGCTCGCCAACTTTGTGATCAAGACATTCAGGGACTCACTCAACGATCAGATAACCTTTTCGCCGGAATTCACCACCTGTCTGCACTGCGGCGTGACCACCCGCGGGCTCAAAGATATGTGCCCGGCCTGCAGTTCGGAACAAGTCGAGGGCATTACCAGAATCACCGGCTATTTCACCAAGATCTCCGGCTGGAACAAGGGCAAGAA
>CAZWCD010000088.1:0-3981 GCA_964632275.1 uncultured Thermodesulfobacteriota bacterium
CGTTCCCGCGGCATGTCCTGCATGGTAAAGAACAGGTCCTGCCCGGACTTCCAGTTATTGTAAATATATTTGCTGTTCATGGTCCGCACCGCTATCGCCTGATCCTGGTCAGTCACGCCGAAATCATTGGTCTCACAGGTCACGTAGGCATGGGCTGCCGGCGCGTCTGACGATTCCATCAGGTGCACCAGGCTGCGGCCTTCCATTCCCTGCACGTCAATGCCCAGCAAATCGAGCACGGTGGGCATCACATCAACACTGCTGGTGAGCCCCGCCACCCGCTTGCCGCCAAATCCCGGCAGATGCATGACGCAGGGGATCCGCATGACCGTATCATAGACAACCCTGCTATGATCAAGATATCCGTCATGCTCATAGAGGTTCTCGCCATGGTCAGCCACAATAATAATAATGGTCTGCTGAGGATCATACAGACGACCCACCTCTTCCAAAAGATGCTTAACCTCCGAATCGACAAAGCGAACCTCCCCGCCATAGAGTTCATGCAGGCTGTCCCGGTCGGATGCGCTCGCTTTCAGGAAGTAGGGAAACTCGGTACGCGTTACCCTGCCGGGGTCATACAATCCGGCCGGCGGCGCATAGGGCAAATGCGGGTCATAATAATGCACCCACATGAAAAAAGGAGAATTCGGCTTGTGCGTCTCAAGGGCGGTAAGCGCCCGCCGCGTCGTTTCGGCGGCGTCGCAGTCAAAAACACCGTAGCCGTGGTCAAACCACTTCCTGTCCTTCAGATTGACGCTCCCCCGGCAGGAGGAAAAGTCAGCGTCATAGTAGGCAAATCCCTGCTGGATATTGGATCGGGTGTCGAGGGGCACTGCGCTGACGGCGGCAAGGCAGGTGTAACCGTGCCCGGTGAGCGCTTCCGCCAGGGTGGTGACGGCATCCTGCACGGCATACCCGTTTCTACAATCGCGGGGGTACCGGGATGTCAACAGCGACAGGTGTGCTGGCAGGGTGGTCGACGAGGTGGTAAACATTGACTCGAAAAGAAAGCTGCCGGCGGCGAAGGCGTCGATGGCGGGTGTTGCCTGGTGCTGCCCGCCGTACGCGCCCACATAATCGGCCCTGAGCGTGTCAATGGAGATGAGCAGGAGGTTATAATCGCGGAATCGCGCGCGCAGCGACGGGGCATCGCGGTGACATCCCGCGCATGCCAGCACGCCTAAACACAGCAGAATGGGATAAGCCAGTGATTTGCGCATCATGAATGCAGCTTGTTCATACTCCTCAAACGATGCGACACCGGGGGGATCAGGCGATCACGGGTTTAATGGATGAGCTTTCCGATGCGACTCCACTTGATGTCTCGCATGAAACCGCCCCAGGACCAGTAGATCAGGAAGGCCTTGCCCTTGACCTTGCTCATCGGCACAAACCCCCAAAAGCGGCTGTCCGCGCTCCGGTCCCGGTTATCGCCCATGACAAAGAGCATGTCCTTGGGCACCTGCTGCGGCCCAAAATAATCCCTTTTGGTGACATGGGCCGGTATGACCGCATTGTCCTTGTGCACCGCATAGGACTCGTTTTGCAGTTGATCATTCACATACAGTTTCTTATCTTTTACCTCAATCCTATCTCCTTCAACCCCGACCACCCGCTTGATAAAATCCTTGCTCTCGTCTTCGGGATAAATAAACACGACCACGTCACCCGGTTGCGGGCGATTGAATGCAAAAAATCGCACGTCGGTATAGGGAATGCGCTCGCCGTAAATGAATTTGTTGACCAGGATGTGGTCGCCCACCAGCAGGGTATCCTCCATGGATCCGGACGGTATTTTAAACGCCTGCACCACGAAGGTTCGGATGATCAGCGCCAGTATAATGGCGACGGCAAATGCCTCGATATATTCCCTGACGATTCCCTTCTTTTTCATAGAATCTCACTACCCTCCCGCCGGCAGCATTGGACCTCAGGCCTTCGTCCCATCCGGCTCGTACGCTTGTTAGGTTTGCTTTACAAATCGCGTAAATCTATATCATACTGACCGGTATGTAAAGAATAAAATATCTTATTCCCTGCCGCGCCTGCCCCGGTGCGCCGAACCGGTTATCGGATCGCTTCGAGAATCGTGCGCGGGGCAAAGAAAATATGTTGACTTTCCCATGAAATTTTGTGTATATAGTTGTCAAGGCGGGCATAGCTCAGTTGGTAGAGTACAAGCTTCCCAAGCTTGGGGTCGCGGGTTCGAAGCCCGTTGCCCGCTCCAGTATCCACTAGATTTTCCCCTTGCGCCCGGGTTAAATCTGTGCTATGTTGGTTCGTCACTTAGCAAAAGTGGGAAAGTCCCACTTTTTTTATTGAGCGCGTTTTATGGATACGCCCCTTATTCAATCCATAAAGGAGATCGCCGAACCGGTCATTCAGTCACAGGGACTGGAACTGGTGGATATTGAGTTCTTCAGTGAACCAAGGGGCTGGGTGCTCAGGCTGTACATTGACAGGGAAGGCGGTGTCACGCTCGAGCACTGCAGCAGGCTGAGCGAACAACTGGGCGATGTCATCGACGTGCACGACATCATTCCGCACCGCTACATTCTGGAAGTGTCGTCTCCCGGTGTCAACCGGGTCTTAAAAAAGGAAAAGGATTTTTCAGGCCATCTTGGTGAAAGCATCAAGGTCAGGCTTTCCCAGCCGATTGACGGACGAAAGCATTTCCAGGGGGCGCTGGTTGGCTGCCAGGACGGGCATATTGTGGTCGCGGTCGATGCACAGCAATACCTCATTCCCCTCTCCCTGATCGCCAAGGCCACCATTTCATACCAATTTCCGGAACTGAGGAAAAAAGGCAAAAAGTCCGGGTAACATATTTGTTTGCCAGGCGCTAGAGGTACGAACTATGATAAACGAGCTTGACCGTATACTGGAAGAAGTCAGGAAAGACAAGGATCTGGATAAGGATACCCTGATCAAGACGCTGGAGGCCGCGCTGCTCAAAGCGGCAAAAAACCGGTATGGTCACAACAGCGAGATCGAGGCCCACTTCAACCAGGAATTGGGAGAGGTTGAACTCTTCCAGTTTAAAAACGTCGTCAACGAAGTAAAAAATCCCAAGAGTGAAATATCGCTTGAGGAAGCACAGAAGATTTTGGATCCTGATGCTCAAATCGGCGACAGTCTCGGGGTCAAGCTGAACACCGCGGATTTCGGCAGAATCGCCGCGCAAACCGCCAAGCAGGTGATCATCCAGAACATACGCGAGGCCGAGCGCGAAAACACCTACCAGAACTACAAGGACCGCAAGGGCGAACTGGTAAACGGCATTGTGCAGCGCTTTGACCGGGGGGACATCATTGTGAACATGGGCAAAACCGAGGCGATTCTGCCGGCCAAGGAGCAGGTGCCCCGGGAGCATTATCGCCTGCGGGATCGGGTCAAGGCATACATCCTGGACATTAAGAAGACCACCAAGGATCCGCAGATCGTGCTCTCCCGCACCTATGCCGGCTTTATCAGGGAACTGTTCAAAACCGAGGTCCCGGAAATCAGCGAAGGCATTGTGACCATCAGGGGGATCGCCCGCGAACCGGGAATCAGGACCAAGATAGCGGTTGATTCCAGCAACCCCGACGTCGACCCGGTCGGCGCCTGCGTCGGCACCAAGGGCGCGCGCGTACAGAACATCGTGCAGGAATTGCGGGGGGAAAAGATCGACATCATCCCCTGGTCCGATGATCCGGCCAAGTTTGTCTGCAATGCCCTCGCCCCGGCGGAAATTCATGAAGTGGTCCTTTATAATGAGCAAAAGGCCATGGAAATTATCGTGCCTGACAACCAAACCTCGCTGGCCATCGGGAAAAAGGGGCAGAACGTGCGGCTGGCGGTGAAGCTGACCGGATGGAAAATCGACATTAAGAGCAAATCCGAGGCCGAGGGAGAGTCAAAATCGGCCCTTGAGAATCTGATGCAAATTCCCGGCGTCGGTGAAACCAGCGCCCAGGCGTTGCTCAACGAGGGATA
>CAZWCD010000088.1:4081-11556 GCA_964632275.1 uncultured Thermodesulfobacteriota bacterium
CGGAGCCGAAGCCTTCCAAGATCAAGATCATCTCCACCGGAATGATTCTGCCCGAGGAGGAAGAGGAAGAAAAGAAAGGGCCGGCAAAAAAGAAGAAGCGGTCCCGCGAGCGTTTCTTCCCCGCGGAGGAAGCGCCCAAAAAGCTCATCCCCCTCTCATCCAAGGAACTGGAAGAGCCGGATCTGCCTGCTCCGATCGAAGAGCCGGCAAAGATAACCAAGGTTTTTCCGCAACGCAAGAAAAAGGGCCTGGCCCTGATCAAGGGCAAAAAAACCGCCATCACCGTTCCCAAGGCAATCAAGCGCAAAATCAGGATTGTTGACGGCATTACCGTCGGCGAGCTGGCAAAGCGCATGAGCGTCAAGGCCGGCGAGGTGATTAAAAAGCTCATGCAGCTGGGCGTCATGGCCTCGCTCAATGAAACCATCGACGCCGACGCGGCAACCCTTGCCGCCCATGAGTTCGGCTATGAAATCGAAGCGGTGAAGCGGGAGGAAGAACAGATCCTCATGAAAAAACAGGACGCCCCCGAAGCGCTGCTCCCCCGCGCGCCGATTGTCACGGTCATGGGCCACATTGACCACGGCAAGACCTCCCTGCTCGACGCCATCCGGCAAACCAACGTCACCGAGACCGAGGCGGGGGGCATCACCCAGCACGTCGGCGCCTACAATGTGCGGCTTGACCGGGGAAACATTGTGTTCATCGACACCCCCGGCCACGAGGCCTTTACCACCATGCGCGCCCGCGGCGCCAAGGTGACCGATATCGTGGTGCTGGTCATCGCCGCCGACGACGGGGTCATGCCGCAGACCATCGAAGCCATCGACCACTCCAAGGCTGCCGGGGTGCCGATCATTGTCACCATTAACAAGATCGACAAGCCCAATGCCGACCCGGAGCGAATCAAGCAGGCGCTGACCGAATACGCCCTTCTCCCCGAAGAGTGGGGCGGAGAAACCCTTTTTGCCCAAATCTCCGCCAAGCAGCGCATCGGCATCGACACCCTGCTCGACACCATTCTGCTCCAGGCGGAAATGCTGGAGCTGAAGGCCAATCCCAACAAGCCGGCCGAAGGAACGATCATTGAGGCCCGCCTGGATAAAAGCCGCGGCATCATTGCCACCATCCTCATCCAGGAAGGCACCCTGAAGATCGGTGACACCTTCATCTCCGGCGTGCACTTCGGCAAGGTGCGCTCCCTCATCAACGACCTGGGCGAGCCCATCCAGCAGGCGGGCCCCTCCACCCCGGTGCAGGTCATCGGCCTTACCGGCATGCCTGATGCCGGCGATACCTTCATGGTCATTGATGAAGAGAAAAAAGCGCGCCAGGCCGGCATGTATCTCCAGCAGAAGCAGCGGGCGCAGGGGCTGGCGGAATCGGGCCGGCTAACCCTGGAAGGTCTGCAAAGCCAGATCAAAGAGGGCACGGTCAAGGAACTGAATGTAATCATAAAGGTTGATGTGCACGGCAGCCTCGACGCCATAACCAAGTCCTTTGCGGAACTGGGAAATGAAACTGTCAAAGTATCGGTGATCCACAGCGCGGTCGGGGCCATCAACCAGTCGGATGTTATGCTGGCTTCCGCTTCCCGGGCCATCATCATCGGTTTCGGGGTCAAGCCCGATCCCAAGGCCAAGCTGCTCGCCGAGCAGGAAAAGGTGGACATCCGCTTTTATACCATAATCTATGACGCCATTTCCGATGTCAAGAATGCCCTGGAAGGCCTGCTTGCCCCCACCGTGGTGGAAAAGCTCTCCGGCAAGGCGGAAGTGCGCCAGGTCTTCCACCTTTCACGGCAGGGGGGAACCATTGCCGGCAGCGTGGTCACGGAAGGCAAGATAACCCGCGGCACCATGGTGCGCCTCACCAGGAACGGCTCCATGGTCCACCAGGGAAAGATCACCTCGCTCAAGCGATTCAAGGATAACGTGCGCGAGGTTGAGGCCGGCCATGACTGCGGCATCGGCATCGAAGGCTTTGATGCCATTGAAGCGGGTGATGTCATCGAATGCTATACGGTTGAAGAGGTGGCCACCAAATTATAACGAGCCGGCCGAGATGCGCCGCTCACTGCAGGGACGTCCGGGATGGTGATCGGGGTATGCCGTTTGGAGCTTTCGATACGCGAGAATCATTCCCTCAAGGAGAAGCGCCGCATCGTCAAGCAGATCGTTGACCGGGTGAAGCACCGGTTCAATGTTTCCATCGCCGAGGTGGGCAAGAACGACCTCTGGCAGAGCGCTGAGCTGGGGCTGTGCATGGTGAGCAATGACCGTCGCTTCACCAACCAGGCGCTCGACACCATCGTTGATTTTATCGAATCGATCACCAGCGCCGACGTCATCGCGTCGGAGATGGAAATACTGACGCTCTAAGACCGACGACGTCCCGCTCAGGCGCTGTCTGAGGCCGGAGGCAGCCATGATTAAAAACTACGCGCGCTCGGACCGCGTGGCCGATGTGCTCCAAAAAGAGATTTGCCGGATGCTGCTGACCGAGGTTAAGGACCCGCATCTCGGGTTTATCACCATCACCGGTGTGGAGGTGTCCAGGGATCTGAAGCTGGCAAAAGTGTTTTACACCCTGCTGGGAAGCCCTGACCAGGCTGACGAGTCATCCCGGGCATTGCAGCGCATCACCCCGTTCATCAAAAAGCAGCTGGGCAGGATACTGCATATGCGATCCATCCCTGATATCAGCTTCAGATACGATCATTCGCTGGAGTACGGCACTAAAATTGATCATATCCTCGACAGCCTCAGGGAATCCCCGGATGCCCCTGCCCGCGAAGAATAACCGCCGCGGCGTCTTTGACCCGACTCGTCGACCTTTGCTGCCGGCACGGTGAAGTATGGATGGCATCCTGATTATGAATAAGCCGGGGGGCGTCACCTCGTACGGGGTGGTTCATGCGGTAAAGCGCGCCACCGGCGCATCCAAAGTCGGCCATGGCGGCACCCTGGATCCCCTGGCCACCGGCGTGTTGCCGATTTTTCTCGACAAGGCGACCCGGCTGGTTCCCCACCTTATGAACGGCAAGAAAGCCTACCGGGCGGTCATGGAGCTGGGCGTCGAAACCGATACCCAGGACCGGGAGGGAAAGATCATTGCCGAGAGCCGATCGATGCCGGACGATCCGCAGCGGATCATCGCGGCGGTGCAGGCATTTAAGGGCGTGATCGCGCAGACACCGCCCATGTATTCGGCGCTCAAATATCGCGGCACGCCCCTGTACAAGCTCGCCCGCAAGGGCGTATGCCTGGAGCGGGCGGCGCGCGCCGCGCACATATACGATATCAATGTGATCGATGTGCGCCTGCCGCTGGTCACCTTTGAGGCGGAGTGCTCCCCGGGCACCTATATCCGGACCCTCTGCGCCGATATCGGGCGCGCCCTGGGATGCGGGGCACACCTGGCTTCCCTGACCCGGCTGCGGTGCGGCAGCTTCGGCCTGGATGAGGCGATGGATTTTGACGACGTGCCCTCCCTCGGCGAGGGAGCGGTGCTCAGGCGGCGCCTCGTTTCGCTCGGGCGGTCGCTTATGCATCTCCCCCGGGTAACGGTTACCGGTCAGGTCATGGCCCTGCTCCGCGAACGAAAGACCATTTCCGCCTCGCAGCTCAGAAGTGAGCGCATTCCACTTCCCCGCGATGAAGGTCTGCTGCGGGCGGGATGTGACGGCGACGATGACATAGCCCTGGTGCAATCACTGGTCGGCCGCACTGCGCTGCCGGCCGTTCCGGACACCGATGCCGCATGGAAACGGATCTGTTTTTATAATCCCCAGGAAAACACCATTCACTAACCACACGAGGCGCAGGAGGTATACATGCCGCTGGCAACAGAACGAAAACAGGATATTATCGGAAAGCATAAAATACACGATAAGGACACCGGCTCCCCGGAGGTGCAGATCGCACTGCTGACCGAGCGGGTCAACTACCTTACCGATCATTTTAAAAAGCACGCGAAGGACCATCATTCCCGCCAGGGCCTGCTGAAGATTGTCAACCAGCGGCGGCGGTTGCTCAATTACATCAAGCGCATCGACCCGCCGCGATACCGGAAACTGATCGAGGACCTGGGCATCAGAAAGTAAGCGCCGGACCTGCGGCGAGTTCGTCATCATTTACGCAAAAGGAGTGCACTGGTTATGATTAAAAAAGTTACCTGTGAATGGGGTGGCAGGGCCATCTCCATCGAGACCGGCAAGATTGCAAAGCAGACCAGCGGTTCGGTCACCGTACAGTACGGGGACAGCATCGTGCTGGTCACCGCGGTCGCCTCAAAAGTACCCAGGGAAAATGCCAGCTTTTTCCCCCTCACCGTCGATTATCAGGAAATGACCTATGCGGCGGGCAAAATTCCCGGGGGATTTTTCAAGCGGGAGGGACGCCCCAGCGAGCGGGAAATTTTGACCTCGCGCTTTATTGACCGCCCCCTGCGCCCCCTCTTCCCCGACGGATTCGTCAACGATGTGCAGATCATCGCCACGGTGCTTTCCGCCGACCCGGAAAACAATCCCGACATACTGGCCATTATCGGCGCATCGGCGGCCCTGACCATATCCGACATCCCCTTCAGCGGCCCCATCTCCGGGGTGCGGGTGGGCAGAATCGACGGCCAATTCATCATTAATCCCTCCTGGGACCAGCTGCCGCAAAGTTCGCTTGACATCATCGTGGCGGGAAGCCGGGATGCGCTGGTCATGGTCGAGGGGGGCGCCAACATTCTCTCCGAGGAAACCATGGCCGAGGCCATTACCTGCGGCCACCGCTCGATCATGGACATCATCGCCATGCAGGACGAACTCAGGCAGGCGGTGGGCAAGGAAAAAATGTCCTTTATCGAAGTTAGGCCCGATGAAGCGCTCTTGCAGGAGGTTGAGGGCGCCGCGCGTGACAAAATCAACCGGGCCATTCGCATTGCCGGAAAAAAGGAGCGCCGCGACACCCTCCAGGAGATTGAAAAGGAGACCATCGATGCGCTTATTCCCTCCCACGAGGGCAAGGAGTCGGCCATACGCGGCATCCTCGATTCCATCGAGGCGCGGCTCATCCGCGAAATGATTTCCCGTGAGAAGATCCGCATCGGCGGAAGGGGCTTCAGCGAAATCCGCAGCATCTCCAGCGAAGTGGGCGTCCTGCCCCGGGCGCACGGGTCGGCCCTTTTCACCCGCGGAGAAACCCAGGTCCTGGCCTCAACCACCCTGGGCACCACCGAGGACGAGCAGCGCATCGATTCGCTCATGCAGAACGGCGGGTCAAAGTCCTTCATGCTCCATTACAATTTCCCGCCCTTTTCGGTGGGCGAGGTCAAGTTCCTGCGCTCCCCCAGCCGGCGGGAAATCGGGCACGGCACCCTGGCGGAACGGGCCATCTCCAAGGTGCTTCCCTCGAACGTTGAATTCCCCTACACCATTCGCATTGTCTCGGATGTGCTGGAATCCAACGGCTCATCCTCCATGGCAACCGTCTGCGGGTCGGTGCTGTCGCTGATGGACGCCGGCGTGCCCATCAAGTTTCCGGTGGCCGGCATCGCCCTCGGCCTGATCAAGGAAGGCGACGATTTCATCGTTCTCTCGGACATCCTCGGCGATGAAGACCACATCGGCGACATGGACTTCAAGGTGGCCGGCACCCGTGAGGGCATTACCGCCCTGCAGATGGACATCAAGATCACCGGCATCACCCCGGAGATCCTGCGCAAGGCCCTGGCCCAGGCGCGGGAAGGCCGCCTGTTCATTCTGAATAAAATGGAGGAGACCATCAAGTCGCCCCGCGCCGAACTTTCGCCGTGGGCGCCCCGCATTGTCAGCATCCAGGTCAAGACCGACCAGATCGGCGACGTTATCGGCCCGGGCGGCAAGGTGATCAAGGGCATTGTTGAGCAGACCGGGGCAAAAATCGACATTGACGATACCGGAAAAGTCAACATTTTCTCCCACGATCTCGAGTCGGTGCACAAGGCCATCGCCATGATTCAGGCCATCACCCAGGAGCCGGAGCTCAACAAGATCTACCGCGGCAAGGTGCGGCGCATCGTTGATTTCGGGGCCTTCGTGGAAATCTTCCCCGGCACCGACGGGCTGGTCCACATTTCACAGCTGGCTGAAGGGCGGGTCAAAACCGTGCGTGACGTGGTCAAGGAAGGCGACGAAATCATGGTGAAAGTCATCGAGATTGACAAACAGGGAAAAATACGCCTGAGCCGCAAAGATGCACTGAACAGCAAGCCGGACCATTAAAGGCCGTGACCGCCAGCGCTCGATGACCTACCCTGCTGAACTATATCAGAAGACGGTTCTTGCAAACGGCGTGACCATCGTCACCGAACAGGTGCCCTCGGTCCATTCGGTCTCGCTCGGCGTCTGGATCATAACCGGCTCGCGCGACGAGGACACGGCGCAGAACGGCATTGCCCACTTCATCGAGCACATGTTCTTCAAGGGCACCGCGCGGCGCTCCGCCCAGGACATTTCAAAGGAGATTGATTCGGTGGGCGGCATACTCAACGCCCTCACCAGCAAGGAGTACACCGGCATCTACGCGAAGGTTCTGGACAAGCATGTGGGGGTCGCATCGGATATCATCTCCGATGCCTTCCTGCACTCCACCTTCGACCCCGGGGAAATCGAGCGCGAGCGGGAGGTGATCGTCCAGGAAATTCTCATGTCCGAAGACACCCCCGATGAGCACATCCAGGAGCTGTTCAGCAAGTCCTTTTTCCGCGACCATCCCCTGGCCATGCCCATTCTCGGCAGCCGGGAAACGGTCGGCGGCATCAACCGCGACACGCTGCTGGCATTCCTCACCCGCCAGCATTACCACCCGTCAAAAATAATCATCTCCGCCACCGGGAAGGTCAACCACGACCGGATCGTCGGCATCTTCCAGGAGCAGTTCGGCGGCATCCCCCGGCGCAACTCTTCGCCGTCCCGCCTGCCCCTCAAGGCGGAGTCGGACCTGGCCCTTTACACCAAGCCGCTTGAGCAGATCCACATCTGCATCGGCACGCAGGGGGTGACCCAGGATGATACATCGCGCTACGCGGGCTACGTGCTCAATGCCATCATGGGGGGGAGCATGAGCTCGCGCCTGTTTCAGGAGATCCGGGAGAAAAAAGGGCTCGCCTATTCCATTTACTCCTACTTTTCCTCGTATTTTGACGCGGGCATGTTTGTGGTGTATCTCGGGGTGAGCAAAAAGGTGGCGCGCGAGGCGATCCGTCTGGTGGTGGCGGAGCTGAACAAGGTCCGGGAATGCGGCATTACCGAAGGTGAGCTCAGAACCGCGCAGGAGCACCTGAAAGGGCATACCCTGCTGGCCGCGGAAAGCCCCGACAGCCGCATGACCCGGCTGGCCAAGTGCGAGATGTATTTTAACCGCTTCATACCGCTGGAAGAGATCTTGTCTTCCATCGACCGCGTGTCCGCCGACGATGTGCAGCGGCTGGCGCAGGAAATCTTC
>CAZWCD010000089.1:0-11470 GCA_964632275.1 uncultured Thermodesulfobacteriota bacterium
TACTACTGGAGTCCCGCAATTGTGAGCATGGTGGAGGATGAGGATCTGAAGGCGGGCATCAAGACCATGCTCGATGGGATTTTGCCGTTTGTGAGGTGTGAGGTGAATAAGCCGGCGCTCTTGAGGTGAGTTCACCGGCAATTAATCGTACATAGTTCGCACATCCGAGGCAGGATTAATGCAGATCCTGCCTTTTTTGCTAAGGATGATCTGCTGGATGTGCGCATGAAATGAAAGTTTTTCTTTGTGGGAAATGTAACAACTGAAGCTTTTCGCTATGATCGGCAAAAGGTGGTGCCGAAGGGGGGACTCGAACCCCCATGGGATTGCTCCCACTAGACCCTGAACCTAGCGTGTCTGCCAATTCCACCACTTCGGCACTTGCAAAAGAGCGGCGGGGATGCTATATGAGGAAAACGATTTTTTGATTGATATACCAGATGCGCTGGTTTGTCAATGGTAAAAAAGGTGATGCAGGATACATGATGCAGGATGCAAGATCCAGGATGCAGGTCAGGGAAAATCCGAAGCACCCTTGTTAGAGAATTGAGTCGGTCAGGTGAAATCCGCAACAATTGAATGAGCGAAACTCAAATGATCAAACCCTCTCAGGGTTGATGCTCATTTCATAATTATGCATCTTGTATCATGTGTTTTGCATCACCTGTTTGCATATCACAGCTTCCATAGTTCGCACCCACTAAGGCTTTCATATGGATCAGCGGAATAATTTGGAAGACGACGGCATGTGCTTTGCCTGCGGGCGGAACAACCATGCGGGCCTTCATCTGGAATTTTCATTGAACCGGCAGGAAAATCGCGTGGAGACCACCTTTGTCCCGCTGGATGTGCACCAGGGATGGCAGGGGGTGGTCCACGGCGGCATCATTGCAACCCTTATGGATGAGGCCATGGCCAAGCTGGTCCAGCTTCTCGGATTTCGCGCGTTGACTGCTTCGCTCGACGTGCGCTTCAAAGAGGTCGCGCGAACCGGTGAGCCGCTGCGGGTCAAAGCAGAGGTTGCCAAGCTGAGCAAGAAGCTGATATACGCCAGGGCGGTTGCCGGCCGCGCTGATGGCGGCGTTGTGGCCGAGGCACAGGCGAAGCTGATGATAATGTGATGTCAGAGGTAAGAGCATCATGATACATGATGCACGATACAGGATGCATGATCAAAGAAAACCCCAAACCCGAAGCACGAAATGCGAAATAGATTCAAATGCGCTAATTCAAATAACCAAATCCACGTGCGGGCTTCTGTTTATTTCATGAACATGCATCTTGTATCATGTATCCTGCATCACCTCATCGCATAGCTACTCCTCTCCGATGAAAATATTTGAAGGTTCCTCTCGGATTACGGAAAAGCTCAAGAACCCGGTGGTGACCATCGGTAATTTTGACGGAGTGCATCTGGGCCACCAGGCGCTTTTTGCCCGGGTTATCGACCGGGCGCGCGCCATCGGCGGGGTGTCCGTGGTATACACCTTCGATCCCCATCCCCTGAAGGTGCTGCAGCCCCATCGGCCGTTTCTGCTCATTACCACCCGCGAGGAAAAGCAGCAGGTCATCGAGCGTTATGGCATTGATGTGCTGGTGCGGGAACATTTCAGCGCGGACTTTGCCCGGCTTTCCATGGAGGATTTTGTCGGCGATGTGCTGTGCGGCGCGCTTCAGGCGAAGGAGGTGTTTATCGGCCCTGATTATCGTTTCGGAAAGGGAAGGGCGGGGACCACTGATATGCTGAAGAGTCTCGGGGATCGGTGCGGCCTGACGGTGAACATACTGGGCAATATAGAGGTTGAAGGCGTCGAAGTGCGGAGCACCATGATCAGGAACCTTATCCTCGAGGGAAGGGTGCAGGAAGCAGCATGCTTTCTGGGGCGGCCGTATACCCTGAAAGGCATGGTGGTTACGGGACATGCGATCGGCAGAACCATCGGCATTCGCACTGCGAACCTTGATCCGGAGAAGGAACTCTATCCCCGAAGCGGCATTTTTGCAGTCAGGGTGCTGGTTGATGAACGACCGGAACAAGGCGTATTAAGCATCGGCAGCAATCCCACCTTTCCGGGAAAGGGCTTTTCGCTGGAAGTGCATATCCTCGATTTTCAAGGTGAGCTGTACGGCAGGCAGATCGAACTGGTCTTTATCCAAAAGCTGCGGGATGAGAAAAAATTCGATTCGCCGGATGCACTGGTGGCGCAAATAGGGAGGGATATTGAGAAAGCACGTATCGTTTTAAAGTCTTGAAGATGATCCGGGATGTACACTGAGAGAGGGAACCGGTAAAAAAATAAATCCGAAATCCGAAGCATGTAATCCGAAACAATCTCAAAATCCAAATATCAAATGTCCAAAACCCCCTTTAGCAATTGCCGGTTCACCGTTTGCCTCTTGTTATGAATTTTGGTCATTTGCAATTTGAATTTGTTTCGAAATTCGTATTTCGTGCTTCGAATGTAGGACTTGCCTCTGCCAGAATCATACATCACGTACCGTACCATCCCATCCCTCACGGTCTCAACCCTTCTTATCCCGCAGCACCCGCTTGTCTCCCACCCTGATGGTTATTTTTGACTGATCAAAATATTCCAGCAGGGGTATGGCAAATTTGCGGGAGGCCTGGATGAGGTCCTTGAACTGGGTGGGGGTGATCTCGCCGGTCTTTTTGAGGTTTGCAACCAGCTTGTGGGTAAGCTCCTCGATCGCCTCGCGGTGGAACCAGAGATTTTCCTTCACCTTGACCAGCTGTCCTTCGTTCGTGAGCAGGGCAATAATTGCCTGCGTTTCCCGTTCGGAACCTCCCAGCTGGTCAATCACTTCCTTTATGGTGGGCGGCGTCAGGCTGTTCTTGCGATACAGGGCGGCGATCTTCTCTTTCAACTCCTTCTGGGCATCTTTCAGCTGTGGTTTGTGCTCCTGCAGCCATAGCGTATCCTTGTCCACGGTGAGCCGTCCCGCGCTGAGCAGATCGTTCAGCAGATGCTGAAAGAGCCGCGCGTCCACCAGCTGCGGCAGTTTGCTTTTCAACTCCTCCTTGAGCATCCCCTTTTTGAGGGGGAATTTTTTGTGGTAGTCCATGACCTCGTCGAGCATTATCGACTGCAGCGTTTCATAATGCCCGGCGGAAAGCACCTTGGAGGACTCCCGGTCAATCAGCACCAGCTTTTTCTCCCCGACGAGCGCTCCGAGGATCCCGGTAAGCTGGGCGGGATCCTTCCCGGTGCGGGCCGTGAGCTGTCGCAGGTCAAGCCCGGCAAAGCCCGCATCGGCAATGAACAGCAGGGCTTGCTCCTGCGACGAGCTGTGCTGCATGGCATCGAGCGGCGCCACCGTTTCCTCCGCCAGCCGCTTGTGCTTGTGGGGATGGGCGTCGAGTATTTCGCCTCCGCCGATGGTGTACACCGGTGAATAACTCCGCAGAACGAAGCGGTCGCGGGGAAGGACAACCACCGGTCCCTCGAGGATGATCTGGGCAAGCGACCCGGCGCCCGGCGCCAGCTCGTCCTGATCCAGCAGGATGATTCTGCAGAGCACCTCGCTGGTGCCGCTGTGGAAGCGCGCGATTGCACGGTTTTTAAGCGGTTTGGCGGAAGAGGGGAGGTGCTCCAGGCGCACGTCAATCCGCGCCGTGGGCGCCAGGGTGCGGGGATGCACCAGCATGCCGCCCTTTGCAACCGATTCCTTCTCTACGCCCTGGAGGTTGATGGCCGTTCGCAATCCGGCGGTCGCCCGCGATACCTGCTCATTGTGCACCTGAATGCCGCGCACCTTGGCCTCGAAACCGCCGGGGAGTATCTCCACGCTGTCTCCCACCGCAACCGATCCGGAGAGGAGCGTGCCGGTTAGGACCGTGCCGAATCCCTTCATGGTGAAGACGCGGTCGATGGGGAGCCGGAGAATCCCCGCCGCCGGTTTGTCCTCAACCTCCCGGGCGATCCGTTCCATGGCGTCGAGAAGGGCAGGAATGCCGTCGCTCGTGACCGACGAGACCGGGATGATCGGCGCATGCTCCAGAAAGCTTCCCCGGCTGAATGTTCGTATTTCTTCCCTAACCAGCTGCAGCCATTCTTCGTCCACCAGATCGGACTTGGTGAGCGCAATGATGCCCCTCTGGATGTGCAGTATGTTGCAGATGTCCAGGTGCTCGCGGGTCTGCGGCATGATCCCCTCATCCGCCGCAATGGTAAAGAGCACGATGTCTATGCCACCGACACCGGCGACCATGTTTCGGATGAATTTTTCGTGCCCGGGAACGTCGACAATGCCGATCCGCTGTCCGCCGGGCAGCACCAGCGAGGTAAACCCCAGCTGTATGGTGATGCCCCGTTCCTTTTCTTCCTTCAGCCGGTCACAATCGACCCCGGTCAGGGTTTTGATGAGGGTGGTTTTGCCATGATCAATGTGGCCGGCAGTTCCGAGGACGACTTGTTTCATAAGGTTCAGCGATTGCAGGTGCATAAGGGCTGTTCTTTATGGCGTACCTTAAACAAATGCGGCCGGCATTTCAACATAATTCTGATCTTCAGGAAATGCAGAGGGCAGGCAGCGGCAGGTGAGCCGGGAATGCGTGCATGGAAGGTGGATGGGGGGGAATGCGGTACCGGTGATGCGATGCCCTGGTTACGGGTGCAATGATGTCAGCGCGAGGAGAGGAACCACGGATTCGCGCAAACGAACGTTCTTATTCTTCACTATCTTCCGTGTCAATGCTGGAAAGATCCCGGTAGGGAGCCTCTTCATCGATTTTTTTAAAGGCGCCGGTCTGCTTTTCCATAATTGATTTGCAGGGGACGCAGAGAAGGGCAAAGGGCATTATTTTGAGGCGCTCGGGAGAAATTTTCTTGCCGCACTCCTCACAGATGCCGTAGCTTCCGTCTTCAATGCGCTGCAGCGCCTCCTCAATTGCAATAAGCTTTTCCCGGTCGCGATCGCTCAAAATGTGGGAAAGCTGCCGGTCGCGCTCGTGATCGGCCCAATCGTACAGGTCCATGATCTCCGCCTTGACGTCCTGGGCTTCGATATGCCGGTTCTTGGCAATTTCCTCGATAAGCTGTTCACGCGATTTAATGAGCATTTTCTTTATATTTTTATAAGCATTCACGCTGTTTCTCTCCGCTTGTATTTAAAAGATATTTAAAGGATATCCTGTTTATCCAAAAGAGATTTTTTTGTCAATAAAAATATATGTGCACCATCCTGATTTTTAAGCACTCTGACAACAATTGCCCGATCCGCACAATAATCGGATATGATTGTATGCAGGGGCGACCGCTCGGTAGCCCTTACCCATGCTGAAACCGGAACCAGAACGGTATCGGCAGCGCAGCCGCTAATCTTGAATTGCGTGCATGACCCGTTTGTATCCATTGCAGGTATCACCGCGGTCCAGACCGACGGTCCGTAATGCAAAGACCGCTCTCCCGATGCGGCAGCGTCACCGCTTTGTCCAGAATTACATTGACAGCGCGCTGAATTGAAACTATTATTTCGCGCCTGGCCGATGCATGCCGGACGCCGATTCGGTAAGGGAGGGTGGTCATCGATACCAAAAGGCTTTTATCTGATGAAGCATTCATGCAAATGGCATTGGATGAGGCGGGACGGGCCCTGCGCGAGGGCGAAGTCCCGGTCGGTGCGGTGCTGGTTGCCGATGGCGACGTAGTAGCGCGGGCGCACAATAATCCGATTTCATTGCATGATCCCACTGCCCATGCTGAAATACTGGCTTTGCGGGAAGCCGCGCTGCGGAAACGCAATTATCGCTTGCCCAAGTCGACCCTTTATGTTACGGTTGAGCCCTGCTTGATGTGCGCCGGTGCGCTGCTTCAGGCGCGGGTTGCCCGGGTGGTTTTCGGTGCGGCCGATCAGAAAGCCGGTGCGTGCGGTTCGGTCTACGGGGTGCTGCCCGGCCCCGGAAAACGCCCGTCGGTTGCTGTGCTATCCGGCGTGCTGGAGCGGGAATGCCGGGAAATTATTCAGGAATTTTTCCGCACAAGAAGGCAGAAACAGAAGGGCTGATGCAGGATGCAAGATGCAGGATACAGGATGCATGATGGACGTCACTATCCTGCTTCTTGAATCATGGATCTTGCATCCCGCACAATGCGTCTTGTCACAAGGGAGAGATGGCCGAGTGGTTGAAGGCGCCGCTCTCGAAAAGCGGTAACTCAAGAAATTGGGTTCGTGGGTTCGAATCCCACTCTCTCCGCCAGCCAGAACGGCAGTGTCTTGCAGGTTTTTTCAGAAGCCCGGCGACGCAACGCAATTTTAGATAAAAAGCACGTGATGCGGGATGCTCGATACTGGATATCAGATGAACGTGCAAATTTTAGGTTTATTCCAGTATCCAGTAACCAGTATCCGGTATCACGCATCCAGCATCCGATTTTCCAGGAGAGATGCCCGAGAGGCCGAAGGGGCGCGATTGGAAATCGCGTGTCCCGTTAATAGCGGGACCGTGGGTTCGAATCCCACTCTCTCCGCCAGCATTTTTAATTATAGCAGTTTTGATTTTGATAATTGATAGCTGGGTCCTGCGCAACGAAAATTTACAAACCCCGTCAGGTCCGGAAGGAAGCAGCGGTAGTAAAACCTTTCGTGTGCCGCAGGGGAGCCTGGCTATCATCTTTTAAAAAGGTTGCATGCCGTGTCGTATCAGGTGATTGCCCGCAAATGGCGCCCGCAGGTTTTTGAGGAGGTGGTCGGCCAGCAGCACGTGGTCAAGACCCTCCAGAACGCCATACGCAGCGGGAGGATCGCCCATGCATTTCTGTTTGCCGGGCAGCGGGGGGTGGGCAAGACCTCCATCGCCCGGATCATGGCCAAAGCGCTCAACTGCGAGCAGGGCCCGACGCCGACACCCTGCCGCGCCTGCACCTCCTGCAGGGAGATCGCCGCGGGGCTGACCATGGATGTGCTGGAGATCGACGGCGCGTCCAACACCGGCGTCAATGACGTGCGCGAGCTGCGGGAAAGCGTGAAATACGTCCCCGCGCACGGCAGGTACAAGATCTACATCATTGATGAAGTGCACATGCTGTCCGCCAGCGCCTTTAACGCCCTGCTCAAAACCCTGGAGGAGCCCCCGGCGCACGTGATCTTCATGTTTGCCACCACCGAACCGCACAAGATTCCCTCCACGGTTCTCTCCCGCTGTCAGCGCTTTGATCTGCGCCGGATTTCCCAGGAGGCGCTGGTTGAGCAGCTCCGCCACATTGCCGCCGGCGAGGGAATTGCCATAAGCGATAAGGGGCTTCGCTGGATCGCCCGCGATGCCGAGGGGAGCATGCGGGATGCCCAGAGCATCCTCGACCGGGTCATTTCCTATGCCGGGAAGGAGATTTCCGACAAGGACATCAGCGACATCGTCGGCATGGTGGACCGGGATCTGCTGACGAGGGCATCCCAGGCGGTGATCAATAAAGATGCGCAGGGCTGTCTGTCGGTGGTGCGGGACCTGTTCCAGTGCGGCAGCGACATCCGGCAGTTCTATCATGCCTTCCTCGAACAGTTGCGCAACCTGATCATGGTGAAGGTGGGCGGGAACGCACCGCAACTGCTTGACCTTGCGCCGGATGAACGCGCCGACCTGGCGGAACAGATCAAGGACATCGACCGGGATTCGCTGCAGCGGCTGTTTGATATATGGCTGAAGGCTGAGGAGGATCTGTACCGGTCGTCCATGCCCCAGATCATCCTGGAGATGCTTTTGCTCAAGATGGTCTACAGCAGGCAGCTGCTGCCCCTGGACGAAGCCCTGGCCAAACTTGCCGACATTGAGCGCAGGATTGCGGGCGCGGCGGATGTGCCCGGGGAGCCGCCGGTGACCGGGGCGATGACTGAAAGGGGCGACCATCAGGATCGCCGCCGCAGCGCCATCCCGGCTGCCGAACCGGCGCAAAACGGCGGGGGCGATGCGCAGCCCCGGACCTGGCAGGGGTTCCTGTCCCATCTAAAACGGGAGAAGCCCATGCTGGCGGCGCTTTTGGAGCATGGCCGCCTGGTCTGCCTCGATGAAAAAAGGCTTGAGGTGGGATTTGCCTCCGACTCCATTTTTCTGGAAAGCGCCCGGGACAAGGACAAGGCCGGTCAGCTCAAAACCATGAGTGAGGCTTTCTTTGGACGAAGCCTGCGGGTGGTCATTGCGGCCCTGGATAAGGATGCGGCGCCTCGCGCGCCCGAGCCCGCGCCGGAAGCCGCGGTCGCCGGGACGCGGGTTGAGGAGCCGGCGCCCCGGAACAATACGATTCTTGATGAAGCCCTCTCCCTGTTCGACGCAACCATTGTGGAGGTGAAGGCAGAGAAGAATGGCAGCAGGGATGCCGGAGGAGCCAGGAAGGAGAGAGGAAGAAAATAAGAGAGATGTGGGATGTGTGGCGGACAAATCCGAAATTCGAAGCGCCCAATCAGAAACAAATTAAAATGACCGAAATCCCAAATAGAAGCAAACGGTAAACAGACAATTACTATTGCGGGGTTTTGAACATTTGATATTTTGATTGTGATATTGTTTCGGATTTCGATATTCGGATTTCGGATGTAGCATCGCCCATCCTCCATCTCAAATTCCATATTGTAGAACACATTACTTGCAAGGAGTGATGTTTATGAAGGACTTAGGATCGATCATGAAACAGGCCCAGAAGATGCAGGCCCAGATGGCGCGGCTGCAGGAGGATCTGGCGGCCAGAACGATTGAGGCGAGCGCGGGCGGCGGGATGATTACCGTGGTTGCCAGCGGGAAACAGGAAATCGTCTCAATCAAAATTGAGCCCGAGGTGATAGATGCCGGCGACCGGGAAATGCTGCAGGATCTGGTGGTGGCGGCGGTCAACGAAGCATTGAGAAAATCCCAGGAGATGGTTGCAGAGGAAATGAAAAAAATCACCGGCGGACTAAATATCCCCGGATTATCCTTCTAACTAACTCAACAACCTGCTGAAGGAATGCGCCGAACATGAGCAGGGCAGCGGAACCAATCAACCAGTTGATACGGCGGCTTGCCCGCCTGCCGGGCATCGGCGAGAAGACGGCCTCGCGCCTGGCGCTGCACATACTGCGCTCGTCCCGGGAAGAGGCGCGGGAGCTGGCCGAGAGCATCATTGCGGTCAAGGACAAGATCACCCTCTGCTCCCAGTGCTGCAATCTTACCGATGCCGACCCCTGTAAAATTTGCGGGGGAGCGGACCGGGACCGGTCGGTGCTCTGCGTGGTGGAGGAGCCGGGCGACCTGATCGCGCTGGAAAACAGCGGTGACTTCAGGGGGCTCTATCATGTGCTGCACGGGGTTATCTCCCCCCTGGACGGGGTTACCCCGGATGACATCAAGATTGATCAATTGCTCAAGCGGCTTGAGGGAGGCGGGGTGAAAGAGGTGATTCTGGCCACCAATCCCACCACCAACGGCAATGCCACCGCCCTCTACCTTTCCAAAATCATCAAGCCGCTGGGCGTAAGCGTTACCCGCATCGCTCAGGGCATACCCATGGGCGGTGACATCGAGTACACCGATGAGGTGACGCTGAAGAAGGCCATGGAGGGCCGGCGGCAGTTCTAGCAGGCGGTTGATCGCGGGCAAAAAAACAGTTGACAGTAAATTGAGCTTCATGCTAGATATCCCCAGTCGTTTCAAGGAAATTGAAGGAGGAAGGGCGCATGGTTAAGATTGATGTGGAGAAGTGCGTGGGGTGCGGCGGCTGCATAGATTTGTGTCCGGCCACCGCCATAACCCTGGTGAAAGACAGAAGTCAGGTCAACATCGATCTGTGTCTGGAGTGCTTTACCTGTGTCCAGGTCTGCCCGGTGAAGGCGCCGCAGCAGGTATAGCCGCTTCCCGCCGCGCGGCGCTCGTGCAAGGTCCTCCCTTTTTTCCCCCTGCAGTCATAGTGCTGATGAGTGGTTTGTTTAACCCGGTGCAAAGAGGGTTGCTGTGTCATGATTGAAGTGCGATTTCACGGAAGAGGCGGCCAGGGCGCCGTCACCTCGGCGGAGCTGGTGGCGCATGCCGCCATCAGCGAGGGGAAGTATGCGCAGTCATTTCCGAGCTTCGGACCGGAGCGACGGGGAGCGCCGGTGCAGTCGTTTACCCGGGTGAGTGACCAGCCCATACGGCTGCGCACCGCCATCCGGGAACCGGATTTCTCGGTGGTGCTGGACCCCTCCCTGATACTGGTGGGCGGATCCCTTTCAGGGCTCAAAACGAACGGGATGGTGGTCATCAACACCCGGAAATCAATTGCCGAGATCAAAAAAGAATTTTCCATTACCGCCCGGACGGCGGTGGTCGACGCGACCAGAATTGCCCTTGACATCCTGGGGCTTCCCATTACCAATACCACCATGATCGGGGCCCTGGTGAAGGCCTCAGGCGTTGTTGACATGAAGTCCCTGCTTGAGCCGCTCCGCCACCGCTTTGGTCGGATTGCCGAAAAGAATATCAAGGTGTGCCAGCAGGCATATGAAGCAACGGTCATAGAGGAGTGATCTGTGGCAGCAAAGTCTGAAAACGAGCTGACCTGGAGGGATCTGGAGATCGGCTGCATTGTCACCGAGCCGGGGAATGCCAGCTCCTATCAAACCGGAGACTGGCGCTCGCAGCGGCCGACCTATGATACGTCCAAATGTATCAAGTGCGGGCTGTGCGCCGTGAATTGCCCCGAGCCCTGCATCCACGGAACGGAAGAAGGTTTTTACAAGGCCGATCTCTATTATTGCAAGGGTTGCGGAACATGCGCCCGGGTATGCCCGAAATCGGTTATCACCATGGTGCAAGAGGAAGAGAAATGAGCAAACGGGTAGGCATAGAGGCCTCCTTTGCCATCGCGGAGGCGGCAAAACTGGCTCGGGTTGACGTGGTGGCGGCATATCCGATTACCCCCCAGACCCACATTGTCGAACGCTTTTCGGAGCTGGTGGCCGACGGCGAGGTGGATGCCGAGTTTGTGTGCGTGGAGTCGGAACATTCCGCGCTGAGCGCCTGCCTGGGATCATCGGCAACGGGCGCCCGGACCTTCACCGCCACCGCCGGCCAGGGTCTGGAGCTGATGCACGAGGTGCTCTATGTGGCATCGTCCGCCCGGTTGCCCATCGTCATGTCGGTGGTGAATCGCGCCCTCTCCGGTCCGCTGAACGTCTGGGGAGACCACTCCGATGCCATGGCCACCAGGGACTGCGGGTGGATACAGATTTTTTGCACCGACGGACAGGAGGCGTTTGACCAGACCATCTGCGCCTTCCGCATCGCGGAGGACGCCAAAGTGCTCTTCCCGGTGATGGTGCATCTTGACGGATTCCATGTGTCGCACGTGGTTGAGCCGATGTTGTTGATGGAGCAGAACGAGGTGGATGCGTTTCTTCCGCCGTACAAGCATCCCTTTCCCCTGCACCCGGACCGGCCGGTGACCATGGGCGCCTTTGCCGGCCCGGCCATTTACACCGAGGCGCGCAAGGCCCAGGAAGAGGCGCT
>CAZWCD010000090.1:0-11464 GCA_964632275.1 uncultured Thermodesulfobacteriota bacterium
ACCTTCCTGATCTTCCGCATGAACAGATGTCCGTTGGGCCCTGCCTCCGGGAACATGGTGGTGAAGGGCTCCACGTTGACAAAGGCCATGAGCATCGGTCCCAGGTCATGCTTGATAAAGGTTGCCGCCCCGTAAATACCATACCCGGCGGCCTTTTTGATTTCATCCGGCAGGGTCGGGTCGGGATAATTGTCGGTCTCAAACAGGCAGAAGTGTCCCCGCTGCAGCGCGTACACAAAAGGCGTATCATCGGCGCCGCCCCGGTCGGTGATGTCAAGCTCACCGAATTTTTCCAATGCCTTTTTCCATTCGCGAGCGGTGGTAAAAGCGCTGTTCATGGGCCCCACCGGCAGCCAGGCGTTGGCGTACATCTTGCGGTTCATGCGATACCCGGTGGAATGCCGGATGCAGTCATAATTCCAGGGCTTGAGCGCCTCAAGCACTTCCGGCTTGTAGTCTTGGGAAAGAAATCTTCCGCCGTGCTCCGCAATAATCTGCCTGAGCACCTCCTCCTCGTACTCGATCTGTTTGTCGGAGCTGGTGTTGGCAAGAATGATGTAGCTGTTCCAGTCGGGGAAGAATTTGGTTTTGCAGCGCTCGACGGTCATGTCCTGGGTCTGCGAGCAGTAAAACGCCGAATACACGCCGGTGGCATTGAGCCCGATGGCAATGCCGGAATGGGCGATCTCCCGCATCGCCTTGATCTGCGACTCAAAATCATTGTATTCCACCCAGTAGAGCTTGTGGTTCTTCAGCGGCGCCGGGGGATTGTCATATTTCGGGTCATGCACATCGGCCAGGCTGGGCCTCCCCGCGGGAATGTCCGGGAAGGAAGGATCTCCCACCCAGGAGTGCAGCTTCACCGTAATTTCGGTCACGATGCCGTTGGTGCCGAGTCCCGCCCGCTGCAGCCCAAGCAGGTCCGGGCCCGGACCGTATTCCCAGAAATCGCCGGCCTTGGGTATGCAGCGCGAGCCGGTGGTCAAAATCTCCCCGTCCGGGAGAACCATTTTAACGCTCACAATATTGCGGCTGAACAGCCCGTACTTCAGGTCGGTCTGCCACAGGCCGGCAAAGGCAAACTGGGAGGCCAGCTTGCAGAGGGCGGTGGCCAGGGGGCTTCCCCCGTTCCAGAGCCCCCGCTTCATCGCCTCGGCCTGCAGCTGTCCGTAATCAACGTAGGCCTGCAGGGTGGCGTTCATATTGTCAACATCGATGTGAACGATCTTGTTCATGCGCGACAGGTGAATGATCAGCGTGGGATCCGGCGTGGTGGGATTGCAGAACACCTGTCCGTTGGTGAAGGGGATGAAGGGCACATGGTAGCGGTTGCATATGCGCACGATGGTCTGAATTTCCTCGGTTGACGCGGGAAGCACCACGCACGCCGGCAGCACATGAGGGTCCCTCTCATGCTTTTTAATAAAGCTGAACCCCTCGATGGAAAGCTTGCTGTAGGTTTCCACCACCGATCGCTGTTCATAAATCCACTCGTCCCCGACCACGCTCTTCAATGCGTTATAGACCTCCCGGGGCAGCTTTTTTTGGATCACTTTTCCTTTGCCGGTATTCATGGTTTGTTCTCCCGCTCTGATTATTCGATGTCCAGCGCTTTGATGAGCAGATCGGTGAGATCATAGAGCTCAAGACCGTCATCCATCTTGCTCAAGGCATCACCCAGGTTCTGCTCACAGAAGGGGCAGGCGGTCACTACTGCCTGGGCCCCGGTCTTCTTTGCCTCCTGCAGCCGTTTGGTGGCGGTCTTCTGGGCAAAATCCATGAACGCGGTCCGCGCCCCGCCGCCGCCCCCGCAGCACCACGACTGGTCCTTGATGCGCTCCATCTCCACCAGCTCCACACCGGGAATGGCGCTTAAGATCCGGCGCGGCGGATCATAAATGCCCAGATGCCGCCCCAGGTGACAGGGATCATGCCAGGTGAGCCGCATGTTTAGATCCTTCTTCATGTTCAATTTGCCTTCCTGGATGAGCTTGTCGATGTACTGGGAGGTATGATAGATGCGCGCTTGCAGTTTCGGCGCGTCGGGGACTTCCGGATAATCATGGGTGAGGGCCCGGAAGCAGCCGGGACAGAATGCCACGATGTCCTTCACCCCGCTTTTGTTTAACAATTCGATGTTGCGCCGGGCGAGATTCATAAAGGTCTCCCGGTCGCCGATGCGCGCCACCGGGCTGCCGCAGCAGATCTCGTCCTTGCCCAGCATGCCCAGGTCGACGCCTCCCTTCAGCAGTATTTTGGCGGTGTTCTGCGCCACGTGCCACTGGGTGTTGTCGAAAGCGGTGGTGCACCCCACAAACAGCATCGTCTCCGCCTTTTCCTTGCCCAGATCTTTTATGGGGAGCTTGCGCGCCCACCGGTCCCGCTGGGTGCGCGGCTGCATCCAGGGGTTGTCGTAGTTCTTCACGCTCTTGATCAGGTTCTTGTGCTCGGGCATGGGGCCGACCCCATCCTTCACGAAAAGGGCCCGCAGCACCTCGTTGACCTGCAGCGGCTCCTTGTCCTGCAGCCGCTGGCAGTTCATTTCACAGGCGCCGCAGGTGGTGCAGGTATATAAAAACTTTGCCACTTCCGGGGCATCCTCATAGTCAAAGTCTCCCTCGAGCAGGGCCCGCGCTATGTGCATTTTCCCCATGCCCGAGTAGGGGAATATCCGGTACTCGTGGAATGCCGGGCAGATTTCCGAAAACTCGGCGCTTTTCACGTTCCATCCCCACTGGTTCTGACAGTGGTTGCACCGGGCGCATCCCCATACTGAATCGCGGTAGTCCTCAAGCGTCTTCTCAAAAAATTTCTTTTGGGGCTTTTTTTCATAATAGGTCATGGAGCTGTTCCTCCCTGTGCGATGCGCTTCAGAAGCAAAGATGTCCGGGATTGCAGATATGATTGGGGTCGATCTCCCGTTTAATCTCCTTGAGCTTCTGGGTGTAGGTGCCCGCCCGGCTGTACACCAGGTCCGCCCAGATTCCGTAAGGCCGGTCAAAGAAGGCGCCTCCCTCATCAATGAACCGCCGGCTTACTTCCTCCCAGAGGTTCTTGATCCGCGCCACGTCATTTCTATCATTCGGGTCACAGTGAAAGTCAGACTCACAGTGGCAGGCGCGTCCCCGTTCGATGGGCAGCACGTAGATGCCCATATCCTGGAGGGGATAGTTGTATTCATTGATGAATTCCATGACAATTCGTTGAAACAGGGGGACCTTGCTCAACGGTGTCTTGAAGGAAACATCATGAACCGATCCGCGGTAGCAGAATTTTTTCAATATGCCCCAGGGGCGCAGCATCTCTGCAAGGAACGCGTTCTCGAGCTGGCTGTCATTGCGGATTTGCAAGCGTGCCATTGAGGCAATGGCTCTTAAGGCCTCTTCTTCATAGGCTATTTTTTTCTCCGGCATGCGCGGGCCGCCGTTTAAGCAGACCACCATCAGCCAGTCAGGCAGGCTGCTTCTGAGCGCATCAAAATCTTTTGATGGGATCATCGTAGCGGGAATGTGCTCGGGGACGGTCCAGTCCTTGCAAAGCAGCGCCGCCAGGTTAAAGTTGTTGATCAAAAAACACTCATGGCCGATCTCCTTGCGCTGTATCATCCGCAGGGGTTCTATGGCCTCGGGAAATGAATCGAACTGGAACAGCATTATCTTTCGCTTCTTCGGCAGGTATTCCACCTTGATGTTCATCTTGGTCATAATTCCCAGCGTTCCCTGGGCCCCGGTCCACAGCCGGTTGACCATTGCCCGGACCGGTCCCATCGGTGACCCGGGGGTGTTTCCTGAAGACCACAGGCCGGTGCGAAACAGCTCGCCGGTCGGCAGCACCAGCTCCGTATCCAAAATGAGCTCATTGCCGTATTCAAAGCTGGCCGCGGCCACCGCCGGGTCCCGCTCCAAAAAGCTGGTCAGGGCGGAGCGCTGCGGATGCACCCCGAAGGGGAGCATCGCCCGGAGCTGGTGCTTTTCCAGCTCGTCCTGCAGCCGGCTGACGGTTACGCCCGGCTCGATGATGCAGGACCAGTTGTCGGTGTCAACCGCCAGTATCCGGTTCATCCGGGAAAGATTGAGGATGATGCCGCCCTGCCGCGGTATGGTGCCGCCGTGCAGGTTCAGCCCCGAGCTGAAGGGAATCACCGGCGTTCGCGTTTTATTCGCGTAGGTCACCACCTCCTGCACCTGGCCGACGGTTTCTGCGAACACCACCAGATCGGGCTTGCGGGGGTCGACAAAGCTCTGGTCGCGCGAGTAGCGCACAAGCGTCTCCTGGTCACCACAAACAGCTGCCTCCCCCACCATGCCCGCCAAATCGTCCTTGATCGACATACATTCATCTCCCGGCTGAATAATGCTTTAGATAATGATGGTTTATTAAATGACCGCGGTCATCTAAAGATGACTGCAGTCACCTTATAGGATTATCCATATCGTGTCAAGCAGAATTGAATATATTTTTATGGCGGGAGTTGCCGGCAAAACGCCGGCATGAGGCGATTAATCCCATGGTGCGAAAAAGGTGCGCGGCGCCCGGGGAGGGGGCTGTAGGCAGAGAAGCGGGATGATGGCAAAAAAAACAGCTGAGCGGAAGGGAGGGGAACCTGTTATGAAGACAAAGGGACCAGCCCATTGTCGTGAAGCGGGGATTATGTTGGCATGGATGCCACGCCCTGCAGAATATACTGGACGGCCTGCTTGATGCGGGCGACGCACTCTTTCTTGGTTTTTATGAAGCCATTGGTCCAGTAGATGACGTACATGGTGTAAAGGGCAAAGATCATCTCGGCCAGCCGCCGCGAATCCACGCCGGGCCTTATTTCACGCCGCTGCTTGGCCCGCTCGATTGACCGGAAGATTTCCTCCATCAGGCGCAATTCATTCTTATTTTTGCCGGTTCCGATGTTTCCAATCCGATCCTTGATGAGCACTTTGGTGAATTCCCGGCCGGGAAAAATATGCTTTATGTAGGCGGAAACCGACAGCTCAATCTGGTCAATAAAGGTGTCCCGCTCGCTTCTTTTAAGGGCGATCTCGGCTTCGCTTTTGGCATACTCCCGGTCCAAAAAGTACAGGAGCACATCCTCTTTTTTATCAAAAAAGTTATAGAATGTGCCCTTGGCCACCCGCGCCTTCCGGGTTATGGTCTCAACGCTGGTTTTCTCGAAGCCCCCCTTGCCGAAGAGCTCCAGCGCCGCCTTGAGGATTCGCTCTTGGTTGGCCTCTTTTAAACGTTCACGCGCATGCGCCATGGTTCACCGGGAAGGGATGCCTGTGCTGCCGGAATCCGCCGGCGCGGATGAACCGGCAGCCGGTTTTTCTGATGCGGCCGGCCGAGCCGGTCAGACGCCGAGCGCGGCGAGGTCGACGTTGTCGCGAACGAGCGAGGTCAGCAGCTCCAGCGCCGCGCTGTCATCCTTGGTCAGCAGCGGCTCCAGCTGCTCAATCTGCCGCTGCACCTGATAGGTGTCGGGGTTTACCAGAAGCAGGGGCGTTCCCCGGTCTTCCGCCATGGAGATGATGTTGGACGGGGGAAGAATATTGTTGGTGAGGATGATGCCCGCCGCGTCGGCTTCCAGGGCCACCAGAATCATGTCGCTCCGGTCGCCGCCGGTGATGATCAGCTTGGCTTCCTTCTTGAAAATGGGCTTGTTCTGGGCGACGCTTCCCGACATGGCGCCGATGACCAGGTTCTTAATTTTTCGATCAAGGTTCTTTTCCGCGGTGAGCACCTTTGCGAAAAGCCGGTCCGCCAGGTAGCGGAGGGAAAAATAGGTGAATGCGCGCTCATAGGGAATAATCCCCAGCACCGGCATGCCGATCTTGGTGATCTCCGGCAGGTACACCTCCCTGAAGTCGCTCACGTTGCGCACCTTGTTGACGATGATTCCGGCAAGGTTGATGCCGGTCAGGTCCACATTCTTCTTCAGGAACATGATGTCATCAAGAATGGTGTCATCATCCCCGCCGATCATGAAGAGCAGCCGCCCGTTCAGATGGCGCGCCAGCGAGAGCGCGTCGAGATTCACCGAATGCCCGTAGGTGATGGCCTTGCCCCCCTCCACCATCAGCATGTCCTTACCCGCCGACATCTGATCGGCAAGCTCCTGCACCTTGCCCCGGATGCTTTGCTCATTATACATGTAGCGCAGCTTGGAGTGGTCGAAGCCGATGCTCATGGTTTCGGGTTCTTCGCCGATGGCGAACACGTCGGCAATGAGCGCCGCGTCGTAGTCCCAGAGCCTCTTTTTGCTGTACAGCAACCGGTCGCCGAACGGCTTCATGTATCCGATATTTTTGCCGGACGCCTTTGCGAGGCCCACGATGAGGCCGGTTTTGCCGGCGCTGCCCCGCAGTGAAGCAATGACTAATGTATTCATGGCTAGCTCCCTCGCTCGGTTGAGAGTAAAATTCTCACGTCTACCGCTTTTGCACCCTGACCCTGCTCGTAGACCATGAGCGGATTGATTTCGATATCCGAGATGGTTTTTGATTTTTGGATGAGTGAACTGATTTTCACGATGGTGCTGATAAAGGTTTCCATGTCCTTCTTCTCCTGCCCGCGCACTCCCAGCAGCAGCGGGTAGGACTTGGTTTCCTTGATCATGTTCATGATCTCTCTGCGGGAGAGCGGGCATGCCCTGAAGGCCACGTCCTTCAGCACCTCGATGTAGATGCCCCCGAGTCCGCACATGATCACCGGACCGAACACCGGGTCGCGGCGGGCGCCCACCACCGTCTCGATGTCCTTCTTGATCATTTCCGCGATCTCGACCCCCTCGAGATGGGCATTGGGATTGTGGGCCTTGCAGCTGCTCATGATGGCCTGATAGGCGTCGATCACCTCGTCCTTGTTTTCCAGGTCGAGGGCCACCCCCCCCGCGTCGCTCTTGTGGATGATGTCGCGGGAGACGATCTTCATCACCACCGGATAGCCGATGGCTTCGGCGCGGTCGATGGCCTCGGCCAGGTTTCTGGCGACCGCAGTTTTGGGTACGGTGATGCCGATGATCTCCATTATTTTCTGCGCCTCATGGGCGAGAAGGAAGTAGCGGTTTTCCTGCACCGCCTTCCGGCAAATGGCCTCGATCGGCTCAATGTCGATGGCCGCTTCTTCACATTTCTCGGACTGCGCCGCCAGGTAGCGCTGATAGTGGTACAGGCTTCCCAGGCAGGCGATGGCCTCATAGACATCCCCGAAGATGGGAATGCCCTTCCGGCTCAGCGCGGTGATGCAGTTCTCAATGTCCTCTCCCCCGACGGTCACAAACAGCACCGGCTTTCCCCGCTCGGCATACTTCAGGTACACCTGCTCCAGCGTCTTTTGCAGGTCCGCCGCCGCAAAAACCGCCGTTTCACAATACAGGGCGACGCTGGCGCCGATCTCGCTGGTGTTGAGCGCGACGCTGAGCGCGCCGTCGTATGCGCTGCTGGTGGCGCCGCCGGTAATGTCAACCGGGTTTTTGGTGGAGCCGAAGCTGGGGGTGACCGGAGTGAAGAGCGCCTTGAGGGCCTCGCTGTCGTCGTAGAGGGATATCTGACTGCGCTCGCAGGCATCGGTGGCCATGACCCCGATGCCTCCGCCGTTGGTGACGATTAGGGTGTTGTCGGTGGTGGGCAGGGGTGAGCCGGCCAGAAACTTGCAGAGATTGAATCCGTCCTGGATGCTGTCGGCGCGAAGCACCCCGTTCTGCCGGAGGATGGCATCAACAATGTCATCAGCGCCGGCAAGCGCGCCGGTATGCGAGGCGGCGGCCACCGCGCCCCGCGCGGAGCGACCCGACTTGATCACCACCACCGGTTTGTGCCGGGTTGCCCGGTTCACCGCGGCGATGAATCGCTCGCCGTTTTTGATGCCCTCGATGTACATGAAGATCACCTTGGTGCGGTCCTGGCGCATCAGGTACTCGAGCAGGTCCGCTTCGTCAACGTCGGATTTATTTCCCACCGAAACGATGCTGGAGAGGCCGATGTTGTCAACCTTGGTCTTGCCGATCATGGCCAGGCCCAGGGCGCCGCTCTGGGTGACGATGGCGACATTGCCGGGCAGGATGTTTCCCGGGCCGAAGGTCGCATCCAGCGAGGAGGCGGCCGAATAAATGCCGAAAATGTTGGGGCCGACGATGCGCATGCCGTGGTCCAGCGCATAGGCGGTGATCTTTTTTTCCTCCTCGCTGTTTCCCACCTCGGAGAACCCCGAGGTGATGATGAGATTGTACTTCACCCGCTTGGCGGCACAGTCCCGCACCGACTCGAACACCAGCGGCGCGGGTATCACGGTGCACACCACGTCGATCTCATCGTCGACATCGCCGATGTGCTTGTACACCGGGAGGTTGAGAATGGCGCCCCCGGAGGGATTGACCGGGTACACCTTCCCCTGGTAGCCGCTGGCAAGAATGTTGTTCACCACGGTGAATCCGATCTTTTTGCTGTCGGCCGAGGCGCCGATGACTGCAATGCTTTTTGGCTCAAAGAGATTTTGTATGGTATTCATGGTATGTTCGCTCAGGCTTCCTTAAATACAAGTTTCAGTTCATAGACCTTTTCACTTCGCCGCTTCTCAATATCAAACCCGCCCTTTTGGAACACCTGCATCATGGAGGTGTTTTCGACGAGTACTTCCGCGGTGAAACCGAGCAGCCCCTGCCTCCGCGCCAGGTAGGTGAGATAGGAAAGCAGTTCGGTTCCAATGCCCTTGTTGTGAAAATCGTCCCGCACCACGAACGCCACTTCCGCGGTATAGGAAAGGGTATTGACGGCATATTGTCCCACGCCCACCAGCTCCTCCATGCTGCCGCCTTCAGCCAGAGCCAGGATGATCAACTCCTGGGTATAGTCGATGACCGCGAAATCCTGGAGCCGCTCGTGGGGCATGTCCTTCCTGGTGGAGATGAAGCGCTGGTACATGCTTTTATCGGAGAGGGAGTAGAAAAAGTCCTTGAGCAGCGGCTCGTCGCTTATTTTAACCGGCCGGAGCATGATCCTCAGCCCGGTGAAGGTGGTGCGGTAGGTTTCAAGCGCCTCGGGATACATGCCGCGCTCTCCGGGGATAAATGCCTGGTCACTGTAGATGAGCTTATCTTTTTTCGCCTCTTCGATAAGCCAGGGCCGGAATTTGGGGTGGGCGATGGCAATCAGGTCCATGGCCCGCTCCCGGATGTTTTTCCCCTGGAGATAGGCGATGCCGTATTCCGTCACCACGTAGTTTAGGTCGCCCCTGACCAGGGTTACTCCTGACCCCTCATCGAGGAGGGGTACGATGCGTGAATGCTTGCCGTCGTTTGAAGTGGAGCGTAGGATGAGAATGGTTTTGCCGCCCGCTGACAGGGTTGCGCCCCGCATAAAATCGGCATGTCCCCCGACCCCGCTGTAAAAAAACCTGCCCAGCGATTCGGAGCTTGACTGCCCGGTGAGATCTATCTGAAGCGCCGAATTGATTGCCACCATTTTGTTCTGGCCGGCAATGGTAAGCGGGTTGTTGGTGATGTCAATGGTGCGGAAATCCACGGCGGGGTTGTCGTCGATGAAGTCATACGTTTCTTTTGAGCCCATGCAGAAGGAAGCCACCGTTTTCCCCTTGCCGATGGTTTTGTGAGAGTTGTCAACCACCCCCATTTTCATGAGCTTTACAATGCCATCCGGCAGGAGTTCCGTGTGCACCCCCAGGTGTTTCTTGGTGGTCAGGCTGTCCATGATGGCATTGGGGATCCGTCCGTAGCCCACCTGAATGGTGTCCCCGTCCTGCACCAGGCGCGACACGTAATTTCCGATCTTGGCGTCGATCTCGTCCGGCTCGCTGGAATTGAATTCAATCAGCGGCTCATCATGAGGCACAATAAAGTTAACATCGTTCACGTGGATGAAGGTGTCGCCGTGCACCCGGGGCATGTAGGAATTTACCTGGACGATTACCAGACCGGCGGTTTCAACCGCGGCCTTGACGATGTCCACGCTGATGCCCAGGCTCATGTATCCGAGCTTGTCGGGGAGAGAGGTCTGCACCAGGGCAATGTCGAATTTAATGATGCCCTGGCGGAGCAGGGGAGGAACCTTTGAGAGGAAGAGGGGAGTGTAGTCAGCGAGCCCCTGGTTGACGGCGTCACGGGTGTTGTCACCGACAAAGAAGGAGTTGAGCCTGAAATTGCGCTTAAACTTCTGGTTGGTGTAGGGGGCCACCCCCAGCGTCCAGACATGGAACACTTCCGCGTCGAAAAACGCCTTGGGATTTCTGCTCGCATAATCGGTGAGCGCCTGCACCAGGTATTGGGGTTCAGCGCAGGCGGTGCCGATGAATATACGGTCTCCCCTGTTTACATTCTTGAATATGGCATCTTCCGAGGCGAATTTCTCAGGGTAGGATTTTTTGAGAGCCTCCAGCGCGGCCCTGTTTTTTTCCATGTTCATTACTTCTCATTGCGTTGATAGAAATCCACCCCCGCCGGCTATATACCATATTTCACCAAAATGTGTAACATTTTTTTAAGGATGCACATGTCTATTATTTAAGCAGATTTTAATTGAAATAAAAGCTGACATCGTTTAAACAGAGATTGAGGGTCTTGTAATTGCTTTCAAAAATAATACAAAACGATTGATTATAGGGAGGGACGCGCCCCATTGCGTCCGAACACCCCGTGCGGCCCTGGCAGAGCATGGCCCTCCATCATAAATTTTCATGCGGGGTTGCGGTCGGGTTGTCAGGAAAAATACCCGGGGAGGTGATGAGCGTGACCGGTATTCGTTCAGCCAGTAAGGCATTCTTCATGCTCATGGTTGCAGTGCCGGCTTTGTCCCTTCCGGTGGCATGCAAAGAAAAGCCCCCGGAGATTAAAAATCGAGAAATACTGGGGGCTTGGCAGGATGGCGGACAGACGGTGGAACTGTTTCAGGACGGGAAAATGACCCTGGGCACCAATTGGGGAACACAACAGGCCACCGGGACATATGAGTTTATTGATGATGACACCATTAAGGTAACGTTTAAAAGCTCCATGCCGCAGGATTACACTTTTTCCCTGTCAGGCGACACGTTGATTGTCACCCGGACCGATGGGACGCTGATCGGGAAGTACAAGAGAATTAAGAAGCAGGGTATGCCGGGCGAGGGTTAGGGTGCGTTTAAAACCTGCTAACCAGGTACCATGTTAAATGCTTAGTGCCCCCTTTGCGCCAAAAGGCATGAAAATGTAATACAGGGCGCGTCATGCAGCGGCTCGACCGCAGCATCCATCTACTATATTTTAGTGGATCCTGCGATCAAGTCGCAGGACGACATAAGACAGTGCGGGTTTTAAGTTGTCATTTCGAAGGAGACTCGGCGACTGAGAAATCTTATAAGATTTCTCACATGCGTTCGAAATGACATAACTTCTTTTCCACTGACAAAATGTCAATGGCTTTGAAATTCTATTTTCGTGTTAAGATAAAAGAAATCTGATAGGTATCATGCCACCGGTAATTAT
>CAZWCD010000091.1:0-11433 GCA_964632275.1 uncultured Thermodesulfobacteriota bacterium
CTGTTGGCCATCACATCGCTCAAGAGGTCGCTCGCGTACCCCCCGGCCACCTCCCCCTCCAGGTTCTCCCCGGCCGCCACCACCTTCAGCCCCAGCCTCTCAACGATTTCCTTCAGTTTCATTCCTGTTCCCTTAAAGCCGTAAAGTTCACATCTAGAAGTTGTACCTTCAGATTGTAAACTCGAAATCAGAATATCGAAATCCGAAACAAGCTTACATATCAAATGACAAAAGTTTCAAAACAAGCCCTGCTGTCGTCGAGGTTTTGGTCATTGGGTCATTTGGATTTTTCTGTCATTGTTTCGAATTTCGAATTCCGTGCTTCGGATTTGGCCCGACACTATGCGCCCTTCTTGCGAATCGAAAGGGGAGCCTTCTGAGCTATCTCAAGTCCCCTGCGGAGCGATTCCATGGTCGCTTCCTTGAGCTTGAACACGCAATCAGTGACCTCACCCCGTCCCTGGATGACATCCTCGGCAAAGGCTTTACAGTTCGGGGCGCCGCATGCCCCGCAATTAATGCGCGGGAGACTCTCTAAAATGGATTCCCGCTCCTTTACTTTCCTGATCGCCTCCCTGGCATCCGTGCCCAGCGGCTGCACGGGATAGGTGGACAGCTCAACATCGCATGACAGGTGGGCGCGCATCCGCTCCACTTCAGCGAGGTTAATGTTTAACTCCCTCCCCAGCTGCTGAATCAGCTTCATGGCCTTGATCTTGGCCAGAAAGCGATTATCCACCGCAAGGGGGCCCCCCACGCACCCGCCGGGGCAGGCCCATAATTCCAGGTAGTTTACATTGGTGATTTTGCCGCGCTCCACGTCCTCCAGTATGTTGATTACATTTTTAACCCCGTCCACGGCTATGGCATTCTCTATTTCGAGGCCGGCAATGCACGCGCTGGGGATTCCCGTGGCCACACCGAAGCCGCCCGAGTCGTGAAGCGGCTCAAGCGACTTGATCTTGCGGATGGCGCTAAAGAGAACCCCGTAAATATCCGAAATGGCAATGGCCCCGTCCAGGGTCGGATCCGATTTGAAGATGGGGTGATTGACGGCGATCATCTTGGCGGGGCAGGGGGTGATAAAAATGGCCCCGACATCCTGGGGGCTTATTCCCAGTATTTTGGCCTTGGCCATCTTGTATGCGCCGGCGATGGCGCTGGGCGCCTCCATGGAAAGCAGGTTTCCCATGAGATCGGGAAAGTTTATCTGGATCAGCCTGACGACTGCCAGGCAGACGGTTGAGATGTAGGGCTTGTTTTGAGAATAGCTCTGAAGGTGTTCTTTGAGCACCGCCGAATAAATTTCACAGGCCCTGCCCACATCATATGCCTCGTTAAAACCCAGACCCTTAAGACCGTTTAAAATATGGTTGGGGGTGACGCCCATGCTGTACTGGGAGTATAGAACCGGAGAAGGTATGGCGATGGTGTATTTAAACCTGGTCAGGTCTTCGAACGATCCGGTCATGGATCGGACCGCCCGGGCGGGACACACCCGGATGCAGTCACCGCAGTCAATGCACCGGTCCTCCAGAATGAGGGCCTTGCCCTCACGGATGCGCATGGCCTCGGTTGGACACGCCCGCATGCACTGCATGCAGCCGGTGCATTTATCGGTTTCCACCTCAATGGAGTGATAATATTTGCTCATGGCCGGTCTTTATTTCCGGTTAGGATAACCATTTCCACCCGCGTGCCCTCGCCCACCACCGAGCTGACGCGCAATTCATCGGTGTTCTTCTTGATGTTGGGCAATCCCAGTCCCGCCCCGAAGCCCATTTCCTTTATTTCCCTGGAGGAGGTTGAATAACCCTCCTGCATGGCCAGCCCGATATCCGGAATGCCCTGCCCCTCATCATCGGCAATGACCGTAAGGCGATCAGGGGTAATGGCCAGGTGAAACGCTGCATGCCGGGCATAGCACACGACGTTCATCTCGGCTTCATAGACGGCAATAGCCGCCCGCCTGATGATGTCATGGCGTATGCCGATGTCTTTTAAAATCGCCTTAATGCTGCTTGAAACCTCGCCGGCATGAATGAAATCACCGCCCTGTACGGCAAACTCCCGCTCCAGCAGGGGCTCAGCTTGTTTTTCCTGCATCGTCAACTCTTTCAATACAACCGGACAGGCCGTGTTTGAACAACCTGCCGCAAGTTTCAAACATGATGTAACGGGTGCAGAAGAGCGGAATCTTTTTGGCCCGGGCAAGCTTGATCGATTCCTCGTCAGGCCTTTTGCCCCTCACGAAGACAATGCCCAGCAGCTCCAGCATTTCAGCGGTGCGCACCACTTGCGGGTTGGTAATCCCGGTTATGAGGAGCGCGCCCTCCCTGGCAAAGGCCAGCACGTCGCTCAGGAGGTCGGAAGCAAAGGCGCCCCTGATGGTATCCTCCATGCGGTCATCACCGACCACAACCTCCGCTCCCAAAATATCCGCCAGCTCTCTGAAGGTCATACGCTTGAGATCTCCATGCCCGGGATCGCCTACCGGTCCACCTCTCCCAGGCAGATGTCGATGCTTCCGATGATGGCCACGATATCCGCCATCATTCTCCCCTCGGCCATGATGGCGAACGACTCCATGTTGACAAAGGAAGGGGTGCGGATCTTCACCCGGTACGGCCTGCCGCTTCCGTCGCTCACAATATAAAAGCCCAGCTCCCCCTTTGACGACTCGACGCTGCAGTATGCCTCGCCCCGGGGCACATTAAAGCCCTCGGTCATCAGGTGGAAGTGAATGATCAGCGATTCGATGCTCTCCTGCACCAGCTCCTTCGGCGGCGGCACCACCTTGGCGCTTGCCGCGTTACACGGCCCGTCGGGCAGCCGCTCCAGGGCCTGCTTGATGATGCGGTTGCTCTGGCGCATCTCTTCAAGCCGCACCAGGTAGCGGTCATACGAATCACCCGCCCGCCCGATGGGTATCTCGAAATCAAAATGATCGTAGGACGAATAGGGATTGGCCTTGCGCAGGTCCCATTTCACCCCGCAGCCCCGCAGGCAGGGACCGGACAGTCCCAGGGCGATGCCCTCCTCCGCCGATATGACCCCAACCCCTTTTGTCCGGTTGAGCCAGATTTTGTTTTCGGTCAGCAGCCGCTCGTAGCCGTCAATGCGTGAGGGCAGCACCTCGCAGAATGCCTTCACCTTTTCCTCAAACCCGTCAGGCAGATCGGCGGCGAGGCCGCCCACGCGAAAGTAGCTCTGGTTCATCCGGGCCCCGCCCACCATTTCAAACATGTCCAGGGTCTCCTCCCGCTCGCGGAAGCAATACAGGAGCGGGGACATGGCCCCGATGTCCAGGGCATGGGTGCCCAGCCAGATGAGGTGGCTCTGGATCCGGGTGAGCTCCGCCAGCATCACCCGGATATACTGGGCGCGCAGCGGCACCTCCAGGCCGAGCAGCTTCTCAACCGTCAGCACGTAGGCAAGGTTGTTGATGAAGGGCGAGGTATAATCCAGCCGGTCGGTCAGGGTAATGACCTGGTGGTAGGTTTTGTGTTCGGCCAGCTTCTCAATCCCCCGGTGCAGATATCCCAGCACCGGCGTGGCCTTGATCACCACCTCGCCGTCCAGTTCCAGCACCACCCGCAGCACCCCGTGGGTGCTCGGATGCTGGGGTCCCATGTTGAGGGTTATCACTTCGGTCCTGATGTCAGACGCTGTTTCCATACGGTGCAATGCCCCCGTTTATCTTCCCCGCAGCGGAAAATCTTTTCTGAGCGGATATTCCTTAAAGCCGTCAGGGGTGAGAATTCTTCTCAAGTCGGGATGGTCAGTGAAGGTTATGCCCAGGAGATCATAGCACTCCCGCTCGTGCCAGTCGGCCGTTTTCCAGATGGAAACCACCGAAGGCACGGTAAGATCTTCATCCGGGGGAGATGTCTTCATGCGCAGCCGGTGCCGGTGCTGCAGGGAGTACAGGTGGTAGACCACTTCAAACCGGGGCGCCCGGCCCATATAGTCGACGCCGCAAAGGTCGGAAAGGAAGTCAAATCCGCATTCCGGGTCATCCTTCAGAAAGCGCGCGACCTCGAGCAGGTGCGAACGCTTTACCCGAATGGTATGCTCATCCCGACAGACCGTCGTTTCTTCAATGGCCTGGGGGAAGGTTTCCTTCAGTTTCCCGACCAGCTCTTCCAGGTTAGCCATTATTTTTTTCCCTTAGGTGTTCCGTCTCTATCTTTTTCTGAAGCTGCATGATGGCATAGAGCAGTGATTCCGGGCGGGGAGGGCAGCCGGGAACGTACACATCCACCGGGATGATCTCATCCACACCCTGCACCACGGCGTAGGTATCAAAAATTCCCCCCGAGGACGCGCAGGCGCCGAGGGCGATAACCCACTTGGGATTGGGCATCTGATTGTAAATCCGCCGCGCCACCGGCGCCATTTTTCTGGTCAGGGTGCCGGCGACAATCATGAGATCCGCCTGGCGGGGCGACGCCCTGAAGACCTCCGCGCCAAAGCGGGCAATATCGTAGCGGGCGGCGGCGGTGGCCATCATCTCCAGGGCGCAGCAGGCAAGCCCGAAGGTCGCCGGCCAGAGCGATGATTTGCGCGCCCAGTTGACCAGCTTATCAAGGGTGGTGGTGATGATGGTATCACCGAAACAGCTTTCTAGTCCCATTCCAATGCCCCTTTCTTCCACACATAGATAAAGCCGACCAGCAGGATGCCGATGAAAACGGCCATTTCCACGAACACAAATCCCTTGAACTGGTTAAACTGCCGGAAGACAATCGCCCAGGGGTATAAAAACACCGCTTCCACATCGAACACGATGAAGAGCATGGCGATGATGAAAAACTTGACCGGGAACTTGGCGCGGGCATCGCCCACCGGATCAAGGCCGCATTCGTAGGGCATGAGCTTTTCCCGGGTGGCGGCCTTCCTTCCAAAAAGGGACGACAGGATGATGACCGCCCCGCCAAACAGGACGGCCAGGAGGAAAAAAACGAACAGCGGTGTGTACCCTTCGGCCATGGTAATTTCCTTACACTAGAAGATTGTTGAAACAAAATGTATTCGCTTCGTCTTCACAAGAGCTCCCGCCCCCGCTCGATGAGCCGGAAGACCGCCTGCTGCGCAAGCACCACCGCATCCTCGGTGGAGAGATAGGCGGGCACGCTCGCATCGAACAGGATCCGCGCCGCGGGCGGCAATTCATCATCGCCGTCCCAGAAGAGAAAGGCAATGGGAACGCGCGGGAGGGCGTTCAGCATCACACCGCGGTCAGCCGCGAAGGCCCTTGTCCCGCCCAGGGAACAGCCGGCCTTTTCCAAAAGATCCGCCCGCCGGGCAAAAAAGCGGAGCAACGGTCCCTGCGATCGCCTGTCAAAGGCCGGGTAATACGCCTCCCCGCCGGACAACTGCCGGAAACTGATCCATTCGCCGGCAACCGGGCGTCCCTGCGCCTGCGCTATATAATGCAGAATGACGATCTTGCTCCAGAGAGGAACCTCCACTCCTTCGTCCTGATAGGCGACCGTGATGTCGGGAAAATGTATGAGGCAATATCGATTTAAAAAAGTGAGCCTGAGCAGGCAGCGCCCGTCATCTTCTTTCTCAAAGCAAGCCCCGCTTTTTCCTGCCCGATCCGCTATGTCCGCACTTCGCAAAACCTCGCAGGCCAGTTTAAAAGCATGGTGGTACGGTGAACCGGAAGGGTTGTTACCCGCATTGCGCGTATCCATGCCTGTATGACATCATTCATCTGCCGACAAAAGACGGCGCGAAAAAATTACAGCTTGATAAAATACCGGTTTTATAATAATACCCTGAAAAATGGTTTAAATTTTCTAGCATATGCGTATGTACCTGTCAAGGTAATTCCGCGGCGATCCCTACGGCGGCGCAGCATATAAGTTTATTGTTTTAGCATACTTATCAATCATGGCCGGAAAGCGCTGCCGCATGCGGCAGCGCGGCCGTTGTCCTATCAGCTATAATTAAAGGAGGCAGACTGTGTATCAGGTGATAGACAAGGAAAAGCTGGCGTCTACGGTTACCCTGCTGAAACTTAAGGCGCCGGAAATCGCCCGAAAAGTCCGGCCGGGGCAATTTGTCATCATACGGTTGAACGAAACGGGCGAACGCATTCCGCTTACGGTTAATAATTTTGACCGGGAAGAGGGCACCATCACCATTGTTTTCCAGGAGGTCGGCAAGACAACCATCCTGCTGGGAAGACTCACTGCGGGTGACAGCATCACTGACCTGGTAGGTCCGCTGGGTCGGCATACGGAAATTGAAACATTCGGCAAAGTGGTCTGCATCGGCGGGGGCGTAGGCACCGCGGTCATTTATCCCATCACCCGGGCCCTGTACCAGGCTGGCAACGAGGTCATCGGCATCGTCGGCGCGCGCAGCAAAGACCTGCTCACCTTCACCAAAGAGATGGAGGCAGTATCCCACCGGCTGATCATCACCACCGATGACGGATCCATGGGACGGCACGGCCTGGTGACCGACCCCCTCAGGGAAATCCTGGAGAGCGGGGATACCATCAACCGGGTTATCGCCATCGGCCCGGCGGTGATGATGAAATTTGTCTGCAAGACAACCGAGCCCTACAAGGTTAAGACCATCGTCAGCTTAAATCCCATCATGCTTGACGCCACCGGCATGTGCGGGGTGTGCCGGGTCATGGTGGGGGGCGAGACCAGGTTCGGCTGCGTGGACGGTCCGGAGTTCGACGGCCACAGGGTGGACTTTGACCTGCTCATCAATCGGCTCAATCAGTATCTGGCGGAAGAAAAAATCTCGCGTGCCGCCATCGAAGGATAGGCCTGCGAGCTGAGGCACGATCGCTATCTGCGTCGATCACAGGCAACCATAAGGAGAAGCTCATGGCAGCTGAAGGAAAGGAAAAAAAGAAGATCAGTCCCCACCGGGTGCACATGGCGGAGCAGCCGGCGGAGGAGCGGATAAAAAATTTCAGGGAGGTTCCCCTCGGCTATACCGAAGACCAGGCGGAGGAGGAAGCAGCCCGATGCCTGCAGTGCAAGAAGCCCGCTTGCTCGACCGGATGCCCGGTAGAAATAGACATTCCCGCATTCATCAGGCTGGTGGCTGAAAAACAATTCGCCGCGGCGGCGCGAAAAATAAAAGAAACCAACAGCCTGCCCGCCGTCTGCGGCAGGGTCTGCCCCCAGGAAATCCAGTGCGAAAGCAAATGCGTGGTGGGAAAGAAGGGCGAGCCGGTCTCCATCGGCAGGCTGGAGCGGTTCGTCGCCGACTGGGAGCGCGAAAAGGGGAAGGTCGAACCGCCGCCCAAGCCCAGGCCTAACCATAAAAAGGTTGCGGTGGTCGGCTCCGGCCCCGCCGGACTCACGGTTGCCTCCGACCTGGCCAAGCGCGGGTATGGGGTGACCCTCTTTGAGGCGCTGCACAAGACCGGGGGCGTCCTGGTGTACGGCATACCTGAATTCAGGCTTCCCAAGGCCATCGTGCAGGCCGAGGTTGATTTCGTGGAAAGCCTGGGGGTGGAGATCAAAACCAACTCGCTTATCGGGACCCTGTACACCGTTCCCGAACTGATGGAGATGGGCTATGAGGCGGTTTTCATCGGCATCGGCGCGGGCGGCCCCATGTTCATGAACATCCCCGGCGAGGCACTCAACGGCGTGTATTCAGCCAACGAGTTTCTCACCCGGTCCAACTTGATGAAGGCATACCTCTTTCCCGCGTACGATACCCCCATCAAGAAGAGCAAAAAAGTGGCGGTGGTGGGGGCGGGCAACGTGGCCATGGACTCGGTCCGGACCGCCATTCGGCTGGGCGCGGAGGAGGTCTACCTGGTCTACCGCCGCTCTGAGCAGGAGATGCCCGCCCGCGTAGAAGAGATCGAGCGGGCAAAGGAGGAGGGGGCGATTTTCAAGCTGCTGACCAATCCGGTGAGGATCATCGGCGACGACAAGGGATGGGTCACCTCGATGGAATGCATCCGGATGGAGCTGGGCGAACCCGACGACTCCGGAAGGCGGAGACCGGTTCCGGTCAAGGGTTCTGAATTCATCATCGACGTTGACTCCATCATCATGGCCCTGGGCACCAATGCCAACCCGCTGCTGCCCCAGGCCACGACCGGCCTCACGCTGAACAAATGGGGATACATCACCGCCGACGAGGAAACCTGCCGGACCAGCATCAAGGGGGTGTATGCCGGGGGAGACATCGTCACCGGGTCAGCCACGGTCATCCTGGCCATGGGCGCCGGCCGGAAGGCGGCAAAGGCCATCGACGCATACCTGAGCGGCGGCCGGTAAACAATAGCAGCCATGCATACCATTTGACAGGGGCGCCGGGGCATTCGGCTCCCCTTTTTACCCCGGCGGCACTGCCCGCCATTTCCATTGACAGTCGGGAAATTCTGTCCTAGTCTTATCATATAAGATTGTTTTAACCGTTACATTGGGAGGCGCCATGGTTACCAGAGCATTCCCCTTCAGGCTGCTGTTCATTCTTTTATCCTGCGCGATTGTGGTGAGCTGCGTCAGGGCCCGATCCCCCGAATTGCCCTACAGCAATCAGCAGAAGAGCAACCTCACCGCCGGCATGGTCAAGAAGTATGTCAAGGCCGGCGTTGCCACCCAGACCGAGATCATCTCGGTCTTCGGCGCTCCCAACATCATCACCCGGGACAAGGACGGCAACGAGGTGTGGACGTACGACAAGCAGAGCATGGCGTCCGCTTCAGAGGTTGCGGAATGGAATGCCTCCGGGGGGGTCGGGGCCGTAGCCGGAGGATTGGCGGGTGATGCGGTCATCGGCGGTGGAGCAACCGCCGGCGGTTCTGCCGGCAAGAGCAGCTCCGCCGGTCAGGTCAGCAGCGCCACCTTTACCCTGATGATCCAGTTTGATGACAAGGACGTGGTCAGGGATTATCGCATGATGGCAACCCAGTTTTAAAGAGGATCACGGCACTGCGATGAAAAAAATATCTCTCCTTCTGCTCCTGGTTCTGATCTGCGCCGCCTTCATTCCGGCCTGCGTCGGGCGGAAAGCACGCCTGCAGCCCCCGCCGCCGCTCTCCATTCAGCAGCGGTCGGCCATGCAGACCAAGGAGCTGGAAGGCGACTTTGACACGGGGTTTGCCGCGACCATCTCGGTGCTGCAGGACGAAGGCTGGCAGATTGAAGTGGTTGACAAGGCAAGCGGCATCATCCAGGCGGTTTCGCTGAAGCATCAGGACATCGTCGGCCCGAACGAAGACTGGTATGCGGAGAACGACGCCGGCTACCGGGATGCGATCAGAGAAGAAGCGAAGGACCGGGAAACCGCCCCGGCCGAGTGGAACCGCTGGGAACAGCTCACCTGCCACATTGAGTCCTGGGGGGAAAACCGGATCAGGCAGCGCATCACCATCACCGCCTTCGGTTCGCTTCCCGCCAACACATACAGCCATGCCGAAAAGAAGAAGGATAAACAGAACATTGTAACCGTCGGCGGCAAGGAGCAATCCCGGATCGTGGAGGCTCCCGCCCGCTATCAATATCTCTTTCAGCAGATTCAGCGCGCCGTCTTTATCCGCCAGGGCCTCAAGAGCTATCGCTAACCCTTGCACAGGAGATATCGGACAATGCTCAGCACAACCGTAAAACCGGCATGGCCGCTCACGCCCGCCAGACGAGTTTTTCTGCAATACCTTGCGCCCCTGCTGCTGCTTTCACTCGGCCTGATGCAGTCGGGATGCGCCGTCACGGAAACCCACATGGTGGAAATGCGCGACGGCACCCTTCTGGCCACCGATGTATACCTGCCTTCAAGCGGCAATGACTCCTGGCCGGTCCTTCTGATCCGGACGCCATACGGCCGGAGTGAAAATGAAGAACTTTTTGATTTCGCCGAAGACTATGCCCTGGTAATCCAGGACGTGCGGGGGCGCTATGATTCGGAGGGTGACTATCGCCCCTTTATTGACGACGGCTGGGGTGACAAGCAGGACGGGCATGATACCGTGGCATGGATTCTCGAGCAGCCGTGGTGCAACGGGAAGATAGGAACCTTCGGGACTTCCGCCGACGGGATCACCCAGGAGTTGCTCGCGGGAAGCGCCCCGCCGTCGCCGGGCGTCACCTGCCAGTTCATCCGCCTTGCTCCCACCGACCTGTACTCACAGATCGTCTTCCAGGGCGGCGCCTTTCTCGAAGCGCTGGTAACCGGCTGGCTGGAACGTCAGGGTGCAAGTGCCTGGGTCGAAACCTACAAACAACACCCCTCTTACGACTCCTTCTGGGAGCTGAGTAATGTTGAAACCAGAACTTCCCTGATCAACGCACCGGCGGTGCACGTGGGAGGCTGGTATGACATGGCCCTCAGGGGAAGCATCAACGGCTTTCTCACCCGCCAGGCGGAGGGAATCGGGCCCGCCCGGGGAAATCAGCGGCTGCTCATCGGTCCCTGGACCCACGTAGGAATGAAAACCACCGTTCAGGGCGAAGTCGATTTTCCCAACTCGGTTCTTAACCAGCAAAATCTGTTTAAGCAATGGATTAACTACTGGCTGAGAGATAGGGACACGGGAATTATGGACACGCTCCCGGTTGTCTATTATGTCATGAATGAAGCGCCGGAACGTGAGTGGAGGGAGGCGCAAACCTGGCCGCCCTTTAATACGGTCCCCACTCCCTACTATCTCCAACCGGAGGGCGTGCTTTCACCTGGTGAAGCCGCGCCAGGAAATGCGTCGTCAACCTATGTCTTCGACCCGGAAAACCCCGTTCCCACCCGGGGCGGTTTGAACCTGATCATCGACGCGGGGCCTTATGATCAGTCATCGCTTGAAAGTCGTCCGGATGTGCTGCTCTTCACAACCGCGACCCTGGCGCAGCCGATGGAAGTGACCGGCGATCTGAAAGCAATCCTCTACGTGTCATCTGACGCGCTAGATACCGACTTTACCGCCAAGCTCACCGACGTCTATCCGGACGGCAGATCCATGCTTATTGCCGACGGCATCATTCGCGCCCGCTATCGCAACTCGCTCAGCAGCCCGGAGCTGATGACGCCGGGAACCGTTTACCAACTTGAGATTGATCTCTGGGCCACCAGCATCATCATTAACGCCGGTCATCGCATCCGTCTCGCCGTTTCCAGCAGCAACTACCCCCGCTTCGACGTAAATCCCAACACCGGTGGAGACACCTTCGACAAGGGAACGATGATCAAGGCCACCAATACCATCCACCATAACAGCGCCTACCCTTCCCGCATCCTGCTCCCGGTGATTTCCCGGTAAAAGAGCGACGGAGATCCGGCAGGCGGTTGAAGCTGAAAAAGGCGGGAGTGATTATTGCTCCCGCCTTTTACTATTCCTGCCGGTATGCAAACCGGCTGTTCTTACCTATTGCCATGTGTCTCACACGGCGATGAGCCGGTCCTTGACCACCATTCCCTCCCTGACCAGATTAAGCACCTGGTCCA
>CAZWCD010000092.1:0-11285 GCA_964632275.1 uncultured Thermodesulfobacteriota bacterium
GGTACAGGCGCTCCAGGCGCGGACTGCCGGGTACCGGAATCATCGGCGCCGCCACGCCAATGGCAACCGCTTCCTGCCCGGTGCCGAAATGTTCCATGAGCGAGATGGTTCCCTCCTGCAGCAGCCGGGCGTGGGTCACCTCCATGGCGCGGACCAGGATCATCTTGCGGTAGAGTTCAAAGAGCTTCTGCCTCTCCAGAGCCATCATCGATCCTCTGCGGCAGCATCCTGCTTAAACTCCACAAAGGCCATGCTCATGCCCAGCGTGTCCGCCTCGTCCGCAAACAGCTCCTTAAAATCGGTAACGCCCCAGGCGGGGATCCTTTCTATTGCAATGGTATCATAAATGCGAACCCCTTCTTTTTTCGCCTCAGCGGCGGCTTCCGCGGTGTCCTTCACCTTGAATACCAGGGCGTGAACGGCGGCATCCACCTGCTCAACCCGCTTGGCAATCGCCTTGGGATCGGGGGGACGCACGTCCTTCAGCGGATGCACCGGCTGAATCAGCTCAAGGCGCAACGGCACTTGCTGAGGCGGAAGAGCACCAACGCTGAACCGCACGCCGCCAGCCTCCGCCGCGGGACCGGTGACCTCTTCAAAGGAAATGCCCAGCAGCCGGGATAAAAATGCCGCCGCCTTATCCAGATCCTTCACCGCAATTACAACTCGGTCAATGCCTTCAATCTTCATGAGCAGCTCCTTTCTCGGTTAACCCGTCACCATCGAGCGGATCCGGGGTATCATCAGGCGATGAACCCTCCGTCATGCACAAAGGTCGCGCCGGTAACATAGCTTGAGGCATCCGAAGCAAGATAGACCGCCAGGCCCTGTATCTCGCTGGGATTCCCCAAACGGCCCATGGGAATGTAGCGGGCAAGCCGCTCGTTAACCTCAGTCATAACCTCGCGGGGGACCGCCAGCGGCCAGGTAAGATGTGCCCCCGGCGCAATGGCATTGATGCGAATGCCGTCCCTGGCATAGGCGACCGCCGCATGTTTCGTCAGACCGATGACGCCGTGCTTGGCGACACCGTAGGGCGCCGCGTTTGCAAGAGAGGACTCTTCGGAACCGGCCATCAGCCCGGCAACCGAGGCGGTGTTGATAATCACACCCTTCTTCCGCCCCAGCATGGCCGGCAGCACCGCCCGCATCACCAGGAACATGCCGCGCAGGCTCACGTCCATGACCTTGTCCCAATCGGCGATGGCCAGCTCATGCAGCTTCAACGGCGGGTTGGGAATGCCGGCGTTATTAAAAAGGATGTCTATGGCGCCGAAGGCCTTGAGCGTGTCCTGTACCATCCGCTCCACCTGCTCGGACTGCGATACGTCGCCGGCAACCGCCATGGCCCGCCGGCCGTACCGCTTGAGCAGGTCCGCCGTTTCCTGAGCGCTTTTCGGATCCATGTCATTGCAGGCAACATCCGCGCCGAACCGGGCCATGGCCTCGCAGAACTCCCGCCCCAGGCCGCGCCCGCCGGCGGTAACCAGCGCCACCTTTCCGGTCAGGTCAAACATGTTTTTCTCAGTCATTCCCGTCTCCTTACGCTGTGTCCTCCCCGCGAAAGCGAGAATCCAAGTCTTATTCAGAAGTAGGGGCGACCGGCCGGTCGCCTCTACGGAACAGAGGTTCATTACACAGCAAAGAATTTATCGACGAAGCAACCTAACTCCTGGTCAAAAATTCCTTGACGATGGCGTTGAACTCATCGGGCTTGTCCCAGAAGAGCACGTGGTCCGAGCCCTCCACCTCTCTCATTTCCGCCCGCTGCATGGCGGCGGTCATTTTCAGGATCATTTCGTGGTCGAGCAGGCTGCTCTCGCCGCCACGCAACAGCAGGGTCTCACACCGCACCATCGCGAGGAACTGCCACCAGTTAATCTCCGGCCGGCCTCCCAGCAGCAGCGCCTTGCTCTCCCTGATGAACGCCCGGTAGAACGCCTTTTCCATCTCCACGTCGTGCTTCCAGGCGATCCGGCCGTCCGGCAATGTCTTGGTGGCATAGGAGGCAAAGCCGCGCACCTTCTCTTCCGTGGCCAGCGGGTCGCGGGTCATGCGCATCAGCTCAAAGAATTCCTCAAATGAACCGAAGTGAGACCTCACCCCCTGCAGGATGATCGGCCATCGGCCCATCCACTCCGCGTTGAATTCGGGGGGAACATCCGAGACAATCAGCCTTGTTACCCGCTCGGGGTGGGTCGCGGCATAGTAGATGCCGTTGAGCCCGCCCATGGATGAACCGAGCACCGAAAGCTGCTTGATGCCGAGCGCGTCCAGGTACAGGGCTATTTCCACGGCAAAGTCCTGAAAGGTGTAGCGACTCACCTCCGCCCACTGGCTGTCGCCGTGGCCGCGGTTGGTGAGCGCCACGCAGCGGAAGGTGTCCTGCAGAAAGCCGGCGGTGTACATCCAGTCAAAGGCACTGCCGGTAAGGCCGTGCAGACAAAGCAGCACCGGCTTTTTAGGGTCACCCCATTCAAGGTAGTGCAGCTTCAGATTGTCGATGGTAATAAAGCGCGACTCAGGAACAGCCGGACCGGACATCTTCTTCCCTCCTCATGGTGTATGTTGCGGTTCTCTTTGTCAGCAGATTACTTGACAAGCGATATGAGCGGTGAGCCGCCGCCCACCAGCAGACGGTCCCCGGTAACGTAGCCGGACAGCCCGGAGGCGAGGAAAAGCGCCGCGCCGGCGATATCATCCGGCGTGCCCATCCGCTGCATGGGCGAGAACACTTTGCCCATCTCGGCATAAAAGGCCTCCCGATCGACGCCGGGAGGAATAATGCTGTCAAACATGTCCGTGCGAATCGCCCCGGGAAGAATGGCATTGACGCAGATGTTAAAGGGCGCCAGCTCCAGGGCCAGGTCGCGGGTAAACCCCAGGATGCCGGCCTTGGCGGCCGAGTAGTGGCAGTTGGGCGCGGGCGGCGCAATGGCGGCCATGGAGGATATGTTGATAATCTTGCCATAGCCGTTCCCCTTCATCGAGGGAATTACCGCACGGGAGCACAGAAACGCCCCCTTGAGATTGACCGCCATCACCCGGTCCCACTGTTCTTCGGTAATGGCGGTGATCGAAAGGGGAAGGGGCCCGATGCCGGCGTTATTGACCAGAATATCAACCTTGTTACATGCGCGGAGCGCCTGCTCAACCATTCGCTCCACCTGACCGCTGTTGGAAACGTCACATTCGATAAAGATCGCTTCCCTGCCCTTCCCGGCCAGTTCATCAGCAGTTGCTTTTCCCTCCTTGTGTAACACGTCCGCGATGATCACCGCGGACCCTTCGTCGGCAAACCGCAGGGCAATGCCCTTCCCTATCCCCCGCGCGCCCCCGGTCACTATTGCAACCCGTTCCGAAAGCAGCATGTGCCTCCTTCCCCGCATGGCGATCGCTGAAGGTTATCATGCCGATGCTCACACGGTTGCCCCCTGGCCGCGCGCATCGAGCATGATCTTCATGCTTCTGCTAAAAAATGCCGAAAGCCCACTACCTGATGGGGTGAGCTTCCTGGCATGCGATACATCCTTTTTTGAACGGCACCAGCCGGCGTTTTCCGGTGCTACTTTACGCTGGTGAGACTCCGCAAGCTCACATGTTCTCGGTTTATCCAGGTTGCCGGCAGCGCATAGTGGTAAAAGAAGCTGGTATGCAGATCGAGATGGTCCCGGTTGAAGTAGCCGCTGGAGAATGTCAGCCCAAATTCGGGATTGAAGCCATAGAGCATAATCGCACTCCGGTACAGCCGTCCTTTCTGATCGTAGTTGTAAATCGACTGATTCAACAACGTCTCTTTGTCCTGATAAATGATCCGCTTGCTGTAAACGTAATTGGGGTCGAGCTGGTTCAATTCGATCACATACTGCGGCCTTCGCTCATACTTCACATTCTGGAGCGTTTTGTCGCTCTTTCTCATATACCAGGAACCGTCAACCGTGGGAGACACCGCCAGATACTCGCGATCGGCAACTATCTTGTACTGATAGGGATAGCGCTTGGGCGACAGTTTTTGGGAAAAGGTCTCGGAGTCATCGTAGATGACATCCATTCCCCCCACCGCGTCCTGGGTGTCGGTGGCCGACATACGGCGCACCCGCCGCAGCACATTGACATACACATTAAAGTTGTCATAGTGTTCCGGATCCAGGTACATCGTGTTGACCAGGACATTACCGTACTGGTCGCGCGGGGCTAAATAAAGAAGCGAAAACATTCTCTTCTCGCCACCCTTCTGGGCGCGTTCATCATACCAGCCGTTGGGTTCGATCCATGCGCGGCCATGGAGCCGCAGAAACCACATGGTGGAGGTGCCGACCCGGTCCTCTTTTAAATCCTTGCTGAATCCCATTCCCCGCTGCAGCAAATAATAGGTGGCCCCGCTTAAATATCTCTTTTCCCAATTGTAAACCGCCTGCTGCGCCTTAAATTCTCCCGAGGGCCGGGGAAAGGGCAACCCGGCAACATAGGTATCGTCAACCAGATAGCCGTTGTCGCTCAATTTGACTTTACCCATATTTTCCTTGGTGGCCTTGGCGATGGGCAGGGGATAGTAGTACTGCTTGGTGGGAACGACCTCGATTTCAGGGATGTTCCCCGCGTGGGGCGCCTGGCCGGCATTAAACCGGTTATAGGTGTCCTCGTCCATCAGTTCCTTGAAGGGCAGCTTTTCCTTGTCGGTGTAGCTGTATTTCCCCGGTTTGATTTCCGGGGCGATTTTACCCACCTCGTCGGGGGCCTTAAACCCGACGACCTCGGCCCACACCTTTTTCATCTCTTCGGGATCGCTCTTCAGCTTGTCATATACCGCCGGAGGAATCACCTTCTTCCAGGAAAGCTCCCCGGTAAAATAGGGAGTGGGGTCGTCATAAAAGGATTTGTATTTTTCCCAGGTGCTGTAATCAATGCCGTATTCCTCTCCCGCGCCCGCAGGGGTTATAAAGCCCAGCGTGATCAAAACAACCGCACAACAGATAATCCGAACCGTGTTTTGTTTCATCTGTTTCCTCCCTCTCTCCATTGAGCCTCATGCACCGCCTGAAATTCTAGCTCCACCGGTAGCTGATTTTGAAGTAGATGTAATCCTTGTTCTCAAATACATCGAATCCCTTTGTTTTTTCAACCCCGTTGAAAAACATCGCCCCCAGGGTGTAGCGCCAGTAGTCGGTGTGGTCATAGATTACCTGGTATTTGAACATGTTGGCCCGGTTATTCACATCCCGCAGCCAGAAGAATGAGGGGGTGATCTTATTGAGATAGTACGAGGTGCTGATCATCAAAGACGCCATGTAATTATCATCCTCGACGCCCGAATACTCGTAGGCGTGGGGATAATCGCGGATCTTGCGATGGTAAAACTGCGGCGATATGGAAAAGAAGTATTTCTCATTTAAGGGCTTTATCCGCACCTTCCAGTCCATCCCCACCGCCCACCGCCACTCGTCAGACTGCTCAAACCGGTTGTCCGAGGTGGCGAAGGTGTTGTCAAAGGCATAGAAGGTCTCCAGCCGCAGCACCGGGGCAACACCGCCCAGGAATGAGGCGTTCAAGACCGGGATATCCCGGGAAAAGGTACCGCCCAGGAAGCGCAGCAGCGGATAATAACCGTCATACTTCAAGTGGTAGAGAGTCTTTCCGTCAGAAGCGTCGGTCATTCCAGGCAGGCCTTCCGTCACCTCCACCGGTGAATTTTCTCTTCCGTAAAAATAGTTCAGGGAGATAAGCGAGTCCCAGGCCATCGCCTGAAGCCGCACCGCGTATTCATATCCCTCATCATCAAACTCGGTCGGCTCATCGAGATGCTCAATGGCCGATCCCAGACGCGCTGTTTTGCTTACCTCAATGTCCGGCGCCCAGATGCCGGCCTTGTCGTTGCCAAGCCGGATGCGGCGATCAGAGATGAAATCGGCATTGGGATTGAAGATGAACTGAAAGGACATATCCTGCAGCCAGGAAAAATTCAGCTCAGGATAGTATTCCGACCGGATCAGCCAGATGGGAATAATGGTGGTTTCAAACTCCACATCGGACAATCCGCGGGCCTGGTCGAGGGGATTGATCTGATCCATCAGACGGAAGCCGTCGGTCTGACCCCAGGCCACAATCTGCTTGCCCACGCGGAAGAAAAAATTCCCCGGAGACCAGGTGAAATGCGCTTCTTTCAGCAGCTGCCAGTACTCATCTTCAACAAACAGCTTGTCGCGGGATTTGCTAAACTCCCTGTCACCCCACGAGTTATCACCGTGCTTCATTTCGTAAATCCAATCCACGGTGAGAATGCCCGAAAGATAGACCTGCAAATTGTCGGACGCTTTGTAATTTACTTCGCCAAAAATGTTGGTTATAGCAGAATTGATGTCCTCTTCCGTATCGTAATAATCATCGTGCAGGCTGAAACCGGCGCCCTGGGTAATATACCCATATACATCAATCGGCCTCCCTCCCAGGGAATACTGCCGTGCCACGGCCGATCCGGGCAGCATTAAAACAGCTGCCAGTGCTACAACTACTGCAAGATTTGCTGATTTCACAATGTTCATTTCCCTCCCTCCGCCTGAAAGAATAGCTTCGATTTTCACGCTCCCCTGGAAATGATCTGCCCTTGTTGTTTACTCACCCCCTCCGCGCTATATGCCTCACAGGCCACCCCTGAAACAATAAAGGCCTGATTTCACGGTAATGCACCTCTTTTTACACTCTCTTGATAATTGCGTCAACAGAAACAGTTAAGAAAACCCCTCATCAGGTGTCGATGCGCGCTTCGGTGGTCTTGGCCCGCCCGCTGATAAAGGCCGGCTTGAAGATCACCAGCATCAGGGGATGCAGGGTAATGGCAAGCACCAGATTGGTAAGCATGATCACCGCCAGAAAAAACCCCATCTGCGCCTGAAACTTCAGATCGGATATGAAGTACCAGGTGATGATGGGCAGGATCATGGTCATCCCGGTGTACACCACCGCCTTGCCGGAGGTGCGCACGGCCATCATGACCGTTTCAGCATAGCCGTTGCGGTGGGGAAACTCTTCGATGCAGCGACTGTAGATGTAAATCGCAAAATCAACGCCGACCCCGACCCCCACCGCGGCAATGGGCAGGGTGTTGATGGAAAGGCCTATATTGGCCATGGCCATATAGGCAAAGGCAAGCAGATTGGCGAGGATGAGCGGCACGGTCAGCATAAGCCCGGCGAGCACGGAGCGGTAGAACAGGGCGCAGAGAATGAAAATGGTCACCAGCACGGTCGAATCGATGAGCAGATGGGAGCGGGTCATCTCATCGTTGACCGCCATCTCCATGCCCACCCGTCCCCCCGCCAGCTTGAATTCACCCCGTTCGGTGGTCATGGAATGGGTCTCGAAAAATTTTTGGGCGGCCTGTTTGATGCGCCCGAGGTTATGCGAGGTGTGATCGGCAAAGAAGAGGGTAAGCTGCGCCCGCTCAAGATCGGTCACATCAATAAAGCGGCCGATGGTATACGGATCAAACTGCTCGCGGATGAGTCCGATGAGGCCGGTCAGCAGCTCCTCGTTGCGCGGCAGGGTGTACCAGATCCGGTCCCCGTCGTGATAGGTCAGGTTGTACATCTTGATGATGCTGACAATCGAGCTTGAGGACTTGTAAATATCGGGCAGCTCCGCCTTCATGTGGCGGGCAAACAGCTCGAAGGTGGTCAGCACAACCGGATCATACACTGATTCTTTTTGCCCCTCGTAAAACAGCATGTAATTTTCGGAAGAGGCGTCAAAGGTGCGGTCAATCAGCTCCTGGTCCCGGTTATAGGGATGATCGGGCCAGAGCAGCGGCGTGCCCGGGGTGGGATCCCCGATCTTGCTGTGTCCCGCCATCCACGCGCAGAAGATGAAGGCCGCCACGCAGAGTCCCGCCACCACCAGTCTGCCCGCCCCCATTGAAAACCGGGTGATTGCGGTGCAGAGGTGGTCGAGCAGGCTCATTGAGGTCTTTCGTTCGCCCCAGGTTTCGCTTGCGCCGTGAATGGGAAGATAGCTGCAGAGAATCGGCGTGAGAACGCCCGACAGGGCGACGGTGGTCATCCAGAAGCTCATGAATATGGCCACCTGCTGAACGAGGGCGATCTTGGCGAAGAGCATCACCAGGAAACCGGCGGCATCGGTGGCCACCCCCGCCCAGTTGGGAATGATCATGCTGCGCATGGTTTCATAGCATGCCTGGACCTTGTCCAGGTTGTTGTTCTGGTACTCTTCAAAATAGCGGTGGGTAATCTGGACGGCGTGGCTGATAATCCGCGCGCCGACCAGAAAGGCAAGCACATACAGCAGCGGGCTGAAATTGATCCCGGTCCAGCCGATGAAACCGATGCCCTGCAGGGTGGAGGTGGCGGCAAAGAGCATCGGCGCGGCCATGCCGGTGAAATTGCGAAAGATCAAAAAAAGGATGATGATCATCAGGCTGATGCTCACCCCGAATACCAGCAGCACCTGATTTTTATAGCTGTACACCCATCCGATGAGCTGCGGGAATCCGACGATGTGCACGGAGGTCTTGTCATCGGTATGCTCCCGGGTCAATTCGCCCAGGAGATGAAAGGCCCGCTCGTAGGAAATGTTTTCCTTAAATTCGGTCATGATCAGCGCCGCTGTGCCGTCCTGCGATACCAGCACCCCGCGATACGAGGGGTCGGAAAAAACACACCGCTTCAGCGCCTCCATCTCCTGATCATTCTTCGGCAGATCCGGCCACATAAGGGGAGTAATGTTGATCTCACCCTCCGCGAGGGTTCGTACCACCTTGGTCGTACGTCCCGCGATGGACACGGTCAAGACCCGGTACACCTCATCCCAGAGGACAATATCATTGGTGATCTTCTGAATTTTCTTCAGGACATCCTGATTGAAGACATTTCCCTGGCGGGCTTTTATGGCGATGGCCACCCCGGATCCGCCGCTTCCGAAGAGTTGCGAAAAGCGGGCATGAAGCTTCAGGTACGGATGGTCATAGGGAAAAAGATCCTGCAGGATAACCTCACCGCGAACCGAAAGCAGACCATAGCCGCAGAGTGCAGTGAAGAGGAAAACAAGTACCAGACACCGAAACCGGTAGCGGGTCATAAACCAGCAAAACCGGTCAAGGTTGCTCATAAGGCCGCTGCTCATAGATTAGTTCTCACCTTACGTTAGATGCATCCTACAAAAATATGTGCGTTCCGGCGGGGTATCAGCATCTATTACAGCACGCACCCCGCTAATATGAAGCCCGGATCCACTTATCCGACGCGTTGAGATAAATGGCGCCCTCCCAGCCCACCGCGACAAACCGGGATGTGCCGATTTTGTCCAGGCCATAGAGCCAGCCGTACGCCATGGGCGGCTCAAACGCAGGCTGCTTCCAGTTGAGGCCTCCGTCCGCAGATTCGATAAACAGCCCCGTACCGCCGATGAAAACATGGTCGGTCCCGGCTGCCTCCACGCAAAACAGCGGCGTCTTGGGAAGTCCGGTTTTGATCTCCTGCCAGGTTTTTCCGGCATCGGTTGTCTTGACGATACAGGTGTCAATGCCCACCGCCCAGGCTGTCCGGGGATCGACCGCCACCACGTCAAAGAGATAATTGCCGCCTTCCACCTCATCGGTCTCCGGGGATATGGTGAAATAACCTGACTGCCGTTCCCAGTTCATCCCGCCGTCAGAGGTGTGATAGACAAACCCATACTCCCCGGCGGTCCAGCCATTCATCTCATCACAAAAAGAGACCGACTTGAGAATAAAGTCCTGGTCGCTGAACTGCACCTGCCAGGTTTCGCCACCGTTTTCCGTATATAAAATATGCGTGCGCTCGCCCACAATCCATCCCTTTGATGGGGTGGCGAAGTGAACACCCATGAGAAAATAATTCACCGGGCACGACTGCTTCTTCCAGTTCCTGCCCCCGTCGCCGGTGCCGAGGATGACGCCCTCTTCTCCCACGGCGTGGCCATGCTGCGCATCAGCAAAATGGATGGAAACGAGCATGAAATCAGTGCCGCTTTCCTGGTGGGCCCATGTTGCGCCGCCGTCCGCGGTGTGCAGAATAACGCCCCATCGTCCGCAGGCCCAGCCGTCCTGCTCCGTGGGAAAGCTGACGCTGAACATATCTTCCGGCATTGTTCCGGCCGCGTTAAGAGAAGCAGGAGCAATTGCAAAAGCCACCACGCATAAAAGCGCCGCTGCGACGCGCCTCACCGCGCATGCGCGCGGGCGCGATGCAAACGCCGGCGGCAGAAAAAGCGAAAACAGTATCAGAGCAATCCAAAGCACCTTCATTCTCCTATGTGGTAAGGATGGCCACGGTGCAGGACTTGGTGTCCGCCGCCTTGTCGCCGCCCATGCAGTGCGCCAGGCCGACCCGTGCCCCCTCCACCTGGCGATGTCCTGCCTCGTTGCGAAGCTGGGTCACGATCTCGAACACCTGGGCGATGCCGGTGGCGCCCACCGGATGCCCCCGGCTCAGCAGCCCGCCGGAGGTATTGACCGGACAGCGCCCGCCCAGCGCGGTCACGCCCTGCTTCACCAGCCGGACGCCCTCCCCTGCTGCGCACAGTCCCATCGCCTCGTAGTGGAGAATTTCCGAGATGGAAAAGGCGTCATGCACCTCGGCGACGTCCAGTTCCTCCGGCCCGATGCCGGCCTTCTCATAGGCCAGCCGGCATGACCGGTAATCCGACTCCCACCGCACCAGGTCCTGCGGGCTCTCGTAACTGCCGCTGGTAAGGACCATCGCCTTAAGCGCAATTGCCCGTTTGAAGCTGCGCGCCATGGATGACGAACATACCACCGCGGCGGCCGCGCCATCCGCGATGGGGCAGCACTGCAGCCGGGTCAGCGGGTCCACGATCATCGGCGATGCCAGCACGTCTAAAACGGTAATGGGATCGCGATACTGCGCGCGCGGGTTGTGCTGCGCGTGACGGCGGTTCTTCACCGAAACCTGCGCCAGGTCTTCCGGCGCTGCGCCGAACTCGGCCATGTAGCGAACGGCGCGCAGCGCAAAGCTTGCCGGCGCCACCAGCCCCAGCTGCGTATCCAACTCCGACTGCCCCGAGCTGATCAGCCCGAACTCCGGCACGTACATCTTTTCCGCGCCGACGGCAATGGCCGCCTCCGCCTGTCCCGACGCGACGGCATTGGCCGCCAAGTATAAGGCAGTGGACCCGGAAGTGCAAGCGTTTTCAACGTTCACTACCGGAACCCGGTTAATGCCCGCCTGCCAGAGCACGTTCTGTCCGATGGTAAAATCCCCGAACAGCCTGCCGGCAAGACCGTTGGCAAAAAA
>CAZWCD010000093.1:0-8877 GCA_964632275.1 uncultured Thermodesulfobacteriota bacterium
AAGCCTGCGCGGCCTGCGCCGTTTTCTCAAGCCGGAAGCGATAGCATAGTTCACAGCGCGGCCCGCCCTCCGGCTGCTCTTCCATACCCTGAACCGCGGAAAACCATTGTTCCGAATCGTATTCCCCCGTCACCAGGGGAACATCATTTTCTTTGCAGTATCGCTCCACTTCAAGCAGCCGGCGCTCATATTCCTCCCGCGGATGAATGTTGGGATTGTAAAAAAAGGCGGTAAGCGCAAACTCTTTTTGCAGCAGTTCGATGACGTGCGGAGCGCACGGCGCGCAGCAGACATGGAGGAGGAGTTGTTGGCGAGCGTCAGGAGTCATAGTGAAATCGGGATACGGGATACTTGATGCTGGATACCTTCTCACCTGCAGCCGGTAACCGGCGCCTTGATGCTGGATAAAGATTTCCTGCCAATTACAACTGATTATGGGATGCGCATTGTAGCCGCAAGCTTTAGCTTGCGTATTTTTCTGTCTTACGGTAATCACGCATTAACGCAACCCTGCGTTACACCATCCCGCAGGCTGAAGCCTGCGACTACAGCCTGCGACTACTGACCTATTAATGTTCTAAACCGGTAGGGGCAGGCCCCTGTGCCTGCCCGGATATCATACCGTAGGGCAACCACAGGGGGTTGCCCCTACAACATTCCGTCTCTCTTCGTGCTGCGGATGTCCTTTGCAAGCCTGCATCGTGTATCCTGCATCCTGCATCATCTCCCCGGCTGCTTCCCGTACCTGAATATTCTTCTTCCAACCATGATTGACGGGACATGCCATCCGTAGGCAAGGGAAATTTCCGTGTGCGCGGCAAACCCGCAGCGCGCGCACTGGATCTCACCCCGCCCTTTCACGTAGCATCCGAGATTAATGGTTCCGTCAGGATCCACATTGGCAAGCATCCAATCCCGGCAGCGCCAGGAATTATGCTTCAAGGCATCGAGTGCCCGGTAGGAATCAGCGATCGGATATCCTTCCCGCTTCAGCTCAATCAGGCGATTGAGCACGTTTCTTCTTTCTTCCCGCGAGAGGGTAAGGGCATTGTCACTGTCATACGGGTAATGGAACTGGATGGTAATGCCCCTGATCTTGCCCTTGAGAAATTGTACCAGACCCTGAATCTCCGCCGCATTGATGCTGTTGATGGTAATATTGGCAAACACATTGGGATGGCAGGATTTGCCGACATGTTCCATCACCGCATCAAAACTGTTGTCCCGTATCCGGTTATGGGTATCCCGCAAGCCGTCGATGCTTACCCAGATGGTATTGGCATTACTCTGGAGCGGAAGGGTGCCGTTGGTGGTAATGCCCACGCTGACAAACAATTTCCGCGCCTCCTCCACGACATCATGAATGGTGCGTTCCCCATCCTTCCAGAGCAACGGCTCGCCTCCTTCAAGGATGAGGATCCTCACACCCCTGCGGGCCAGTTCCAGCAGCCGCGCCTTTACCTGGTCGAAGGTAAGGGGCGGAACGGCGGGGCGCTTCCAAAAGGGGCAATGAATGCAGTGCAGATTGCACCGGCCGGTTATTTTAAATCCTGCCAGGATGGGCCTTTTCTTTTGAAGAAACGCGCATTGCAGGTAATAGGCAAAAAAATCCAGGTACCAGGGCACTTTCATGGTGTGTGTTCCGGGCAGTAAGAATGGGCAATTCTTTGTAGCAATTTTCTAAACCGCCTGCAAGCGGATTCACAGATCCCGGATACACGCCGCAATTGTCCGAGGGGGGGGAAGGAAAACTGCCCGGCCCCTAAAAAGGGGAGAGAAGGAAGATAGTACACCTATCAACCTTCTCTCGACAAGAAAGGAGAGGCGTTAAGCCGATAAAGATTATAGCAATAAACATATTAAAATGCAAGATAAAAATCAAATAAACATATATTTTAAAAAATTATTGATGAAATAGCACCTATTAATTTGTATAATATTGAAAATGTTAAACAAATTGAGCACATAAAGAGAATCATATGTTGCACATCGATCAACCATATAATTGAAAACTCATCCTATTCATGATAGAAGTTAAGTATAGCAGCCGAACAACCGATGGTATAAGAGCACTTGTGGCGCGAGTTTTAATTTGTCTTCCGTAAGCAAAAATTTCTAGACATCGGAACGTAAATTTTGTATTATTTACAACCTCAGCGGGAATAACTCAGCGGTAGAGTGCAACCTTGCCAAGGTTGAGGTCGCGGGTTCAAATCCCGTTTCCCGCTCCAATAATGGCGGCATACCCAAGTGGCTAAGGGAGAGGTCTGCAAAACCTTTATGCTCCGGTTCGAGTCCGGATGCCGCCTCCAGAAACAACAGAAGCCCGATAGCATCGGGCTTCTTCTTTTCTGAAACATCTCAGGCTGTGAGGTACGCCTCACCATAGCGTGACCACTTCAATCACTGACCGACGCAGGGGCGCCTCCCGGCGGGGTGTTGCGTGCGTCACGATAACCCTTCATTTTGCCGGCGCCGCCGGTGCTCGTAATCCCTTGTTTTGGCCCGGCATGCGCATATCTCATTTCCTTGAAATATAGTTCCGGGTTTTCGGCAATCTCTTTCGCGGCAAGAAACTCGGCATAGAAATTCCTGCTGGCAAATCTGAAGGTTCTCTCCTGGTGGTTATCAAGGATGTACTCAAAATCATTGGTGTTATGCGCTTCGGTGGCCCGCAACATGCCGTTGGTGCCGTAATTATAGGCAATGAGCGCAAGCGGCCAGCTCTGCAACTTTTCATAGTTGTCCCGCAGCAGCCGGGCCGCGGCCCTGGTTGACAGCAGCGGATCTTTCCGTTGATCAACACGCCGGTTGATGGTCAGGTACTTTTTCCCGGTGGAGGAAAGGAACTGCCACATCCCCACCGCCCCTGCCTTTGAGCGGGCCTGGCAGTTGAAAGAACTTTCCACGTGCGGCAGATACGCCATCTCTTCCGGAACGCCTTCCTTCCTGAGGATTTTCTTCATCGCCGGCAAATAGGCCGCGGAGCGCTTGAGACCGGCGAGAAATTTTCCCCGCTGACCCCGCTGGAACCGGACCCGTTGCGACGCCGCGCGGTAGGTTTCGGCATCAGGGTTCATGCCCTTCCAGCATGCCGCTATTTTCAGCAGCTCAGGATCCCGGCTGTCAGGATTGTTCGCCAGCCTTTCGAGCTGATACTCGTAATAATCCAGCCGGCGCCTCATCTCCTTCTTCCGGCCGGGGCTTGCTTCCGCCGGACTCGGGAACACTTCGTACACAACATTCAAATGTTCTCTGTCATGGATCAGCCCTTCCCCGGTGCCGACCTCCGTGTAGATCGCTTTCCAGAAATTGACGCTGGCAACCATCTTCGGAGGGCAGGGAAAGTGCTCGGCCGGACCTTCCGCAGATGCCGGGAGGGGAAGCATAAGAAGAATTAAGAGTATTGCGTTGAGGATACGATAGTTATTGAACATAACATCCCGGTGCGGCGTTATGATGCGTTTTGCGCCTCTTAATTCCTATCGAACCCGCGGGCGAGAACTTTAGATAAATTATGGGCATTTCGGACTTTGAACTGCGCCTTGGGAATGGAACCAATCCCTCCGATCCATCCCCATTTCGAGGGAGCAAAGCGACTGAGAAATTGGCTTGTTGGGGCAGGCTCCTGTGCCTGCCCGGACATCATGGGGCAACCACAGGGGGTTGCCTCTACGTTTTAATCTTTATCTCTTCGTGCGCTTCGTGGTTGAAAAAACAGGAAGAAGGGTGCGGGGGAAAACGCCTTCTTCTGTCCCCTGTCCTATACAAATCCCCTGCAGGTCACGGCCACCTCCTCCGGCAGGGTATCAATCACCCAAATATCATAGAATCGCTCGAAGGGACCGCTGTCATTGGTGTAGACATTGCGCGGATAGGGCCGGGAAACGATTTTGAAATGCAGCGTGAAGTATGGTAGCGGCTCATCCGCGGCGGAAGAAAATGACACCAGATTAAAGCTTCCCACTCCCATGGATTTAAAGCATTTCAGAATGTGATTGAAGCAGACCGCAAGAGAGTGCACCCGGCCATCATCAAGGCTCCCGAACGCGCTTACCCCCGGCGCAATGAAGGTCACCTCTCTAAACCCCCTTGGCGCAAAGCTCGCTATAAGCCGGATATCGCCGATCGTCCCGATATGGCGTTCGCCGGCGCGCTGTTCCGCTTCCACGAGATCATCCCAGTAGGTTGTCCCTGTTGCTTCATAATACCCCTTCGCCCGGTCCAGGATCAGCGCCAGCTCCGGGACGGGTTCCCGCTCCACCATGAGCTGCACATGCGGGTGTATGATGCTGCCTGCGGATGGGGGAAGATAATTCCAGATGTAAACCGGAAAGCGTGCCGCACGATCATAGGCATGTACTGAACGAAAATAATCCCTTCCTCCCTTGAGACTTGCGGCAATAAGCCCTTCGTCAAACTGATCCAGATCAAGAAAATGTTGGGATGAAAAGGTTGCCACCGCGTGGTGCTGGGAAAAGGGGTTCAGGTTGGGAAAAATAAAACCATCCGCCGACCGGATGCGGCCCGCTTTGCAGAAATCCGCTGTAAAACAGGGCGTAGCCGTGAGCAGCCGGTCCGGGCAGAAGGGGCATGCTTCCCTGGTGGCTTCCAGCCAGGCCCTGCCGTCGCCGTCGGACGCGGCAGATTGCATCAGCCGCCTGGCGCGGGCGGGATTATTCCTGGTCTGGTGGCCGGTTAAAGGATCGAAGCGGTATTCAACACCGTCATGAATGGTTTTTTCAAATGTCACCGGCATGGTTCACGCATAAAAAGAGGGCGCAGCATCGCTGCCGCGCCCATCAATGGAAAGGTCATGCACCGCAACCACCACTCTTACGCCTTGATTTCCGACGTGCACTGGGGACACCGGCTGGCCTTGATTGCTATGGCAGAAAAGCAGAAAGGGCACTCCTTGGTGGTCGGCGCGGCCGGAGGCGCTTCCTGCTGCCGCCTCATCGCGTTTATGCCGCGGATGAGCAAAAATATGGCAAAGGCAACAATGAGAAAGCTGATGACCGCATTAAAGAAAAGCCCGAAGTTGACGGTAACCGCCCCGGCGGACTTTGCATCGGCCAGCCCGGCATAGGGGGCGGCCGCCTTGGCGCCTTCCTTGAGCAGAACAAATATATTGGAAAAATCAACGCCGCCGAGCAGCAATCCGATGGGCGGCATCAGGATATCATCAACCATGCTTTTGACAATGGTCCCGAACGCTCCGCCGATGATGATGCCCACCGCCATATCCACCACGTTCCCCTTCATCGCAAAATCCTTGAACTCCTTCATCATGCTCATCACACCCTCCTTTCATGAATGTGCTGCAGAGGCTGTACGGCTGCTCTGCCCATATCGAGTGACCTTTCAAATGTAATCTATTCTCATCAATTGCATTTGTCAAATCAATTTAAAATTAACCTGTTATACCCTCCGGCACCGAAGCGGTCCGCCGCAATTAAGTGCTGAAAATTTTGTGCATTTGTGATACGCTGCGTCATCAGCTGCATGATATACGACATGAAAGCGCAACTACAGTATTACCGTACTACCAGGCACCAATGGATGCTCAATCCACACAGTATGATGTCATGGTGATCGGCGGCGGGCACGCAGGCTGTGAGGCGGCGCTGGCCGCATCCCGGATGGGCTGCAAGACGCTGCTCCTCACCATCAATCTCGACACCATCGCCCTGATGTCCTGCAACCCTGCCATCGGCGGGCTGGCCAAGGGACAACTGGTAAAGGAGATCGACGCCCTCGGAGGCGAGATGGCCAAAAACATTGATGCCACCGGGATCCAGTTCAGAAGGCTCAATACCAAGAAGGGTCCGGCGGTCGTTTCCTCGCGCGCCCAGGCTGACCGTCAGACCTATCGCCTGCGGATGAAGGCGGTGCTGGAAAACCAGGAGCGCCTGACGCTGCGGCAGGCGGTGGTCGAACAGCTGCTGGTGGACCAGGGCGAGGTCCAGGGCGTCGCAACCAGCCTGGGAGAGCAGTTCACCGCCCGAACTGTCATTATCACCACGGGGACCTTTCTCAACGGCTTGATTCACATCGGCCTCAACCACTTCCCCGCCGGCCGGCTTGGTGATCCGCCGTCGGTTGGCCTGGCAAAAAGCCTGCGTGACCTCGGGTTCCAGGTGGGCCGTCTGAAAACCGGCACCACCCCCCGCCTCAACGGCAACAGCATTGACTTTTCCAGGACGGTCGCACAGCAGGGGGATGATCCACCCCACCCCTTTTCCTTCTCAACCCCGGCGATATGCCGGCGGCAGGTTGCATGCTACATTACCCACACCAATGCCGAAACCCACGAGACCATCAGAAGCGGACTCGACCGCTCTCCCCTTTTCACCGGGGCGATCATGGGCACCGGGGCCCGCTATTGCCCCTCCATTGAGGACAAAATCGTACGTTTCGCCGACAAGGAACGCCACCAGATTTTTCTGGAGCCTGAAGGATACGATACCATAGAATATTATCCCAACGGCCTGGCCACCAGCCTGCCCCTGGACATACAGCTGCGCATGCTGCGCACCATACCCGGGCTTGAACAGGTTGAGATCATGCGGCCCGGCTACGCCATTGAATACGACTACATCAACCCGGTTCAGCTCAAGCCCACCCTCGAGACCAAGCTGATCAAGGGGCTGTATCACGCGGGACAGATCAACGGCACCTCGGGCTACGAGGAAGCGGCCGCCCAGGGGCTCATGGCCGGCATCAATGCCGCCCTTGCAGTACAGGGCAGGAACCCCTTCCTGCTGGACCGCTCCGACGCATACATCGGCGTGCTGATCGACGATCTGGTCACCCGGGGAACCGAAGAGCCCTACCGCATGTTCACCTCGCGGGCGGAGTACCGCCTCATCCTGCGGGAAGATAACGCCGATCTGCGGCTCTCGGAAAAGGGGCGCCAGCTCGGCCTGGTAACCGGGGAAGCATACCGGCGGGTGCAGGCCAAACGAACAAGGATCGCGGAGGAGGTCAGGCGGCTCGCTGAGACGATGATCTATCCCCGGGAGGAGGTAAACCGGAAGATCCTGCCGCTGGGCACGTCGCCGCTGCGCAATGCGTGCTCCCTGGGCGACCTGCTCAAAAGGCCGGAGCTTACCTATCAGGACCTGCAGCGCATCGATGCAGCGCCGCATCAGGTGCCGGATGATATCGCCCGACAGGTTGAAATCCAGGTGAAATACCAGGGTTACATCGACCGGCAATACCAACAGGTGGCGCAATTCAAAAAGATGGAATCGATTATCATGCCGCCGGATCTCCCCTACGGCGACATGAAAGGGCTCTCCCGGGAGGCGCGGGAAAAATTACTCAAGGTGCGGCCGCACACCTTCGGGCAGACGTCGCGTATTTCCGGCATTACGCCCGCGGCGCTCTCCATCCTGATGATTTACCTGAAAAAGGCGGGGGCATTGTAGCTCATGAGTGAAAAGGAAAAAAATTATCTCGCCCTGAAAGAATGGGCACTCGCGCAGGGCATGACCCTCTTCGGCATCGCGGACCTGGCGCCTTTCAGGGAGGAGGCGGTGCAGCTTTCACCCGCCCTGCTCACGTCCTTTGGCTCGGCCATCTCGCTCGCGGTGCGATTGTCGGATGCAGTGCTCGAGGATATTGACGACCGGCCGACCGAGCTGTACCTGCACCATTACCGCCAGGCCAATTTTTTCCTCGACCGGGTTGCCTTCGGACTGGCGCTGCAGATTGAGCAGCGGGGGCATAGAGCGCTTCCCATTCCCGCATCCCAGATTATCAATTGGGAGCGCCAGCAGGGTCATCTGTCGCACAAGCACGCGGCGGTCGCAGCCGGTTTGGGCTGGATCGGCAGAAACAACCTGCTGGTCAGCCCCGTCCACGGCGCCCGCATCCGCCTGGCGACCGTTCTTACCTCGCTGCCCCTGCAGCATGACCGCCCCCTCGAGCGCAACTGCGGCAGCTGCCGACGCTGTATCGCGCTCTGTCCCGCTCGCGCGATCAGGGAGCGGCCGGAGGAATTCGCCCATCGCGACTGCTATGAGCAATTGTGCCTGTTCCGGAAAAGGGACCATATCGCGCAGCACATCTGCGGCGTCTGCGTCAAGGCCTGCAGCGGAGAGAGGGGCGCCTCATCCTCATGAACCGAGCATCGCCGGATCAGATGACGGAAGATCGTATCGCAAGGGCAGTGAGGACGCGGTCCCTCGGCCATCCCGCTCGATACCTGCCGTCCACCGATTCCACCAACCGCATTGCACACGAGCTTGCCCGCAACGGGGCGAACGACGGCACTTTGGTGCTAACCGACTTCCAGACCCGCGGGCGGGGGCGACTGGAGCGGCAGTGGCTTTCGCCGCCGGGCGAGGACCTGCTCTTTTCGCTCATCTTGCGACCTGCATTAGCGCCGGACCGGGCATTTCAGCTCACCGCCATCACCTCGCTCGCCGTTGTTCACGCCATCAGGCGGCAGGCCGGTCCGGATGCGCGCATAAAATGGCCCAATGACATTTACATCCGGGGGAAAAAAGTATCGGGCATTCTCACCGAGGTGGGCATTACCGGCGCGCAGATGGACTATGCGATCATCGGCGTCGGCATTAATGTCAACAGTGATCCCGCCCTGCACCCCGATCTACGGGACATCGCAACATCGCTGCGACGGGAGGCGGGGCAGGTGGTTGACCGGACGACACTGCTCACGGCACTTCTTGAAGAGCTGGAACAATTGTACACGAGGCTGAAAGGCGGGGAGTTTGCCGCGCTCAAACGCATGTGGGATGCGCTTTCCCTGATTGCAGGCAGGCAGATTACCATCACCACCGGCGATGCCCGGCACGAGTGTGTCGCCGAGGCGGTCGACGATGACGGCACGCTGATTGTGCGCGACCG
>CAZWCD010000093.1:8977-11231 GCA_964632275.1 uncultured Thermodesulfobacteriota bacterium
ACGAGTGTGTCGCCGAGGCGGTCGACGATGACGGCACGCTGATTGTGCGCGACCGAAACGGCAGCGTGACCCGCTTCGTCTGCGGTGATGTGTCACTTTCGCTGCGGGGCCAGGGGTGAGGGGACAGGGTGCAGGGTGCAGGGTACAGGGTCGGTGAGGCGTCCTTAATCTGCATCCTGTATCGTGCATCCTCAATCATTCTTCTTTCTTCGTCCTCTTCGCAGTGAAAAGACGAGGGAGCCGGTTGCACGTTACCGGTTAGAAAACGCCCTCTCGCATCCAGCATAAGCCGGTAGGAGCGGCTTCAAGCCGCGAATGTATCCAGCATCAAGTATCAAGCATCCAGCATCCCGGCCTTTACCATGACCCGCTCTCAAGCCATTCCTTTGCTGCAACCGATCGAGACAACCCTCAGCCCGGTGGAGGTCTGCGGACTGCTTCGCCATGACCGCCATCCCTTCTTCCTCGACAGCGGCGGCGACTGCCGGCGGCTGGGCCGGTATTCCTTCCTGGGCAGTGACCCCTTCCTCATCTTCAAACACCGTCAGGGGAGAAATGAGATCATCAGCGGAGACAGCACCGACGTGATGGGCGGCAACCCGTTTGATATCCTGAAGGCCATCTTTTCAAACTATCGCGTGATCACCCCGCCCGGCCGGCCGCCTTTTGTGGGGGGCGCGGTCGGTTACTTCGCGTATGATCTGAAGCATTTCATCGAGAAGCTGCCCCCGCCGCCGGCCGGTGATGACGATATTCCCCTCTGTTTTCTCGCCTTCTATGACACCGTCATCATATTTGATCATCTCACCAACCGGACATTCATATCCTCAACCGGTTTGCCGGAAGAAACCGAACAGGACAAGCGGCTGCGGGCGCACAGCCGCCTGGAAGGGCTCCGGCGCAGGCTGACTGCGGGGCCTGCATCCATTCAGTCCGACGCCCATGCGCACAACCGCCCCGCGTCGCAGGAGGTAACCTGCAATTTCCGGCGCGAGGATTATCTCAAGGCCGTCCTCACGGCAAAGGAGCATATCGCGGCAGGGGACATCTACCAGGTAAACTTATCCCAGAAATTTTCGGCCCGCGTGACTGCCTCCGCCTTCCACATGTACCAAACGGTGCGCTCACTCAATCCGGCGCCCTTCGCCGCCTTTCTTGACTGCGGCGACGCGGCCATCATCAGCTCATCCCCCGAGCGGTTCCTGCGCATCACCGACCGGCAGGTTGAAACCCGCCCGATTAAAGGGACGCGGCCGCGCGGCCGAAACCGGGCCGAGGATGCCCGGTTCAGGGCGGAGCTCCTGGCCAGCGCGAAAGACCGGGCGGAGCTGGTCATGATCGTCGACCTGGAGCGAAACGACCTGGGGCGCGTCTGCGACTACGGCTCGGTCAGCGTCCCGGTGCTGATCACCCTGGAGCAGTATGCAACCGTCTTTCATCTGGTGTCCACCATCACCGGCCGGCTCCGGGAGGGGTGTGATCATCTTGATTGCATCCGGGCCGCCTTCCCCGGCGGTTCGATAACCGGCGCGCCGAAAATCAGGGCCATGGAAATCATTAATGAGCTTGAGCCGGGTCCGCGCGGCATCTACACCGGCGCCCTCGGGTACCTGGGGTTCAACCGGCGCACCGACCTGAATATTCTCATCCGCACCATGCTCTACCGCAACGGCGCCATCCACTTTCAGGTGGGGGGCGGCATCGTGGCGGATTCGGATCCGGCCATGGAATACGAAGAGACGCTGCACAAGGGAAAGGCGCTGCTCGCTGCGCTGCAGCGGGGAAGCGCCGTGCCCCCTGCCGCCGCCGGCGGCGACTAGATAATGACACGCGATGCCCGCCGCGGCTTTTTTATATTGATTTACGGATGCATGCTCTATACTATACGGGCACTTTGGGCGGTTGGAAGCAGGGATGGGACTATTCCTGATTTCAGATTGCGGATTGCGGAAGGGGAAAGGAGTCTGAAGCCGGAGGCAAGCAGTAAGAACACAAGCGTCCAACGTTCCACGTTGAATGAAAAAATTCTGTCGCGTGGTTCGGCCTTGGATGTTGATAGTTGGATGTTCGACGTTCATTGTTCCCCATTAAAACCAATCATCGAAATTCTGACAGGCACTGAAAGCAGTGGAACAGTACGTCCACATAAACGGCACGCTGCTTAAACGGGATGACGCGCGCATCTCGGTCTTTGACCACGGATTCCTTTACGGCAACGGCATCTTTGAAACCATGCGCTCGTACCGGGGGAACA
>CAZWCD010000094.1:0-11179 GCA_964632275.1 uncultured Thermodesulfobacteriota bacterium
CGGCGAAATCCAGGTTGTTGCATGCCGCCAGGGCATCGGCCCAGGCCATCGTGCCCTTGATGTGCTGCGCATCTTTTGTCCAGACAAGCGCCGTGAGAGTATCGAGAACCGTGCCGTCGCCGGCATCAGTGAAGCGGGGCTGTGGCCAGGCCCTTCCTGTCCGGAGTTCGCCGTCCTGACCCGTGTGCGTGCAGCCGACCCGGTTGCCTGCGCTGTCATAGCAGTTTACCTGCCCTGTTCTAATGACGGGTTCACATTCTGCGCGAAGATCTGACAGGGCCAAGACCGCCGCTATGGCAAAGCCGACGATACAAGTTATTCCCGGGACCATAATTCTTGTCATCATAAGCTATCGCCATGTTCACAAGTGATAAGCTTAGATCCTTCGTTTCACTCAGGATGACAAACCTGATCACATCCTACCATGTTGGGCATGTCCCGTGTCATTCTGAGCGCAGCGAAGAATCTCGTTATATCGCTCAGGGTAAACCCCGCGACGAACCGTATGGTCAAACTCAGGCACTGCGAAACATAGCTCCTGTCAAGTGCATGAGATGTGTCGTGCCGTTCATGGGCAATAACAGCAGATAAAGCTCTGCTTCGCTGTGCTAATAGCTTTCTATAACCGGGTTGGCCCAGAGCACTGCGTCATTCCGGCAGTCGTTGAAAGGCCCGCCGCTCACTTCAAAGGTAATATCCACGACTTTTCCGGCAAAGCCGGAAAGATCCACGGAGACGTCCTGCCATGATCGGGCAGCGCGGTTGTGCGCCGGATCGATGAACTGACTGAAGTATGTTCGGGGCTCCTTGAAAAAGAAGGTCCGGGGCCTGAAGAACTCCCGCAATTCCGAAACCCGCACCGAGGCTATTTCGGTAAGGATATTTTCCACCAAAATGTCATCGATCAGGATTTTGCATACGGCCCCGTCCCCCGGCTGATCCCAGGAGGCAGGGGGCAGTCCGATTGCCGCCTTCAACCTGCATCTGCCGTACGGCAATTGCAGCCTGAAGAGCGCGCTGGACGTCGCAGCCTGCAGCCAGGCCGGTCTTTGATCCCCGCCGATGTCGGCGGTCAGGTGCGTGCATGTGCCCTTGGCGATCTCCCCCCGGGTTTGCACGCCCGGCAGATTTTTTACGAAGTCAAAAGAGACAGCGCCCTCTGGGTGCGGATCCGTGCCCTGTTCCCTTTGCAAGGCAAAAACTCTCATGTCCCTGCCGTAGAAGAGGCTGTAATAAGCGGCCGCGGAGATAACCCGGTAACGGTCATTGTGAAAATAATGCAAGTTCTCAAACCCGGTGGGAACCGGCGAGTTCGATATGATGTATTCGGGATCGATGCCGGGAAGCATGTCTTCAATCCACCACGGGATGCCTCCCTTGAGGGTTGCGATGGCATAGGGATGATCCAACGTGAACTGGTACCCATGCCAGGCATCCCAGGCAAACCCGGCTGAGATTTTCTGCGGAGAGATGCCCTGGTCCAGCAACTGCTGACCGACGCGCCACTTGCATTGGTTCCAGCTCATGACGTCCTGGGTCACCGCGACGGAAAATACGGCATAGGCGAGGAGCAGGGGAACAAAAACCTTTTTTCTTACGGTTATCTGCTTTTGCAGCTGCATGATCAGGAACATGCAAAACGGAACAATGACCAGGTAGTAGCGGCTGAATTTGTACAGAGTGGTGAAGAGAAAGAGCAGTTGGAATATTCCTATGAGTATGACCGGCAGCGATGGTGAGGTGCGGGCAAAGTGCGGTCGCAGGGATTCCCGGTGTTTGATCAGGAGGTAGATAAAATATACCACTGACAGCACCGAGAGAAAATCGATCACCCGGTGGAAGAAAAACATGATGTTAAGAAAATCCCTGTACCCGTATTCTGAAATGAACGCGTAACAGAAGCCGTTCATCCAGAGATCGGTGGTGGAATAGAGCCCGATGTGATCAAATAGGAGGTAGAAGAGGGTCCCCGAAAGGCAGAACAGGACCATAAGAAAATAATTTTTCCTGCTCACGAGCTCCCTGAAACCGGGAAGGAGACTGAGACTGAGCGGTATCAGACAGTAGCCCATGAACTCGAGAAATAAAAATGACCTGAAGACCACCTTGTAGAGCAGGGCGTGCGGCTTGGTAATATTGGCAAGCAGGTCCCTGGATTGCCTGATGTATTCAGCGGTTGGTCCGTGAATGGCGTTAATCCAGTAGATATAGGCAATGAGGGCGGTTACGGGAAGAATCAGGGTTACGAGCCCTTTTCGCGCGGCGCCTTTGAATGATGGTTCGCGGGCGATGAGGCAGAGCACGACCGCCACGGGAATGAGGATGCCGTTTTGCCTGACCAGCACGGCGCAGGACGACACCAGCGATGCCAGCAAAAGATAGGAGTCCTTGTCTTCCTTGAATGCCTTGTAATAAAAATAGGTGGCGCCGAAGAGAAGGGAAATGAAAAAGTGGTCGGTAAAAAAGGTGAAGTTGAGCGGCAGCGAGAAAGGATTAAACAGGACCAGCAGCACCAGCAAAAAACTGGTTTGCCAATTCCCGATTGCTTCCTGCAGTAAGCGGTAAAAGCAAATAAGGCCCAGCAGCGATATAACCAGCGTCGACAGACGGAGAGCTGCAACCGAAAAGCCGAAGAGCTTGGTAAAGCAGGTGCCCCACCAGATCTGAAAGACAAGGCTCATGGCCGTCCAGGGGGTGAACTTCATTTCACCGGTGTGATGAAAGATTTCGGCTGCCTTGATATACGACCAGTCGTCATCAACCGGATAATGTTCAAAAGAGAAAAGGAAAATGCCCAGCAGGCAATAGATAAGGATGAGTGCTATGATGGGTATGTAGGAAGGCCGTGATGCGTTCACTGTCGTCAGATTGTCAGATCAAGTGGTGTGGCGGTAAAGGAGAGCCGCCCCAGATTGCAACTGCTTAGAATTTAATAATATTTTATCTTATGGTTGTCAAGCACTAATAAATATTTTTTACCGGCTCCGGTTTCAACGGAAATATGACCTTACAGTCAATCTGACCCAGAGACTCCAGAGCGTCGCTCTCGCCGGGATAGGTGGAGTATCCTCAATCCCGGTCCTGTTCTTATCCCAGAAAATTTCTGACGCCCTCAATCGATCGGTACTGGAGCACCCGGGTGATGTACAGGTATATCCCGGCAAGGATGTTTGCGGTGAGCATATAACATGCCGTGAGGTAGGTCAGCATCCGCTGCGGGTGAAAGCCCCTCCGGGCAGCTGCTTCCCGGCCGAGCAGCTCCATCCCCCGCACCGCCAGGGGGAGCACCGCCGGGAAGGTGATGAACAGCAGGCGCGGGTTATGGACAAAGGCAAGGTAGCATCCGAATGTACTGCAAAAATAGGTGAGGTAGAAGGCCCGGTGCTTTTTCTCCGCAGCGAATCCCCAGAGGGCGAGCGGCAGGCCCCAATGGAAGCAAAAGACGAACGCATTGGCCACATAGACAAAGCCGCGGTGGCGTAGATATCCCAGGGTAAGAAAGTCCTCCGCCGTCAGCCCGAGCAGCAGATAAACCCCTCCAACCAGCAGCAGCGCGACGGCAGTGACCGTTATCATCTTTCCGAATTCTTTCCCCACGCCGGTATAAAGTGCAAAGAAAAGCAAAAGGGAGATGAGGTTTGGCTTGGTCAGTATTGCCAGGCCGAGGGTGCACGCCAGCAACAGCCATGCCGCACGCCGCTGCGGGCGATTGATGATCAGCAGGCAGTTCAGCCCGGCCATAACAAAGGAGCCCATGTCAACCATGATGGGGAGGCCCCAGACGATGAGGGGAAGCGAGGAGGTAAAGAGAAGCGCGCAGCAGTATGCAAGCTGCCCATTGAGCAGCGCGGCGGAAAGCCGGTAGACGAGGAAGACGCTCGCCATCCAAAAAAAGCAGTTGAGCAGAAGAAAAGCGTATTGCAGCGGCATCAATCGTCCGATACAAGAAGCCAGGCAGGGAATCAGCGGACTGAAAAGGCGGTATTTCAACAGGGGAAGGGATTCCGCCGGCGTGTCCATCCCCGAAAAGAAGCGGGCTGCCAGAATATATCCCTCGCTGTCTTCGGCGAAGACCGCCGACCAGTTTTCCATGCGGAGGGAGTTGAGCAGCAGCGCGGCTATGCACATCTGAATGCCGGATATGGCGAGCAGGATGGCGGTACGGTTTGTCCCCAAAGGTTCTCTCATCGCTGTGTTCCTTGTTCAGGGCAGCGGGTTGCGCGGCGCTCTGTGATAAGTATCATCTTGCGGGCCGGTTCGTCAACAGGTTTAGCAGGCGGTTGAAAAACACCCATCCCCTGCGTTACACTCATCCTTCGTCATTGCAGCGTACTCACAGGTCCGCCTCGTTCCTTAAGGATTTCGCGTGCCTTGCATCCGGATGTTTTTGAGCAGACTGCGGAAACCGGCTTTTTAAACAATCGGTTAGTCGATTGTCACCGCTAATGTGCGGCGGGCGCAGCGATTGCAGCGCTGAGCCGCTTAGACTGGTTCTATTATCCGTTGTCAATCACCGGCGGCTGTGGTATACATGGGCCTGGTGAGCCCGGCCGCAACCGGGCGCTGCGGCGACACCATCCGAACCGGGAAAGGTCATCATGACTGCTGCACCGGAAGGCCATACAATAGAATTTTCCGCGGTGATCCCGCTGTATAATGAAGCGCAGAGCCTGGAGGAGTTATGCGCGCGGCTCACCCAGACGCTTGCCGCGCTCACTGACCGTTTTGAGCTCATTTTCGTAGATGACGGCAGCACGGACGATTCGTTCGCCGTCTTGCAGGGCCTGCACGGGCGGGACAGCCGGGTCAGGGCCATCCGCTTCCGCAGAAACTTCGGCAAGTCGACCGCGCTCTCTGCCGGCTTTAAGAAGGCCAGGGGGAAAATCATTATCACTCTCGATGCCGATCTCCAGGACCTGCCGGAGGAAATACCCGCGCTGCTGACCAAGCTTGCGCAGGGATATGATCTGGTCTCGGGTTGGAAGAAAAAAAGGAAGGATTCGCTCATACGCAAGATCGCATCGCGGCTGTTCAACCGGGTCACCTCGTTTTTTACCGGGGTACAGCTGCATGATTTTAACTGCGGGCTCAAATGCTACCGGCGTGAGCTGGTGGAGGAACTGTCGCTCTATGGCGAACTCCACCGGTACATTCCGGCCATTGCCAACTGGAAGGGCTTCCGGGTCGGCGAAGTGAAAGTCGGGCACCATCCCCGGATGCACGGCGTGTCCAAGTTCGGTTCGGAGCGCTACCTGCGGGGATTGTTTGATCTCCTCACCGTCATCATGCTCACCAAATATCCCGAAAAGCCGCTTCACTTCTTCGGGCTGCTGGGCACCATCCTCTCCCTGAGCGGCCTGGCCATCAACCTCTACATGGCGGTCCTGCGCATATCGGGGAAATGGATCAGCAATCGCCCGCTTCTCCTTCTGGGCATCCTGCTGCTCATTCTCGGCGTGCAGTTCATTTTCTTCGGCTTGATGGGAGAACTGATTGTCTTCTCCTCACAGCGGGAAAAATCCTATACGGTCAAGGAGCAGCTGGATTGAGGCGGTAGCCCCTCTTAGCAGACGCAGGATCCATCCATGGCAGTGAGCGAACCGGTGCGGGTTTCGGTCATCATCCCCTCCTACAACCGAAAGAGCGAATTGGGGCAGCTCTTATCCGCCCTTGCCGGGCAGACCCTGCCTCATCGCAGCTTTGAAGTTATCGTGGTGGACGACGGATCGGATGACGGCACCCGGGAGTGGCTTGCCGATCACGCATCCGGGTTCGGTTTTTCCTGTGCATGGTTCGCCCAGGAACACCAGGGACCCGGCGCCGCCCGCAACCGGGGCATGCGCCATGCGGCGGGCGACCTATTTGCGTTCATCGATACCGATTGCATTCCCCAGCCCGACTGGCTGGAGCAGCTCATACACCCCTTTGCTGCCGGGGGTGTAGGAGCGGTGGGCGGACGGGAAATTATAAATGAGCGTGATCCCCTGCTCATGCGCTGTTTCCACTACCTCATGACCGCCCCGCTCACCACCGGGGGCATGAGGGGCAAGGAGGGCAAGCGGCTGGCGCGCTTCTATCCGCGCACCTTCAACATGGCCATCTCCCGGAATGCTTACGAGCGCACCAAGGGCTTCAGACGCATGTATCATGCGGAAGATATTGAATTGAGCTTCCGCATCAGACAGGCAGGATTTGCGCTCCTCTACGAGGGCAGCGCGCAGGTCTATCACCGGCGAAGAAACACCGTTGCACAGTACGCACGGCAGCTCTTTAACATGGGTAAAGCCCGCGTCACCCTTGCCCGGCTTCACCCCGGTAGCCTTGAGCCCCTGCATGTTCTGCCGGCGCTGCTGGTGGCTGCCGCTCTGTTCCTGGCGCTGCTGCCGGCCTGGTTTCCTGCCGCTTCCTCCATACTGCTTCCCTGCGCTGCGGCGGCGATGCTGTTCCTGACACTATTGGCCACTGACAGCGCGGTGCGCCTTCGCGCGCCGCGGGCTTTCTTTGTTGTTCCCTTCCTCTTCCTCCTGCAGCAGGGTTCCTACGGTATCGGCTTTCTCCTCTCGTTAGTCCGCCCCGAGAAAGTGAGTTAGGAGGCGAGCAGGCGCGGCATTCAATAGAGCGGGTTGTGCACGGTGCGTACGGCGGTGCGCCCTTAAGTATTTTCTTTTTTGTCCGATAAGCATGATACTATGCATGATAAAACCGTCGAGGAGCGCTTCCGGCGCTACCAGGAAGAAGTTAATATTTACAACCGGATCGGCAAGGCACTGACCTCGAGCCTTGATATCGGTGAGATTCTCCAGCAGATCATGCAGACGGTGGGTGACTACTTCCGGCCCAGCAACTGGTCGCTGCTGCTGCTCGCTGATCGCAGCGATGAGCTGTACTTTGAAGTCGCGGTGGGGGAGGTGGCCGGGAGGCTCAAGGATCTGCGGATCAAGCGCGGGGAAGGCATTGCCGGGTGGGTTGCCCTGCACGGGCAGCCGCTGCTGGTGTCCGATGTCAGAAGCGATTCGCGATTTTCACACAAAATAGACCGGATCTGCCATTTCGACACACAATCCATCATTGCCGTGCCGATGAAAATCAAGGAGAAGGTGCTGGGGGTGATTGAAATCATCAACTCCCGCGAATTCATCAGTTTGAGCACCAGCGATGTGGACATTCTCTCCACTGTCGCCGACTATGCAGCAATCGCCATCGAGAACTCGCGCAATTTTCAGCGGGTGCAGGAGCTTACCATTACCGATGACGTTACCGGCCTCTATAATGCCCGCCATTTGCAGCATATTATCAAGGCGGAGATAGACCGGTTCGAACGGTACCATTCTCCCTTTTCCATCATCTTTTTCGACCTGGATTATTTCAAAAAGATTAACGATACCTACGGGCACCTGGTGGGGAGCAGGACCCTGGCCAAGGTGGGCGAGGTTATCATGGACACCATCCGCAAGGTTGACCTGGCGGCGCGCTACGGCGGCGATGAATTTGTGATTATTCTTCCCCAGACCGACAAGCGGCAGGCATACGGCGCGGCGCGAAGGCTCAGGGATGCCATCAACCGGGAGGTCTTTTTCGCCGAGGAGGGCTACAACATCAGCATAACCGCGAGCTTCGGGGTGGCCACCTACGGTGATGATGCGGCGACCAAAGACGACCTGCTGCGGGCGGTTGATGAAGCGATGTACCAGATCAAGGAAACCTCAAAGGATGCCATCGCCCTGGCCGGCGCCCCGTTAAGTTCCTTGTAACCCGGGCATATCTAAGCCTCTCCCCGGTGCCCTCACAGCAGATGGGGGTTTCCCAACCGCCTGCTACACCCGAATGGTAAAATCAGAAAACTCGCCTTGATGCGTTTCCTTTTCAACCGCGACGTCGGTCACCGCAGCGCGGGGAGGCCCCTGGCGGCACCAGCTGATCAGGGACCGGATGTCTTCAACGTTTCCTTCTACCACAGCTTCAACCCTGCCGTCGGTGAGATTCTTCACCCATCCGGTAAGGCCGCGTTGTTTCGCTTCGTCGCGGGTGTGGGCGCGATAGTAGACCCCCTGCACCCTTCCGCTGATCAAGAGATGAACCCTGGCTTGTGACACGTGATCTATCCTTCCCGTTTTAGAAAAACAATGTAAGAATGCCCCATAACTCTGCTGTGTGGATAAATTATATCCCTTCTCCCCATTGGAGAGGGTTAGGGTGAGGGGGAAATGATTTTTTCCATCACCCCCATCTTAATCCCCCCCCATCAAGGGAGAGGAAATCTTTTAGTCGTTTGATGTAATGTAACTCTACTGCAGTATTAATCACTGTTCAGCAACTGATTATAATTGCCTCGTGTATGTTGCTCTGGTGCGCGGAGAAACCGGTAAATGTCTTCGGCAACCTTCTGTTTCAGAAAGGGGACCCGGGCGATCTCATCCAGCGAGGCTTCCCTCATCCGGTCCATGCTGCCGAAGTGCTCGATCAGCCTTTTGCACATGGTTTTGCCCACACCGGGGATATCCTCCAGCGGGGACTGCAGGATGGCCCTGCTGCGCACTATTTTTTGATAGGTGATGGCGAAGCGGTGCGCTTCATCCCGGATGCGCTGCAGCAGGAGCAGGCCGGCCGAGCCCCGGGGCAGGATCACCGGGTTTTTACGGTTGGGGATGAATATTTGTTCCGGCACGGTATACCCCTCCCGGGCTGCCTTGTGCCGCTGCGCCCTGCCCTTGGCCAGGGCGATTATGCCGCTCGTCGTGATGCCCGCATCCCGTGCGACCTGCAGGGCGGCGTTGAGCTGACCCTTGCCCCCGTCCACCACAATTAAATCAGGCGGCGCGAGCTGCTTTTCCCCGGGGGCAAATCGCCGGGACAGCGCCTCGAAGATGCTCGCACAATCATCCGCCTCAGTGGCGCCCTTGATTTTAAATCGCCGGTAATGCTTCTTCACCGGTTCTCCCAGATAAAACTGGACCATGGAGCCCACTGTCTGCCGGCCTCCCAGGTGGGAGATGTCGTAGCACTCGATGACATCAGGCCGAACCGATAACTGGAGTGCGGTGCGAAGATGTTCCGCGGTGGCCTGCGCATCACCTTCCCTGCGCAGTGATGTTTTGTATGCGCTCTCGGCGTTGAGTGCCGCCATGGCAATGAGCCGCGCTTTTTCCCCTTTGCGCGGCGCGAGCATCTCCACCCTGCCGCCTTTCCTGTCCCGCAATGCTTCCTCGATGATCGAGTGATCTTCAAGCGAACAGGGGATAAGCACCTCGTCCGGTATGAGCCTGCCCTCCCGGTAGAACTGGCTGACAAACGAGGAGACGACCTCCTCGTCAGCTGCTTCGATCGAGTGAAAGGTGAAATGGGCGCTGCCGGTCATGTATCCGCCGCGCATGAAGAGCGCCGCTATGGTGACGGCGCCGTTTTCACGGTGCAGGCCGATAACGTCGCGGTCGCAGAAATCGAGCATGACCGCTTTTTGCTTCTCCAGGGTTTTAGTCAAAGAAGCCAGCCGATCGCGGATGCGGGCCGCTTTTTCAAAATTGAGTTCCTCCGCCGCCTCGGTCATGCGCTCCTCAAGCAGCTTTAAGAGCTCCCGGTTTCTCCCCTTGAGGAACAGCTCGACTTCACGGACCACCGCGCGGTATTTCTCTCCGTCGATGAGCTTACAGCATGGCGCCGGACACTGCCCCATCTGGTAGTTGAGGCACGGCCGGCGGCGGAGCTGAAACTGCTTGCTCTGGCACTTGCGCAATAAGAAATGCTGGTGGATAACTTTCATGGTTTCACGCAAGGCCGGCGCGGAGGCGAAGGGGCCGAAGTAGAGGGAGGCGTCTTTCTTCACCCGGCGCACCAGGGAAAGCCGGGGGAATTCCTCTTCGAGGGACAGCTTAAGATAGGGATAATTCTTGTCGTCTTTTAAAATGACATTGTAGCGGGGTCGGTGGCGCTTGATCAGCGTGCCTTCCAGCAGGAGGGCTTCCTTCTCGCTGGTGGTGACGATGTGGTCGATCGCGGCGGCCTGGGATACCAGGGCCTGCAGCTTTTCCGGCGGGGACGGGGGGTGCTGAAAGTATGACCGCACCCGGCTGCGCAGGCTCTTCGCCTTCCCCACGTACAAAATGGTGCCGCCGCTGCTTTTGAACAGATATACCCCGGGAGCAGCCGGGAGCTGCGCCACGACATTTTCCAGCGATGTGTTGGGGTCAGAAGACAAAGGTTCACCTATCACTTGGTCCCCTCTACCCTTTGAGACTGTGTCATATTAGGAAGTTTTGTCATTCCGAACGAATGTGAGGAATCTTATACGATTGATTTGATTATCTTAGAAGATTTCTCGGATTCCCTCGAAATGACAATTTTAAGTATTACGACACAGTCTCCGGGGGAGAGGAAAAACTTGGTCCCCTCTACCCTTTGGGGAGAGGGTTAGGGTGAGGGGTCATATATTTCTATTTACTACTTTTCCCTGAGCACCTCCAGCATCTGCCCATGAATGATGCCGTTGCTGGCCACGATTTCGGGGGCATAGATGCTGAACGGCTTTCCCCCGTAGTCGCTCACGACACCGCCCGCCTCCGCAACCATCAAGCTGCCTGCCGCAACATCCCAGGGGCGGAGTTTTTGCTCCCAGAAACCGTCAAACCTCCCGGCAGCAGTATAGCAGAGGTCAAGCGCGGCGGTCCCATCTCTCCTGATGGCCTGGACCTTCATCAGGAACCCGCGAAAATTGCGGAGGTTGCCTTCCGGGTCCTGCCGTATGTCATAGGGAAAGCCGGTGCAGAGCAGGCTGTTGTTGAGTGCCTGCGTCGATGATACTTTCAAGGGGATGCCGTTCAGATGAGCCCCCTTGCCTTTTTCGGCGGTAAAGAGTTCCTTCCTCAGGGGATCGTAAACTATGCCGTAGCGTATCTCTCCCTCCAGCTCCACAGCGATGGAAGTGCAGAAGATGGGATAGCCGTGGGCATAGTTGGTCGTGCCGTCAAGGGGGTCAATGATCCATTTGCAGGGCGATGCGGCCCCGCTCTCCCCCGTCTCCTCGGCGAGAATGCGGTGATGGGGATAGGCGGCTTTTATGATGCTGACGATGGTCAACTCCGCCTCCTTGTCGGCTTCGGTTACCAGGTCGATCTCCCCTTTATGGATAATCGAGGTAATCTTTCCAAAGTATTTCATGAGCACGGCACCGCCCTCGTGTGCGGCC
>CAZWCD010000095.1:0-11096 GCA_964632275.1 uncultured Thermodesulfobacteriota bacterium
CACTCTTTGCAATAAATGGGACGGTCCCCGCTGGGCTTGAAGGGAACCTCACACTCTTTCTTGCAACTCGAACAGACTGCCTTATGCATTTCCCGTGGGGTTTTGTCATATCTATCCTGAAAAGCCATGCTCCTTCCTCCTTTCGGAACCCTGTTTAGGGCCCCGAGTTAATGAACTGTCCACCTCATATACCTGTGCATTCCATGCATCATGATGGGTGGAAATACACCGGACAACGGCCGGTATCGTTCGCTGTATCACCGGGGTTTTTGCCGGTTATAGAACGACTTTTTCTTGTGGCTGAATTCTCTTGGTGCCCCGCCGCGGCGCTTTTCAAAATAATGCTCCCGCGCCCCTTCGCCTTCACGGGGTTCATCAAAGGGCTTCCGGTTGTGACCAAAACCGCGATCGCTTTCCCCGTGTGGTTTTTCAAAACGTCCTCCGCGTTCAAACCGTTTTTTCCCGCGGAAGGCATCGCGATCCCCGGCGAATTGGCGGTGCGGCTGCCCGGGTGCGCGGAAGGGTTTTGAAAAATGCCGTTCGCCGGAAGGCATGGCCTGGGACTGGCTGATCAGGATATCCAGCTTTTTCTCCAAAAATGCCAGTTGCTGCTGCATCCTTTTTATCAAGGCCACCACGTCCAGATCGGCCGGCGCTTGTTGTGAAAAATCAGTATGTTCAGACCGCCGCTTGCTCATTCGCTGCCTTGTACCAATCCGCGTGCGCGGGGAAAAAAGAGATAAGAAAGGCAGCCATCAGCTGACTGCCTTGCATCCGTCACATCCCGGTAACATTTACCGCCTGAGGACCTCTCAGACCTTCTTTTATCTCAAATTCCACCTGCTGTCCCTTCGTGAGCGTTTTAATACCTTCTCCCTTGATGCTTTTGTAATGCACGAATATATCGGTTCCATTCTCCTGCGTTAAAAAACCATACCCTTTTCTTTGATGAAACCAGTTCACGGTTCCTTTAAGCATATCCCTTCACCTCCTTTCCTTACAGTGTCACTTGAAGCTATCTACTTGTAATTTTTACTGCAAGAAAGGGAATGGGCTTGGAAGAAACCGTGTTTTCATCTTTCCAACAACAAAAATAATTAAAGTAAAATAACCACAGTGTTAATCACCCTACCATATGTTCTTATGATCTGTCAACTCCCAAAGCGTTGAACCGGGTTTAAAAGATAACTTGACTTTCTGAGGATGTTCAGGTATACATTATCCATCGATTCCCAACTGTTGTACTGTTTAATCTAAAATCCAGTAAGTTTTGAAGACCAAACCCATGGGATTTTTCATTAAATTCCGGGGTTTTTTTATTTTCTCTGGAGCATCAGGCAGGTAGGAAAGGAGTATCTGCAGAGAAGGGCAGTCAACCAAAGAAGTAAACGTACAATGAGCGGGGCGAACAACAGTGCGGCATCACGCGACAGTTTACCATTTAAGAGAAGGAGCAGGAACGTACCATGAATTTCGAAACATTTAATTTGCATGAAAACATCACCGCCGGGATCCGGGCAAACGGATACACCGCGCCCACCCCGATCCAGTCGCAATCAATACCACCCATATTGGAAGGCAGGGATGTTCTTGGCCTTGCCCAGACCGGCACCGGCAAAACGGCGGCATTCGTGCTGCCGATACTGCAGCGGCTGGTGCAGGGACGCCGGGGGATGGTCCGCGCCCTGATACTGGCGCCGACCCGTGAACTGACTGAACAAACCCATCAGGCTATCGGCCATCTGGGAGGAAAAACCCGGCTGCGCAGCGCAGGCATCTACGGCGGGGTAAGCATACTCCCCCAGATCAACGCGTTGCGCAGGGGGGTTGATATTGTATCAGCCTGCCCCGGCCGGCTGCTGGATCATATCAACCGGGGGACCATCAATCTATCCACGATCGAAGTGCTGGTTTTGGACGAAGCCGACCTGATGTTTGACATGGGCTTTTTCCCGGACATTAAAAAGATTGTGAAGCAGCTTCCCGCGCGTCGCCAGACCCTGCTTTTTTCCGCCACCATGCCCGACGATGTCCTGGCTCTGGCCAGGGAAACCATGAAAGATCCCATCCGGGTGCAGATTGGCCACACCGCCCCGGCGGATACGGTCGCCCACACCTTCTATCCGGTGGAAACCGATCGTAAAACCGAGCTGCTGAAACATATCCTCAGCACCACACAAACGGGGCCGGTTCTCGTTTTTACCCGCACCAAGATGCGCGCCAGCAGCGTGGGACAGAAACTCGTGCGGGCGGGGTACGATGCGATTGCCCTGCACGGCAACCTTTCGCAGAACAAACGGCAGGAAGCGCTCGATGGTTTCCGCAAGGGCCGTTACAAGGTTCTGGTTGCCACCGATGTTGCCGCGCGCGGTATTGATGTGTGTGGCGTCTCCCATGTCATCAATTACGATATTCCTGAGACGGCGCTCGCCTATACCCATCGCATCGGGCGGACCGGGCGTGCCTGCAAAACCGGCGACGCATTTACCTTTGTCACCAGCCGGGACAGGGAACCGGCCAGTTCGATTACCCGTATTCTGGGGGATAAGCTCAGACACTGCGTACTGGCGAATGCGGGCATCGATGCTTCCCCTGGTGAGCGGGAAGCAGTCCGCCACACCGGGAGGGGCGATTTTGCCAACAGCAGCAGGCCGGCCCGTCACCGGCCGCGCCGGCGGCCGCACGCAAAACGCGCCGGGACCTATGCACAGTAACCGACGGCAGCATGTCCGGGAATAAGGAGCCGGCAGCAATGGCATCAGAAGAAACAAACCTGCAGCATCGTGTGGCCATGGGAAAGGCGAAGGGCTTGGTACCCCAGGATGGAGTCACCGACGGCATCCCGTCAGACATCCTGGCGCCGAAGCAGATCGATGACATGCTGGTGCTGCTCGGGGACATGCCGATAGACATGGTTGAGCACGCGTCGGAGCAGGAACTGCCGCCGCCCCCGCCCCCTGCAGGGATGGGGCATGACCGCAACGATGCGCTCGATGAAGAACCGGCAAAGGCCTCGGGTGACGCCGGTAAAGATCCGATCGGCTTGTATTTGCGGCAGATCGGCTCCATATCCCTGCTGAGCCGCGAGGAAGAAATCGCCATTGCCAAACGCATAGAAGAAGGGGAGAAGGAATTTGCCGCAGCCATCCTGCGCGCCCCCATCACTATTTCTGAAATTATGCGCCTCGGCGATGATCTGAGAAACAACCGGATTTCCATCCGAAGCGTTGTACAGGGATTTGATGATGCGGATACCGAGGTTGATGAAGCGGGTCAGACAAGCGATCTTCTTGCCTTGATAGCACGGATGCAACGAAGAGAACGCCTGAACCAGGCATTGCGGAAGCAGCTTGCCCAGCCCTCCCCCGGCGCGGCGGCACAACATGAGCTGCAGAAGAAGATCGATCGGAGTATGGGGATGCTGCGCACCCTGATCGAACGCATGCATCTCAACAAGGCCTGGATGGACATCGTCGCGCAAAAACTGAAGCGCCTGTTTGAAGAGCTGGAACATGCGGAAGGTGAGATTAAACGATGCGTGAACCGGACGCATATGCCGCTCGAAGCGCTGGAAAAGCATCTGCGCCGCCTTAAAAAGGATCCGCGCGCCGTGAGCGTGACCGCCGGGGGGAAGAACATCCCGCACAACGTGTTCATCGAATGCGGGGAGGTTATAAAGAATGCCCGCAGGAAAATCAGGCTGATTGAAGCTGAGACCGCCTTTGATGGACAATCATTACGTCAGATGGTCAGAACCATCGAAGAGGCGCAACTGAAAACCAGGCAGGCCCGCGATGAACTGGTGCGGGCCAATTTGCGGCTGGTCCTCAGCCTGGCCAGGAAGTATAACAATCGGGGTCTGCATCTCCTGGACCTGGTGCAGGAGGGAAATATAGGGCTGATCAAGGCCGCCGAGAAATTTGAATATTGGCGGGGGTACAAGTTCAGCACCTACGCCGTGTGGTGGATACGGCAGGCCATCACCCGGGCGATCGCCGACCAGGCGAGGACCATCAGGATTCCGGTCCACATGATCGAAAACATCAATAAGCTGATGAGCGCCTCGCACCGCATGGTGCAAAAGCTGGGGAGGGAGCCTTCACCCGAGGAGATCGCGAAAATCGTTGACCTGCCCTTGGACCGGGTAAGCAGCGTCCTCACCATTGCCCGGCACACCATATCATTGCAAAAACCCATGGGCGATGAAAACGAGAATGAGCTGGGGGATTTCATTGCAGACACGCAGGTTGCGCTGCAGGGGGATGTGGCCCTGTACAACAGCTTGCAGGAACAAACCGTCAAGGCATTGGCCACCCTCACTCCCCGGGAGGAACGGGTTATCCGGATGCGATTCGGCATCGGAGAGTCAGCCGATCACACGCTTGAAGAAGTGGGCCAGGATTTCGATGTCACCAGGGAACGGATCAGACAGATCGAAGAAAAGGCGCTGCGGAAGCTGAGACATCACACCCGGAGTAAAAAGCTGCGGGCTTTTTTTGAAGGGTAGGATACGAAACGTTTTCGGTTCCTGCCGTGCGAATCCGGGAATGTGTTGCCCCGGGCTGCAATGGGAAGGCATTCATCTTTATCCACAAAGGCCGGTCGTGCTTGTTCAGCAGGACCGGCCTTTATCATAAGGTCCCGGTGCGTGGTTGTGTTCATAAAGATTCGCCAGAATACTCCGCAGCTTTGCTGCGGGGTAATTCACTGTGCGAACCCGATTTCATAAAAAAACAGTTTCAAGGCCATAAACGCCAGGGCGGCCAGGGCTGCCGCCGCCGGAATGGTGAGAACCCATGCCCACACAATTCTTATGGTCACCCCCCAGCGGACGGCAGACAGACGGTGGACTGATCCGACGCCGGAAATCGCCCCGGTTATCACATGGGTGGTGCTCACCGGCACGCCCAAATGAGTAGCCGCGAAAATGCTGATGGCGCTGGCGGTTTCGGCGCAGACACCGTCAATCGGTTTCAGCTTGGTAATTTTCTGGCCCATGGTCTTCACGATGCGCCAGCCGCCGGAAAGCGTTCCCAATGCAATGGCGCCATTGGCGCTTAAAACCACCCAGAAGGGTATGTGAAACGTCTTGAGGTAGCCGGCCGAAAATAAGAGGCTGGTGATGATGCCCATGGTTTTCTGCGCATCGTTGCCGCCGTGCCCCAGGCTGTAAAATGCCGCTGACACAAGCTGCAGGCGTCGCGACCAGATGTTTATGGCCGACAGCGATCGCTTAAAAATCAGCCAGGTGGTTACGATTTTAAATATCCAGCCTAAAAACAACCCGATCGACGGCGCCAGCACGATAAACAGCAACGTTTTATACCAGCCGCTTGGAATAATGGCCTGAAAACCGGCGCTGGCAACCGCCGCACCGGCATACCCGCCAATCAAGGCATGCGAGGAACTGGTGGGCAACCCCAGATACCAGGTGATCATGTTCCACGCGATGGTCCCGATCAAGCCTGCTAAAATAATGGTCGGGGTGACCAGGCTGACATCTATCAGCCCTTTGCCGACGGTTTCCGCCACCGCCGTGCCAAACGCCAGGAAGGCAATAAAATTAAAAAAAGCCGCCCAGAGGACAGCTTGGCGGGGAGTCAACACCCGGGTGGAAACGACCGTGGCAATGGAATTGGCCGAATCGTGCATGCCGTTCGTAAAATCAAAAACCAGAGCCATGAACACGACAACGACCACCAGCAATAAATTTGCGCTCATAGATTACGATTTTACTATTATGCTGCCGAATGCGTCGCTCACGCGTTGGAATTTGTCCATGATGTTCTCTAAATTTTCATAAATATCCTTCCATTTAACCAGCATGGCCGGATCCTTTTCTTCATTGAATAATTTTCGAATCGACTTTTCGTGCAGGCTGTCGCCCTGGTCTTCCAGTTCGTGAATCTTAACAATCAACTGGTTGACGCTGGAGGTATGCTTTTGCTGTTTGAAACACTCCCTGACAAGATTATCCAGCGCCGCCGAGGCTTCGACGGCGAGAGAAATGAATGCATCAACATTGGCCTTCTTCTCCGTAACCTGGTACACATGAATGGTTTTAATGTTTCGTTCCAACAAATCAATTACATCATCCATGGTATGGGCCAGGGCATACAGATCTTCCCGGTCGAAGGGGGTCACGAAGGTTTTATTGAGCGTATCAACGATCGTATGGGTAATGGTATCGGCGCGATGCTCAATTTCTTCGGCCCTGACGCAAAAATGCTCAAAGTCTTTAAACGAAACGACAAACTCGGACGAGAGTGCAGTCATTTCCTTCAGGCAATCATTGAGCTGCCTGAAATATTGAAAAAACTCCGGCTGTCGGGGCAACAGAAACTTGAGCATAACTATATAGTCATCATACCGGTTTAAACAACGCAGTCTCTATAGCCTAAAACAAGCCTTTATGCAAAGAAAAAAATGGTTCAACAAAAGAAAAAGCACCGGTGGTGCACGGAAAGTGTTGCACCTGCGAAATGTGCTTTCAGTAACTGCATGAAATCGTACGGGAGCCTCTCCGGATTAGGCGGAGAGGCTCCCGTGCAAAACATCTATGGCATTACTTGCCGACTGCGCGCTTGGTTGCTTCGGCCTCCCTTCTTTCTTTTTCCCTTCGCTGATCATCGCATTTACCACAGATTAGCTTGCCCTCGATCAGGTTGCTTCTCCCAAAGAATTTGCTGATTTTTTTCCCACACTCCATGCATGTAGCCACAATCATCTCCCTTATGTCTGTCCCGGTATTTTCCCGGGGTTGTATTGGAATTGTTAAGAACCAGATGAGCACAGAAACAGCTGGTGTGCCGATCATGTCCGGTAGCCGAGCAGGCTGCTCATAACGTCACAGGTATAGCGGTGACGGCATGAGATGCCGCATTGCCTGCGCGCGCACTCACCCCTGCAGGCAGGTCAACTGCGGCTAAACCGCAGGGTGCGTATCAGGCAGCTCCTGCACGATCAGGGAATGTATAAAGCCGGAAACAGCATTCGCTGCTTCCTTCTCCGACAATCACGGGAAAACGCCTATTTTATAGCCGAAGGTTTTTGCTGATGAGAAGTACAGGAAGGACGCGAAAGGAAAATGTGGTGGGGCGATACTCTGTCTGAATAGAATCCGCTCGATTGGTCTGAACGGCAGCAGCAACCAGCTTGATGTCTGACACTATTTGTTCATTGCATATGCTGCTGCGCGAAATATAAACGCTTTGGCAGGTATTGGAGTACTCGTTTACTGGTGAGGTCCAGGTATCTGCATGCTTAGCATCATGATGGGTGCAATGACGCTTATCGTGATTACAGCACCTGCATTGCACACCCCATGAATATGACGAGGTGACGACAAGGCAAAAAAATGCAAGCGCTATGGCGCCAATTCTACAGGATAATCTTCTGAACGCGGCCATGCTTAGCTGCCCGGGGGAACGAAACGCCAGCTTAATAATATTATTGCGGTACATTGTCAAGCAAAAGATTTCCTTATTCTGAATGCAGGCATATGCAAGGCCGGTCGTTCTTAAATAATTTGTTGTATATGCCGCCGTTTTAAATAATTAAGGTTTTTCAAAGGATTGGCCGATTATACTGCCGGTACAATAGAACAAGGCACTCACGCAGGCGAAGGAAATAAAAGATGAAAACAACCGATAAAACAGATAACAGTATTTTACATAAAGTCTTTGCCGCTCGGAATCAGGCGGCAGAGGCGCAGCCGCCGGGATCAGATGTGATGCGGTCTGATGATACCTTTGGCGGCGCAAAGGAATTATTGCACAATATCGTTGAAAGCTCACTGGACGGCATTGTCGCGGTGGACCGGCAGGGAAGCATCAGGAGAATTAATAAAGCATTCCTCAAAATACTGGGCTATGAGGAGCATGAGTTGGTCGGAAAACACATGGCGGAATTATCGATCCGCGAACCCGGCACCTATGAGCTGACCACCGGAGATGCAATTGTCATTACTGAGGAGTATTTCCATGACCAGGCAGCGGCAATTGCGAACATGATGGAAGGCAATGAAATCAGGAATCGGAAAAGCTATTTTACCCGCAAGGACGGCAAAATCGTTCCCTGCGAACAAAACATATCATCGCTCTATGATGACGGGGGAAGGGTAATCGGCGCGGTCGGGGTTGTGAGAAATATTACCGAAAGAAGAAATGCCCTCAAAGGGATCGAAGAGATCCGGGAATTTTTGGACAACATATTCAAAACCGCCTCTGACGGGATAATCGTTACCGATCCCCAGGGTTTCATCATCATGCTAAACGATGCGGTTGAATCAATAACCGGTTACAGCAGGGAGGATTTAATCGGAACCCACGCCAAGGCGCTACGGGCGGGGGGGGAGGAACATGACGAAAAAAACCGGCAGTTCTTTGAACGATTGTTCAGGGATGGCAATGCCTCCGGGCTGGATGTGCCCTGGGTACGCAAGGACGGGAACGTTATTACCGTCGAAAGAAGCGTTGCCCTCTTAAAGGACAAGCAGGGAAACATCACCGGGGCGGTCGCCACCATCAGGGATATTACCGAACGGAGCAGGGCCCAGAAGGAATTGCAGGAGGCAAAGGAGCATCTGGATAACCTCATCGAAAATTCCCTCGACTGCATCATGGTTTCAGACAAAACCGGATACATAACCAAGGTGAACAAATATTTTCTTAATCTCTTCGGCTTCTGCAAGGAAGAAATAATCGGCAAGCACGTGATGGAGTGCACCCCGATGGTGGACGAGGGCACTTATGAGTGCACAACCGGAGAAGTGTTGAAGTTGGGCCGGGAATATACGCAGGATGCGCAACAACGCATAGCGGATCTTATTGAAAAGGGAACGGTCACCAATTGGGAAACGTTCTATTTTTGCAAAGACCGCAAGGTCATTCCGGTGGAGCAGAACATAGTCTGCTTATACAATAAGGATGGAGAGCGGTGCGGCGCAGTTGCCATCATTCGGGATATTACGCAAAGGAGAAAGGCGGAAAAGGAGCTGAGGGAAACCAAGGAATTTTTGGAAAAAGTAATTGAAGGCACCAAGGACGGAATCCTCATAGTTGATGAAACCGGATGCATACTTTCCGCGAACACCGCCATGGAGAAAATGAGCGGTTTTGCCAGGCAGGACATCATCGGCAAACACGCATCGTCGCTCATCGTCAACGATGAGGCAACCCGGCAAACTATTCTGGCAAAAACCGCGGAGCTGTTTGAAAAAGGCTCCGCCACCTATGAGGCGCAGTACAAAACCCGCGATGGAAGCTGTGTTGACGTGGAGTGCACCTCTTCCATGATCAGCAACGATCAGGGGGAGTATATCGCGGGCGTGGCGGTGCTGAGGGACATTTCCGAACGGAAGCGGACCCAGCGCGAGATACAGGAGGGGAAGGAATTTCTGGAGAAAATCATCCAGGGCAGCAAAGACGGCATCATCATATGTGACAATAAGGGCTGCATCCTGTCGGTCAACCAGGCGATGGGGGAGATGCTGGGTCTCGAAAAGCACGAGATCGTGGGGAGGCACTCCGCAGAACTTCACGGGGATGATGCCGCTGAAAAGAAAAAGGTGCGGGACAAAATAGAGGATCTGCTGGAAAAGGGTTTTGCCTCATATGAAACACGATACCTGCGCAACGACGGCACGACGGTTGAGGTGGAATGTTATAATTCAATGATCTACAGTGACAACGAATGCATCGGCGGCATCGCCATCGTCCGGGACATCACCGAGCGGAACAAGATGCACCAGCAAATGCTGCGATCGGAAAAGCTTCGCTCATTGGGAGAGCTGGCGGGCGGGGTGGCCCACGACTTCAATAACGTGCTGGCGGCGATTTTAGGCCGGGTGCAGCTCCTCAAAATGCAATTCAAGTCTCCGGATGGCCGGGAGGAGAAAAGAACATCAATGCGTGATATGACCAAATGCCTGGAGGTTGTCGAGCGGGCATCGCTGGACGGGGCGGAAATAGTGAGAAGGATCCAGGAATTTTCCCGGAAACGGCTGGATGACAAGGACTTTAGCCCGGTTGACATCAATGAGCTGCTGGACAACGTTTTGGAATTCACGAAAATGCGGTGGCGGAATGAGGCTGAATCGCGGGGCATTACCATTGAGGTGCAACGAGACTATGGTGCAATTCCAAACATCCTGGGCAGCGCATCCGAATTGCGGGAAGTATTAACCAATCTCATTAATAACGCGCTCGATGCCATGCCCGACGGCGGGCGGATCAGCATTGCGACGAGGCGGGATAATGACCGCATCATACTGACCATTGCCGATACCGGCATGGGCATTCCTGAAGACATACGGAACAGGATTTTTGATCCCTTCTTCACCACCAAAGGGGTCCGTTCCACCGGCCTGGGCATGAGCATTTCATACAATATCATCGATCGCCACAAAGGTACCATACTGGTGGAGAGTGAGGAGGGAAAGGGAACCGTTTTGACCATAGAACTTCCCGTCTCTGAAAAGGCGGTTACGGGGGAAGGGGAGTGCGTCCTCGCCGCACCCGGCGATAAAAAGGCGAAGATACTGATTATAGAGGATGAAGAGGAAATCAGGCAGCTTTTATATGACATAGTGATCAGCCAGGGGCATGAGGCTGCAATTGCCCCTGATGGAAATCGGGGATTGGAGCTGTTGAGAAACGGCGAATATGACCTGGTCTGCACCGACTTGGGCATGCCCGGCATGTCCGGCTGGCAGGTGGCCGAAGAGATTAAACAGATGGGAAAGAACGTGCCGGTTGCGGTCATCACCGGGTGGAGCGTCCAGCTCGACGAACCGGGAATGAGGGAGAAGGGCGTCAACTTTATTATTCAGAAACCATTTCAAATAAATCAGATTTTGAAATTAGTGCAGGAGGGATTGGAATTAAAATACCAATGTAAAGCCGCCTGATGCGATGGGTTCTCAGCCGCGCTTCCCGCCGGTCATCAAGATTCGCCGAAACACCCCCGCAGCCTTGCTGTGGGGTGTTTTATTTTAGTGCCACGGTAAATGTGGTTACCCCGGAATTGATGGCCTCGGTAGTCTCCTTGTCGCAGGTGTGAATGAAAGAAAAATATTTCTTTAAATGTCTCATGGC
>CAZWCD010000096.1:0-6670 GCA_964632275.1 uncultured Thermodesulfobacteriota bacterium
CGAGAATGGCTGCCGCCTTTAATGCGCTCGTCTCCTTGTCCTTGATTTCAAACATGACGTCGAAATCAAGGCCGCGCATTGCATCGATAAACTTTCTGAACTCCCCGGGATCAATTGTCTCCGCATGAGATCCCGGGCGTTTTTTTCTGTCCTGCGCGCTGTAATCGACCATCGGCGCCCCGTCTTGCTTTTTCCAGGTGGAACATGCCTTGATACATATATCCCGAACCGGTTCTCCCTCATTCTTCATGCGGTGATGCAGGGTGTCAAAGACAACCGGGATACCCGTTTGGTCATGAATCGTCAGGCAGTCTGCCACCCCGTAGGACCTGTCATCGTTTTCAATGACCAGCCTTTTTTTAATGGCCATGGGCAGCTTTCGGTAACGGGCGACAAATCGCGCCATGCTTTTGGCCTTATCATCGTACACTCCCCCGACATGAATCTGGATTTTGTGCGTCCTGTCACTGCCGAGCAGGTTTAACACGTCTGCATGATAGGCAAGTTCGCGCACGCTTCGCTCAAAAATCGACTCGTCAAGTGAATTGATCAGGGTAAACTGATCGGGGTGCATGGACAGCCGCATACCGTTGTCTCTGACGAACGCGCCGATCGAAGCAAATTCCTTTCCAAAGTATCGCTGCCAGGGAAGGGTGCAAACCGGATGGGACGCAAACGGGATCAGATCAGAGGTAATTCTGCACAGGAGCAGGTTGTGCCCGGCGTTGAATTCCAGAATGTGCATCAGGCAGGCAAGATTGCTTTTGACCGTTTCGAGAAAGCGCTCTTCCGTCCAGGAAGCAAGGCGGAATGTCCTCGAACTCCGGCAGGGTAAACTCAAATTAATGCACGGATAGCCGATTTTCATCGATCACCATCGTATGGATCAAGCTACTGAGACACACAGCTGACGCTTGCCCGGATTATCCGGCACGATTTGACTATTGACGGCGCACGTCATAGCGGCTATAGTTTGCATCACGAAACGCAGCATTGGCGATTACGATTGCATTTCTTACATCACTGTTTTAGGGAGGGTAACCGCAATGGACGATGTTATGAGATATGTCCTTTACATCTACGCGGCTTCCACCTGGGCCATGTTCGGCATCATCTGGTTTGCGCAGATCGTGCATTACCCCCTGTTTAGCCGGGTCGGCAAAGACAGTTTCACCGAATACCAGACCGCCAATCTTTTTCTGACCGTACTGGTGGTGATCCCCCTGCAGGGAATCGAACTGCTTACTGCGCTGTTGCTGGTATGGAAGCCCCCGGCCGGAATCCTGCCCCTCCAGACGTGGATCAACCTGATCCTGATCGGAATCACCTGGCTGTCCACTGCCACCCTTCAAGTACCCAGCCATTTCAAGCTTTCCCGTGGCTATGAGACCAAAACGTTCAACCTGCTCGTATCCAGCAACTGGATCAGAACCGTCATGTGGAGCGTGCGCGGCGGGATTGTCTTCTGGATGTTGGAAACAATTCTGGCAGCCTGATTGAAAACAGGGGGAGAACAGCAGTCCGGTCACCGGCAATGCTTCACGGAAGGCGGGGTCAAAATACCTCACCGGATCCACGATTTGCCTGCTCTTTTTTGCCGGGCCCTGCCGCCCGGCTAAAGTACTCCGGGTCCTTGATATGTTCGTTTTTACAGAGGGGGCACCGGCTGGGAGGCTGAACCGACTTCCTTTTGCTGAATGTAAATCCGCACGCCAGACATTCGGCAGGCGCCATCATGAAATCACCCCGGAGCGATTTCCTGATGTGCTCCAGGTGCGCGTACACCTCTTTCTGGGGAATATGCACGGCGCGCGAAATTTCGCCCGCGGTCCATTCGCCCTGGGTCAGCAGTTGCATTATTTCACGCCGGATGGTCATGGGCAGTGGCATGGAAGAAGAGTCACGGAGGTGGTGAGACGCAGAAATCGTTACAGCAGTTTAAGCAGCGTCATATTATCCAGGGGCATGTCCAGCTCAACACCGCACGCCGGCTGACTCGTCCCTGCGCCGGTCCATTTCACCCTGCCCTTCAGGCTGACCGGCACCAATTGCCACCTGACCACCACGCCAAGGTTAATCGGCGATGCAACCGTAACCTCAGCCGCCTGATTAAATTGTATTCCCAACCCGCCATAGCTCACATCCACTATCTCACATTTGTCCAGCCCCTCCTGCGCATCGCTCACATAGTACAATGCCCTCATCCGGGTGGCAAACCTGGGGTGTTTCCGCTGGTCCCCGGATTGCAACGGCTCGCTTTCACCATGGTCGATTTGATCATGCTGCCGCAACGCGGTATTCATCCATTGTCACTCAGACGGTTATTGAGATAGCGTATTCTCTCGAGCTTGTCCCTCACATCCAGAAAGACCCGTCCCATTATATTATCGTCCGGTGTACACTGTATCCACAGGGCAACGACATGCTCGATAAAGGCTATATGCTGGTTTATCTCATCAGATCTTCGGTCATCAACGGTGGTCTGCATGACGATATCTCCTGGCATTTCGGGCGGCCCCGCTATAAGCACACAGGATAATAATACCCAATATATAGATTTGTAGCACAAGAACCGTCTATATACTGTGCATTGTAGGCTTGAACGACCGCATGTCAAGAGAAAATATCTTAAAAATGTCTATTTTCTTTTGCAGAAAGCGACAAAGTTTCTATATGTCTGATTATGCCCCTCTTATTGAATGTGCATCTTTTGCTGCTGAAAGTATATTTGACTCCTTCCGCAAAATAACCTAGTATACATGTTCCTGCATGGCCGCAGTTGGCGCCGGTTGCGGATTCCGATCATGGGTTTCAGGAGGATATGCATTCATGTTGAGTGAAAAACAGCTTGAGAACTACGCCGATGTGCTGCTCTGGGGGCTTAAAAAAGCGCGAACCCAGCGATACCGAAAATCTGACATCATCATGGTTCGATTTGATCTGGCCGCGCTCAGGCTTGCTGAAATCTTGCAGGCAAAAATCCTGCGTCTGGGCATGAATCCCCTGCTGCGCTTGAACGGCACTCCCACCATGGACCTGAATTTTTACGGCATGGCAAACCGCCGGCAGCTGGTCTTCCAGGCTCCGGGAAGCCGGGAACTCTTAAACCGGCTCAACGGTTCCATCTTCCTGAGCGCGCCGGAATCGCTGACCCACTTGCGCGGCACCGACCCTAAAAAAATTGCCACGGCCGCCATCGCCTATAAGCCGCTGCGCGATATCCTGAACAAGCGCGATGAACGGGGCGCTTTTGGCTGGACGTTGTGCACGCTGCCCACAGCGGAACTGGCGCGTCACGCGCGTCTTACCCTGGCCGACTATACGAGCCAGATCATACGCGCCTGTTATCTGAACCGGCCTGATCCGCCGCGCGAATGGGAAACTATTTTCAACGATGCGCACTCGCTCAAGCACTGGCTGAACAGCCTGAAGGTGAAGCACTATGCGGTGCAGTCCGCATCGTTTGATCTGGTGATAACCCCGGGTGAGCGTCGGAAATGGATCGGCATTTCCGGTCACAACATCCCCAGCTTCGAGATATTTCTTTCGCCCGACTGGCGGGGAACGGAAGGCACTTACTACGCTAACCTGCCGTCCTTTCGCAGCGGCAACTATATCTCGGGCGTGCGCCTGGAATTTAAAAAGGGCTCGGCGGTCACCGTTCGCGCGGAAGAAGGAGAAGCCTTTGCCCGCAAGCAGCTTGCCATGGACAAAGGCGCCTGCAGGGTGGGCGAGTTTTCCCTCACCGATAAGCGCTTTTCCCGGATCAACACTTTTATGGCCAACACCCTGTTTGACGAGAACTTCGGAGGGACCTACGGAAACTGCCACCTGGCGGTGGGTGCGTCCTATTCAGACACCTATGACGGCAATCAGGCCGCATTGACCCGGGAGAGAAAAGAGAGGCTGGGGTTTAACGACTCCGCGCTCCACTGGGACATGGTCAACACCGAGCGCAAAACCGTGACCGCTCATCTGACGTCCGGCAAAAAAGTGGTCATTTACGAGAACGGCATGTTTCGCTACTAGCACTGCGGGATCCTATCCATGACCGCGTCTCCACGCAAATCGCTGCTCTGTCCCAACTGCAGGAAACTTATCAGCAGAAGCGAACCGGCCTGTCCCTACTGCGGCATTTCTCACCCGGCATCCTGGTGGCGGCAAACCGCGTCCTTAAGCCGCCATCTCCAGCCGGATCAGATCGTCCGGTCGCTGATCACGGTTAATATTGTTCTCTTCGCTCTTTCCGTACTGCTCAACCCGGCCGCGCTGCGGCTCTCCATGAACCCCTTTGCCCTGTTCTCGCCCTCCAATCAAATGCTCCTGCTGCTCGGCGCAACCGGCACCATTCCCATTGACCAGTTTCACCGCTGGTGGTCACTGCTCTCAGCCGGTTACCTGCATGGGGGAATCCTGCATATTTTTTTCAATATGATGGTGCTGAAGCAGATCGCACCTTTTATTGCGCAGGAATATGGCGTGAGCCGCATGTTCAGCATCTACACCCTGGGCGGCATTGCCGGCTTCTATGTTTCCTATCGTGCCGGTGTTCCCTTTACCATCGGCGCCTCGGCCGGACTGTTCGCGCTGATCGGCGCCATCCTCTACTATGCGAGGAGTCGCGGCGGGGCATACGGCCAGATGCTCTTAAAGAATATCGGAGGATGGGTTATCGGTCTGTTTATCTTCGGTTTTATTTTCCCCGGCATCAACAACTGGGCGCACGGCGGCGGCCTGGCCGGCGGCATTGCCCTGGCATTTGTGCTCGGCTATGAAGAGCGAACAAGAGAAACCGTGTTTCACCGAACCCTGGCAAACTGCTGTGTTGTCGCCACCCTGCTCGTCCTCGCATGGGCTGTTATATCCGCCCTCTCCATCCGGTTCGCCTCATTCTAAGCAAACAAAACACCCCGGCATCACCAAGACAATGCCGGGGCAGGTTCATCCAATACCCGGGTAATCATCCGCTATTCAAGCCACCTGATTTTCTTGAGTCGCTGCTGCCAGAATTCCGCCTGCGGCTGCCGGGTAATGCTCTCCATAAAGGCAATCCGGTCTTCATGGCTCCCCAGGAAGACAATTGCCTCAGGTTTCGCCGACTCCAGTGCCTTGATGTCCCGCAGGAATGACCTGTCCCCCTGGTTGAACCGATTGCTGAAGGCAACGGCCACTTTTTTATCCGGAAGACTTTGAACAAAATAGGTGTACAGGTCATGACTGTAGTCGTCATCCCCATTGTACAATATGCCGACGCTCTTCGCCTTTTCATCGCTCAGCCATTGCGTCAGCGCTTCCACGTCCTGGCGGTATCCTTCCCGCCGGCAAAAATTCCTGAACGGATCATCAACATCCTGAAGCGGGCGAGTTTCCCGGTTCATGGTGTCCGCCGGCTGATGCGCCCGGGGGATCATGAGGGAGCCGCCGATAAATCCTGCCGCCAGCCCCGCACCCAGGATCAGCATTGCAGAGAAGAAAGAAACGCGCCGGGGGCGATTCACTCGCAGGTGAGGGCTGCCTGCGGCCGTCCGCTTCGACCGCAGCGAATAGACAAACAGACCGGTAAAGGCTGCCAGCGGCAGTATGACCTTAACTACAAACTCAACACTGTCCGGCCTGATTGCCGGGTAGCCCATGACAATGTACCCAAACCAGCTGCCGGGAAACCAGATCATGCTGACAGCAATCAGCACTGCGCACCAGATCACCACCAATTGTTTCTTATTCACGGGCATTTCTCGATGTGATTAAGGAATCGGGCACCTACCGTTGTCGTCGGAAGCGCGCCCATGCTACAGGCGCCCGGCGGAGCCGGGCAGCTCTTCGTCAATCAGCGCCACCAGCGTCCGGGCGGAGGGAAATCGCTCGGCCGCAAGCAGCGCATGGGTGCGTGCACGGCTGAACGCACCGCCGCGGTAATACATGACCGCCAGCGCATAGTGCGCCTCAAAAAGCTGCGCATTGCATGCCACCGCCTGCTCATACGATCGCAGCGCCCGCTCCCGGTCATTGCGCTGACGGTAGATGGTGGCCAGGCCGAAGTGGGCTTCGGCGTTCCCGGGGTTTTTAGCGACGACACTGTTGAAGCAGGCCACCGCCTCCTGCCATTTCCCCAGGCGGCTATACACCTTTGCCAGCCGACACTCCGCTTCGGCCAGCATGGTCGGGTCGGTCCGCATCAGGTCCTGATACACCGTGCAGGCCTTTTCCAGGGCCCCTTCCGATTCATACACCGACGCAAGCTGAAAAAAAGCCTGGGTGTACTGCGGGTTAAACTGGATGGCCCTGGTGAATTCCTCAACCGCTTTTTCCGATCTGCCCTTGAGCATGCTCCTGACCCCGCGCTTGTAGTGTCGTTCCGCCTTGGAAGAGGTGCAGGAAGCGGCAACGCACAGCATTAAGGCCGCGATCAGCAGCGCGGCTGTCTTATGCAGACAAGCTTTATACACGGTTCCTTTCCACGGTTCCCGGGGGTTCATCAGGTCACTTACAACCCGGTCATCAAACGTTCATAATGATCGATGTTGCCCTGCAACTGTTCAATTTGCTTCTGCTGGATACTGACTTCATTGTGGCGCATCTCGATGTATCTGTCAAGTCTTGCCATCGCCTCCTCGTACTTTTCGATGCTGCGCCTGGTGCTCGCATCAGCGGAAATGTCCGATCCCTCGAA
>CAZWCD010000096.1:6770-10992 GCA_964632275.1 uncultured Thermodesulfobacteriota bacterium
CACCCGCTCCAGCTCCACCATGCTGCCGTCGGCTATGTACCCTTTGACGGTCGGCCTTCCGGCCGGCGCAAGCCCGAGATCACGCGCATCCTCCGCGGTAATCATGGTACAGGTTGCCCCGGTATCGAGGTGGAAGAGCGCCGGCAGATTCCAGTTAAGCACCGCCTGCACCAGGATGGCTTTGTCCTGCCGCTCAAAATGGACAACCACCCGCTTCGGCGCAATCCCGGCGCCGCTTCCGGCGCCCGACTCCCGGCCCCGGTCACTGCCTTGAGCCGCCCCCCGGTAGGCATGCGGGATGGCATCGTAACTGTCGGTAAAGTGGAGGGTGCCCGCCGCATCCTTCCAGGTATAAAAGCCGGCATCAACCACCGCAGGCAGGCAGAAAAAAATGGCGCCAAGGATGGCGCATCGCACAGGTGAGGACATTAATGGCAATCGCATGGAGTCTCGCTCCCCAACCCGGCCGGCCTACAGCCGGATGACCCGGGTGCCCGCAATTTTATCATGCCAAGCCTGTTTATTGCGATCCCAGGCAATCCAGAGGAATCCCAGGCCGCAGATGAGGCTCGAGGGCAGGTAACCGACCCACCTGAGGAAGGCCCTCCCATAGCCGAGCGCCTCTCCGTCAGTGCGCACCACTTTGATGCCGCACAGCATTTTACCCGGGGTTTGTCCGACGCTGCCGTGAAAATAGGTAAAATAGGCAATGGTAAGTATGGTGCTGAACAGGTAATAGGGCACCAGCAGCCCCATAATGCGATCTTCGTCCATCGCCGGCAAACCCGATCGTCCCACCGCCATCGCCAGCATGCCCACCAGCATCAGGATGATTGACAGAAACTCCAGAATAACCGTGTCAATCAAGTAGGCCATGCTTCGTATCCAGAAGCCGGCTTTGCCGACCGGGACGGAGGCGTCCTCTCCCGGCGCCATCGAAGCGGCAGGCAGGTCAAACAGCACCGGCTCCGGCGGCGGGGGCGTGAACGCCGCCACCGGCGGCGCATCTTCTATCTCCTTCAGCTCCTCACCAATCTGCCTGAGGGTGCCCTGGAACCGATCTCCCGCGGTTAACGGGCGCTCCTCGGACGTCCCGGGCCGGCCCGGATCAATTGACCCGGCATCATTATCGTTAAAGGGAAGATCCACATTCTCATTGCTGAGCGACACGCTTTCTTCCCAGTTGATTTCCCCGTCGTCCGGGAACTGCTTTGCCGTATGCATGTAGCTGCTGTCCACGGTAAATTTCAAATCTTCGGCATCAACGGCAAAGGGCTTCTCCGGAGGCGGTTCCGTGCCTTCACGGCGGCTCCCGCCATCTATCTCGGCAAGCGACTCCCGGATGGATGAAACGGTCTTTTTAAGCGCATCATCCTCATCTATCACATTGGCGGTGTCTGCTTTGGCCGTGGCATCGGACACAATCGATGTAATGTCCAACGGTTCCTGATGAGAACGCACCGGCTTGAATTGAAAACCGCATTTCTTGCAGCGCGGCATGCTGTCGAAACTGACATAATTACAGCGCGGGCACTTCATGGCGACACTCCTTTACACCTGCTGATGCGGATAGTTTCGAAGCGGGCGCATTGACCCGGCGGTGCGGCACGATTCATCAGGCTGCCCGGAACCTGCCCGCGCTCATCCCCCTCCTTCGTAGTGCAGAACGGAGAGCACATACAGTGACGCGGTTTCGGTGCGCATGATGTGCCTCCCCAGGGTGACCGGCTGATAGCCGCAACCCGATGCCAGCTCAATCTCCGCGGCGCTAAAGCCGCCCTCCGGTCCGACCAACACGATGGCGTTGCTGTCGTCCCTGCTGCGGTGTACCACCTCTTTTAATCCACATCTCTTTTCGTCTTCCCAGAGAATTATCTTAAGCGAATTATCACGGTCTGCAGTTACAATGTCATGGAATGTTGATACTTTTTCAATGAGGGGCACCCGGTGTCTACCACACTGCTTGGCGGCCTCAGCGGCGATTTTCCGCCAGCGCAGGCATTTGATGCGGAGTTGCTCAGGATTGGCCCGGTCAATGCTGCGGCTGGCCAGGAAGGGAAGCATGCCGCTCACACCCAGCTCGGTCGCCTTCTGAACGATGTAGTCCATCTTCTGAAATTTGGGAAGGGCCTGCCCCAGGATGATGCGCCGGGATGGCCCCTGCTCCGGCGGAAGTCTTTCCAGCAACACGACCTCCACCCGCCGCGCACTGACTCCATAGAGCACCGCACGGTATTCCCATCCCTCCTGGTCAACCAGGCGAATGACATCGCCTGAGCGCATCCGGAGCACGGCCGCGACATGTCGCGCCTCATCGCCGGTCAGGGACGCCCTGCCCTTGTTGATTGTGTGGCGGTCGAGAAAAAAGTGCCTTGCCATGATCCATGTTCCTCACCGGCTGAAGATCCTGCCCGCCCCGTCGCGAACGAAATAAAGGGAATCTTCCTGCAGCACACCGAGCCGGCCGGTGGTGGGTTTTTCTAAGCCTACGCCCGGGATTGTAATATTCGCCCGGAAGGTTGTCAAATTATTACCGGATTAAAAATTATCAGCCGCGCGCCGAATAACCAGTTGACCTGGTACAAACGTTCATGGTATGTTTGGCGCGTTTGATCGCTGTCGCCCGCTGACGGGTGCATTCTTTTTACGCTTACTGCTTACAACGTGACGCCACCAATCAAGCCACAGATACCCAAGGGTTTCAGGGATTTTCTTCCGCCGCAAAAGGCGCTCCGGCAAAAGGTCATCAAGACCATCCAGCAGACCTTTGAGCAGTTCGGCTTTGAACCGCTGGAAACCCCCGCCCTGGAATACGCCTCGCTGCTTGAAGGCAAATACGGTGAAGAGGGCGAAAAGCTGATTTACAAGTTCACCGACCGCGGCGGACGCGACCTTGCCCTGCGCTATGATCTGACCATCCCGCTCTCCCGGGTCGTTTCCATGTACCCGGAGTTGCCCAAACCCTTTAAATGCTACCAGATATCGCCGGTGTGGCGCGCCGATAAGCCCCAGCGTGGGCGATTCAGGGAGTTCTGGCAGTGCGACGCAGACATTGTGGGCAGCAACAGCGTCCTGGCGGAGGCGGAAATCATTGCCACCATGTACAGCATTCTCAAGGCGCTCAACTTCACCGGCTTCACCATCCACATTAACAACCGGAAAATATTAAACGGCATTGCCCGTGAATTAGGCATTGAAGATCATGCCATACCCGCGCTGCTCCGGATCATTGACAAGCTGGAACAAAAGGGCATTGAAGGCGTCAAAGAGGAGATGTTCGAAAAGGGATTTACCGAAACCACGGTTAATGCAATACTTGAACTCTACGACAAATCAGGTCAATTATCAATTACTTTTTCTTATTTAAAAAAACGCTTCCCCCATTCCCAAGCCCTTGCCGATGGCATTACAGAGCTTGAGGACCTCTTTTCATATCTGGCAGCCATGAATATTGCCGAAGGGAATTATCGCTTTGACCTTTCGCTCGCCCGGGGCCTGGATTATTACACCGGACCCATTTTTGAAACCACCGTCGACGAGCCACGCATCGGCAGCATCTCGGGAGGCGGACGCTACGACAACCTGATCGGGATGTTCAACAGCACGCCCTTTCCCGCCACCGGCTCTTCCTTCGGGCTGGAGCGGATCATCACGGTGATGGAGGAGCTTGCCCTGTTCACTGCCGGCGGCAGCGCCGGCGATGTGATGGTTGCCATATTCAGCCCGGAGACGGAGCACGACGCGCTGCAACTGCTGTCGCTGCTGCGGTCCGCCGCGATCAGGTCGGAGATCTATCTCCGGCATGATAAAATGAAAAAACAGCTCGCCTATGCCGCCGGCCGGAACATTCCATGGGTGGCCATCCTCGGCCCGGATGAAATACGCCAGGGCACGGTGGTGCTGCGAGACATGAGCAGGGGCGAGCAGAAAACCGTCTCGCGCAGCGAGATGGTCACGGTCTTGCAACGGGAGCTGCATCAGCCATGAACTATGAGGGTCCGGTGATCCGCCCTCCCAGCGAAGCCCGCAGCCTCATCCTGCAGGTGACGGTGGGCTGCTCGCACAACCGCTGCACCTTTTGCCCGGCTTATAAAGGGAGGCGTTTCCGCATCAAGGATACGGATGCCATCAGGCAGGACATTGATGAGGCAGGCGCGTATTCCCCCGACATCAGGCGGGTTTTTCTTGCCGACGGAGATGCGCTGATCATACCCCAGCCGAA
>CAZWCD010000097.1:0-10754 GCA_964632275.1 uncultured Thermodesulfobacteriota bacterium
CCGTTGCGGTTCATCGCCACCAGGTCGCCGTCGCGGTCCTTCACCACGCTCAGCTTGATAAACTTGATCCGCCCCGGGTATTTCGCCTCCAGGGTGGTCTGCTCGGCGCGCCGGCTCGCCGTGCCGCCGATATGGAAGGTGCGCATGGTGAGCTGGGTGCCCGGCTCGCCGATGGACTGGGCGGCGATGATGCCCACCGCCTCCCCGATATTGGCGATCTTGCCCCGGGCCAGGTCCCGGCCATAGCAGAGCGCGCACACGCCGCGCTTGGCCTGGCAGGTCAGCACCGACCGGATCTTCACCTGCTCGATGCGGGTCTGCTCGATCTTCTCCACGATCTCCTCGTTGATCTCCTGGTTGGCCTTGGCCAGCACCTCGTCGGTGTAGGGATCAACCACGTCCTCCAGCGAGACCCTTCCCAGGATACGGTCGCCGATGGGCTCGACGATTTCCCCGCCCTCGATCAGCGGCGACACCTCGATGCCGTCCATGGTGCCGCAGTCATATTCATTGATGATGCAGTCGTGGGCCACGTCCACCAGCCGGCGGGTCAGGTACCCGGAGTTGGCGGTCTTCAGCGCGGTGTCCGCCAGACCCTTGCGCGCGCCGTGGGTGGAGATAAAATACTGCAGCACGTTCAGCCCCTCGCGGAAGTTGGCGGTTATCGGGGTCTCGATGATTTCGCCCGACGGCTTGGCCATCAGCCCGCGCATCCCCGCCAGCTGCCGGATCTGCTGGGCGCTTCCCCGCGAGCCGGAATCAGACATCATGTAGATGGGGTTGAAGCTGGCCACCTGCTTGACGTTGCCGTCCCGGTCCTTCACCGATTCGGTCTCCAGCTCCCGCAGCATCTCCCGCGACACGTTCTCGGTCACCTGGGCCCAGATGTCTACCACCTTGTTGTAGCGCTCGCCGTCGGTGATCAGGCCCTCTTTGTAATGGCTTTCAATTTCCTGCACTTCCTTGTTGGCGGTGTCGATGAGCTCCGACTTGCGCGAGGGAATGATCATGTCGCCGATGCAGATGGAAAGGCCCGACTGGGTCGCATACTTGTAGCCCAGGTCCTTGAGGCGGTCCGCCAGCAGGATGGTCTTCTTGTCCTTGCACAGCCGGTAGCAGTAGCTGATCAGGTCGGCCAGCTCCTTCTTGCCCATCACCCGGTTGATCACATCGAAGCCGATCTCCTCGGGCATGATCTCCCTTAAAATGATCCGTCCCACGGTGGTGTCCTTGATCTCACCGTCCATGCGCACCTTGATTTTCGCGTGGAGATCGACCATGCCGTTGTCATAGGCCACCCGCACCTCGCCGGGATTGGCGAAGACCTTGCCCTCCCCCTTCATCGATTCACGCTCGCGGGTCAGGTAGTAAATGCCCAAAACGATGTCCTGGGTGGGCACAATGATCGGCTTCCCGTGGGCGGGGGAGAGAATGTTGTTGGTGGACATGAGCAGCACCCGCGCCTCAATCTGCGCCTCGATGGCGATGGGAATGTGCACCGCCATCTGGTCGCCGTCAAAGTCGGCGTTGAAGGCGGAGCACACCAGCGGATGCAGCTGAATGGCCTTGCCCTCGATCAGGATCGGTTCAAAGGCCTGGATGCCCAGCCGGTGCAGGGTGGGCGCGCGGTTGAGCAGCACCGGATATTCCCGCACCACCTCGTCCAGGGCGTCCCACACCTCGGCGGTTTCCTTCTCCACCAGCTTCTTGGCGCTCTTGATGGTGGTGGCAAACCCCTTCTTGATCAGCCGGTTGTAGACAAAGGGCTTGAAGAGCTCTATGGCCATCTTCTTGGGCAGCCCGCACTGATGGAGCCGCAGCTCCGGCCCGATCACGATAACCGAGCGGCCGGAATAGTCAACCCGCTTGCCCAGCAGGTTCTGCCGGAAGCGGCCCTGCTTCCCTTTGAGCATGTCGCTCAAGGACTTGAGCGGCCGCTTGTTGCGTCCGGTCACCGTCTTCCCGCGGCGGCCGTTGTCGAACAGCACATCAACCGCCTCCTGCAGCATGCGCTTCTCGTTGCGCACGATGATCTCCGGCGCCTCCAGCTCCTGCAGCCGCTTGAGCCGGTTGTTGCGGTTGATCACCCGGCGGTACAGATCGTTGAGGTCGGAGGTGGCGAAGCGCCCGCCGTCGAGCGGCACCAGCGGCCTTAAGTCCGGGGGCAGCACCGGCAGGGTCTCCAGGATCATCCACTCCGGCTTGTTTCCCGAATTCTTGAAGTCCTCCACCACCTTCAGCCGCTTGGCCAGCTTCTGGCGCTTGGCCTCCGAGGCGGTGGTCTTCATCTCCACGCGCAGGCTCTTGGAAAGCGAGTCCAGCTGGAGGCTCTTGAGCAGGTCGCGGACCGCCTCCGGCCCGATGCCCGCCTTGAAGTTCTTGCCGTACTCCACCAGCGCCTTCAGATAGCGGTCCTCCGGCATCAGCTCACCCTGGGTGAGCGGGGTTTCCCCGGGGTCGACTACAATGTACTGCTCAAAGTAGATCACCTTTTCCAAGTCCCGCAGGGTGATGCCGAGGAGGTTGCCGATCCGGCTGGGCAGGCTGCGCAAAAACCAGATGTGGGCCACCGGGCTGGCCAGCTCGATGTGCCCCATGCGCTCCCGTCGCACATAGGAGGGAATCACCTCAACCCCGCACTTTTCGCACACCACCCCCCGGTGCTTCAGCCGCTTGTACTTGCCGCAGTTGCACTCGTAATCCTTGGTCGGCCCGAATATCTTGGCGCAGAAAAGCCCGTCCCGCTCCGGCTTGAAGGTGCGGTAGTTGATGGTTTCCGGCTTCTTCACCTCACCGTGCGACCAGCTGCGGATATCGTCGGGGGAGGCGATGCTGATGCGGATTGCCTCGAAGTCGAGCGATTTCTTCGGCTTATCAAAAAAACTGTAGCTCACTTCCATGGAGGGTCTCCCTTTTCCGGTTCTAGTCCTTTTTTTCCAGCCCGACAAACTGCACGTTCAGGCAAAGACTCTGCAATTCCTTGACCAGCACGTTAAACGATTCCGGCAGGCCCGGTTCCAGGTCCGTTTCCCCCTTGACAATATTCTCGTACAGCTTGGTTCTCCCCTGCACGTCGTCGGACTTGACGGTGAGGAACTCCTGGAGGGTATAGGCCGCGCCGTACGCCTGCAGCGCCCACACCTCCATCTCCCCCAGCCGCTGCCCGCCGAACTGGGCCTTGCCGCCCAGGGGCTGCTGCGTCACCAGCGAATAGGTGCCAATGGAGCGGGCATGGATCTTGTCGTCCACCAGGTGGTGGAGCTTCATCATGTAAATCATGCCCACGGTGATCTTGTTGTCAAAGCACTCGCCGCTTCTGCCGTCAAAAAGGGTGGTCTGGCCGTTTTCCGGCAGTCCCGCCGCCTTGAGATAATCGGTGATCTGGTCCTCCGAGGCGCCGTCGAACACCGGCGACGCGAAGCGCACCCCCGCGCTGAACTCCCGCGCCAGCGCCATGACCTCGTCGTCGTCGGCCTCGCTGATGAGCTTGGACAGCTCCCGGTCGTCCAGCAGATCCTTCAGCCGGGCGCGCAGCGCCTGCGGCGAATAGTTCTTGTCGAGAAACTCCTTGATCCGGTCGCCCAGTCCGCGGGACGCCCACCCCAGGTGGGTCTCCAGGATCTGGCCCACGTTCATTCTCGAGGGAACGCCCAGGGGGTTGAGCACGATGTCCAGCGGCGTCCCGTCTTCCAGGTAGGGCATGTCCTCCTCGGGAAGAATCCGCGAGAGAACCCCCTTGTTGCCGTGGCGCCCGGCCATCTTGTCGCCCACCGCCAGCTTGCGCTTCACCGCCAGGTCCACCTTGACCATCTTGATGACGCCGGGGGGCAGCTCATCACCGCTGCGCAGGCGCTCGATCTTCTCGGTAAAGATGATTTTGGTGGCCTTGATCTTCTCCTCCAGGTCCTCCCGGATGGCGGCGATCTCCTCCTCCGCCTTCTTGCTTTCGATGACGATGTCCTTCCATTTGCTCGAGGGTATCTTCGCCAGCGCCTCGGCGTTGATCTTCTGGCCCTTTTCCAGCAGGCGGCTTGAGGAGCGCTTGTCGATCAGCCGCTTGGCCGACACCTTGCCGATGAGCAGGTGCCGGATCTTCTCATCCGCGCTGTCCTTGAGAATCTTGATCTTGAGCTCCTGGTCCTTCAAAATTTTGGCCAGCTGCTCATTCTCAATCGCCTTGCTGCGCTCATCCTTGTCGACCCCCTTGCGCGAGAAAATCCGGACGTTGATCACCGTGCCTTCAATGCCCGGGGGAACCCGCAGCGAGGTGTCCTGGACATCGCGGGCCTTTTCGCCGAAAATGGCCCGCAGCAGCTTTTCCTCCGGGGAAAGCTGGGTCTCGCCCTTGGGGGTGATCTTGCCCACCAGGATATCGTTCGCCTTCACCTCGGCGCCGATGCGGATCACCCCGCTTTCATCGAGATCCTTCAAGGCCTCCTCGCCCAGGCCGGGGATGTCCCGGGTTATCTCTTCCTTGCCCAGCTTGGTGTCCCGGGCAAGCACTTCGAACTCCTCGATGTGGATGGAGGTGAAGTAATCGTCCCGCACGATCTTCTCATTGACCAGAATCGAATCCTCAAAGTTGTACCCTTCCCAGGGAAGGAAGGCCACCAGGAGATTGCGCCCCAGGGCCAGTTCCCCCCGGTCGATGGCCGGGCCGTCGGCGATAATCTCGCCGCGCTCCACCTTCTCGCCCGCCCGCACCAGCGGCTTCTGATTGATGCAGGTGTTCTGGTTGGAGCGCTTGAACTTGATCAGGTTGTAGATGCTCACCCCCCCGTCCTTGTCGCTGCCGTCCCGCTGCTCGTGTTTCACCACGATGCGGTTGGCGTCGACGCTCTCTACCGTCCCGTCCTGCTGCGCCACCAGGGTGACCCCCGAGTCCCGGGCGATGTCCGCCTCGATGCCGGTGCCCACCAGGGGGCTCTCGGTCTTCATCAGCGAAACCGCCTGGCGCTGCATGTTGGATCCCATCAGCGCGCGGTTGGCGTCATCATTTTCCAGGAAGGGAATCAGCGCGGCGGCAACGCTCACCAGCTGCATCGGGGACACGTCCATGTAGGACACGTCCTCGGGACGCACCATCACGAACTCGCCGCCCCGGCGGGCAGACACCAGTTCGAGGGAAAAGCGCCCCTTGGGGTCAAGCGGCGCATTGGCCTGGGCGATGGCGTGGTCCTTTTCGTCAAGCGCCGAGAGAAATTCGATCTGGTTGGTCACCACCCCGTTCACCACCTTGCGGTAGGGGGTTTCAATGAAGCTGAAGTCATTGATCCGGGCGTAGGTGGAGAGGGATGAGATCAGGCCGATGTTCGGGCCTTCCGGGGTTTCAATCGGGCAGATCCGGCCATAGTGGGTGGGATGCACATCGCGCACCTCAAATCCCGCGCGCTCGCGGGTCAACCCGCCCGGCCCGAGCGCGGACAGGCGCCGCTTGTGGGTGATCTCGGATAAGGGATTGGTCTGGTCCATGAACTGGGAGAGCTGGCTGGAACCGAAAAACTCGTTGATCACCGCCGATACCAGCTTGGCGTTGACCAGGTCGTGGGGCATGAGGGTTTCCACTTCCTGCAGCCCCATCCGCTCCCGGATGGCCTTTTCCATCCGCACCAGGCCGATGCGGTACTGGTTCTCGATCAATTCGCCGACGGTCCTGACCCGGCGGTTGCCCAGGTGGTCGATGTCATCGACCTCGCCCTTGCCGCACTTCAGGCGCAGCAGGTACCTGACCGTCTCCATGATATCGTCCTTGCGGACCACCTGCACGTCGAGGGGCACGTTCAGGTTGAGCTTGTAATTGAGCTTTAAGCGCCCCATCTTGCCCAGGTCATAGTAATCGGCATTGAAGAACAGGCGGTCAAAAAAGGTGTGCGCGCTCTCCTTGGTGGGCGGATCGTGCGGGCGCAGCCGGCGGTAGATTTCCACCACCGCGTCCTCCTGCGACTTGATTTTATCAAGGGCCAGGGTGTTGCGAAACGACGCGTCGGTCAGCAGGTCATCGATAAAGAGTATGGCAAAGCTTTCCACCCGCCGGTCCCTGAGCATCTTCAGCTTGTCCGCGGTCAGCTCCTCGTTGCAGGAGATGAGGAGCTCGCCGGTCGCCGGATCGGCAATCTCATGGGCCGCGTACTTGCCCTCCAGGTCCTTCATGGCGATGGGCACCAGCTCGATGTTCGCCTCCTGGATCTTCTGCAGGGCGCCTTCCCTGATCCGCTTGTCCTTCTTGACGATCAGCTTTCCGCTTTCGGTGTCGTAGATGTCCTCGGTCGCCCGGTCCCCCACCTGCATGCTTTTCCGGAGGTATTTAAACAGCTTGGCATCCTTGAACACGATCTTTTCTGATTCGTAAAAATAATCGAGCAGCTCCTGTTCGGTATAGCCGAGCGCCTTGAGCAGGATGCTGGCGAGCAGCTTGCGGCGGCGGTCGATCCGCACGTACAGGATGTCCTTGGTATCAAATTCCAGGTCGATCCAGGAACCGCGGTTGGGGATGATGCGCGCGTAGAAGATGAGTTTGCCGGCGCTGCTGGCCTTTCCCTTGTCATGATTGAAGAACACCCCGGGGGAGCGGTGCAGCTGGCTGACAATGACCCGCTCGGTGCCGTTGATGATGAAAGTGCCGCTGTCGGTCATCAGGGGCACCTCGCCGAAATAGACCTCCTGCTCCTTCACGTCCCGGATGCTCCGGGTTCCGCTCTCGGCATTCACGTCCCACACCACCAGCCGCAGCATCACCTTGAGCGGCACGGCGTAGGTGAGCTCCTTCTGGCGGCATTCATCCACGTCATACTTGGGCTCGCCCAGGGTATAGCTGACGTACTCAAGAAAGGCGGTCTCGGAAAAATCCTTGATGGGAAAAACGCTTTTAAAAACGCCCTGCAGGCCGAAAATTCCCCGGTCCTGGGGCTTGACATAGCGCTGCAGAAACTCCTCGTAGGACTTCCGCTGCACATCGAGGAGGCTGGGCTTTTCCATTACCTTCCTGATCCGGGAAAAATCCTTTCTCAGATAGTACCTGTTCAACGCATGATGGCTCATTGCAACCCCTGGCATGGATTAGCAGGCTGTTGAAAAACACCCGTCCGCCGCGCTGCGCTTATCCTTCCTACATGATGATGTGCCTGAATGGACGCCTCATTCCTCAGGCAGGCGCGCGCCGTGGGTCAGGATATTTTTTAACAGCCTGAGGAAAGCCGCCGGTCAGGTTGCCCTGACGACGGTGAAAAGCGCCGCTGCGCCCTTCAGGCAGTTACACCATCCCGCTACTTGATCTCAACCGTTGCCCCGACTTCTTCGAGCTTGGCCTTGGCATCCTCGGCTTCCTTCATGGGAATGCCTTCCTTCACCGTGCCGGGAGCGCCGTCAACCAGGTCCTTCGCTTCCTTCAGCCCCAGGTTGGTGAGGGCGCGGACCACCTTGATCACCTGGATCTTCTTGTCGCCTGCCGCCTTGAGGATCACGTCAAACTCGGTCTTCTCTTCCTTGGCGGCGGCAGGGGCCTCCCCCGCGGCTCCGCCGGGCATGGCCATGGCCATGGGCATAGCAGCCGCAGAAACACCGAACTTCTCCTCAAGCTCCTTCACCAGAGTCGAAAGCTCCAGCACGGTCATGTTTTCGATGAACTGTATCACGTCGTCTTTGGTTATTTTTTCCATGATCCTTTATCCTCCTGCTCGCAACACTGTTTTAAGTTAGTGACTAGCCTGATTTGCTCTTTTCAATCGCATGCAATACCCGGACAAATTTCTGGGGAATGGCCTGCAGGGTGCCGAGCAGTCGCGCCGGCGGCGATGCGCAGAGCGACACGAACTTGGCCAGCAATTCCTTCCTGCCGGGCAGCGTGCTCAGCCCCTGGGTCTGCTCGGCGGACAGCACCGTGCCCTCGAGGTATCCCGCCTTGATGCTCAGCTCGGTGTATTCCTTGAGATACCGCACCAGCACCTTGACCGGCGCAACCGGATCGCCCGAGCTGATCACGATCGCCGTCGGCCCCTCCAGGTAGTCATGCAGACCCTCCAGCGCCGTCCCTTTGGACGCCCGCTTCAGCAGGGTATTCTTGACCACCTGGTACTCCGACGAAGCGCGGCGCAGCTCATTGCGAAGCTGGGTGATCTTCTCCACCGTGAGCCCCCGGTAGTCGGTAACCACCACCAGGGCCGCGTCCTTGAGCTTGCCCGATAGGGAGGCAACAATTTGTTCTTTCTCGTCTCGTTTCAATGGACTTCAACCTCCTTTCAAAAAACACCTGTGCCCCTGTTGCCATGCCTGCTTCAGGCCTTCAGGGCAGCTAAAAAAACCCTCAACCTTCCCCGTGAACAGGAGATGCAGACAAGACGTTGAGCGGGGGAATGGGCGCGTGGCAGACCGATTAACCGATCTGACGGGTAAACGCCGGGTTCACCTTGATCCCCGGTCCCATGGTTGTCGACAGCACGATGCTTTTCAAATAGACGCCCTTGCTGGTCGGGGGCTTCAGCTTGACCAGCGCGTCGATCAGGGCGGTCACATTGTCTTTGAGTTTTTCCACCGCGAAAGAAATCTTTCCGGTTCTGGCGTGCACGATGCCGGCCTTGTCAACCTTGAATTCAATCTTTCCTTTTTTGAGGTCGGCCACGGCATCGGCGATGTTGAAGGTCACCGTTCCCACCTTGGGATTGGGCATCAGCCCCCGCGGGCCGAGGATTTTACCGATTTTGCCCACCATCCCCATCATGTCCGGCGTTGCGATGGCCTTGTCAAAATCAAGCCATCCCTGGGTGATCTTTTCGATCATGCTTTCCGCCCCGACAAAATCGGCGCCGGCGCCCAACGCCTCCTTCTCCTTTTCCCCCTTGGCAAACACCACCACCCTGGTTTCCTTGCCGGTTCCGTGGGGGAGCATTACCGATCCGCGCACCATCTGGTCGGCATGCTTGGGGTTGACCCCCAGGCGCACCGCCACATCCACGGTCTCATCGAACTTGGCAAATGCGGCATCCTTGATCACCTGCAGCGCCTCTTCAAGCTCGTAGACCCTGTTTCTGTCGACCTTCTCGTGCGCATCCCTGTGCTTTTTACCTTTTTGACCAGACATGGCCTTTCTCCTTCGCTGCTATACCCGTCAGCCGCGGGCCGGTGAATGCCCGCCCCCTGACCCTGTGTGCGTGTCCGCTACACCACCTCGATGCCCATGCTCCGGGCGGTTCCCTCGATAATCTTGATCGCTCCCTCCAGGTCCACCGCATTGAGATCGGGCATCTTCAGCTGAGCGATCTCCCTGACCTGGTCGGGCGTGACCTTGCCCACCTTGTCCCGGTTCGGCTCAGCCGAACCCTTGATGATGCCGGCGGCTTTTTTAATCAGCACCGCGGCGGGCGGCGTCTTCACAATAAAGGAAAATGAGCGGTCGGAAAAAATGGTGATGACCACCGGAAGAATGAGATCGCCCCTGTTCTGGGTCTGCGCGTTAAAGGCCTTGCAGAACTCCATGATGTTCACGCCGTGCTGGCCGAGTGCCGGGCCGACCGGAGGCGACGGGTTGGCTTTCCCCGCGGTTATCTGCAGCTTTTTAATCGCAAGCACTTTTTTTGCCATATTCCGTTCCGTCCACTAGATTGTTTAAATGTAGCTTTCCTCAGGCGGCTAATTTTTCTTCACCTGAAGAAACTCCAGTTCAATGGGAGTCGACCGCCCGAAAATGGACACCAGCACCTTGAGCCTGCCCTTCTCCGGCTTGACTTCCTCCACCAGCCCGTTGAAGTTGTTGAAGGGCCCGTCGACGATGCTGACGCTGTCCCCCTTCTCAAACGATACCTTTGGCTTGGGCTTCAGCTTTCCTTCCTTAATCTGGCTCAAAATGTCCTTTGCCTGAACCTCGGGAATGGCGATGGGCTTGTTGCCGCCACCGATGAAACCGGTCACCTTGGGGGTGTTTTTGACAATGTGCCAGGTCTCGTTGTCCATATACATGTTGATCAGCACGTAGCCGGGGAAAAACTTGCGCGAGGTGGTTTTCCGCTCTCCCCGGATCATCTCCACCACGTTCTCGGTGGGAATCACGATCTCGGAAAAAAATTCCTCCTTGCCGAACTGTTTGATGCGCTCCTCGAGGGCCGTCTTCACCTTGTTTTCATAGCCGGAATAGGTATGAATCACATACCACTTCTTTTCCATAAATCCCCTCTCATTTATCCCAGGATAACCCTGATAATGCGGGTGAGGCCAAGATCGATCAGTCCGAGAAAGAAGGCTATGATGATGACGATGACGAGGACCACCGAGGTAGACGCAAGCGTGTCTTTCCGTGTCGGCCAGACGACTTTCTTCAGTTCGAGCTGCACTTCCTGGAGGAATTGCACAATCTGTTGGAACATTATACACCCCTCGGCCGCTGCGCGGTCATGGTTGCGTTACATCGTTGGCAGGCCAGGAGGGATTCGAACCCCCATCACCCGGATTTGGAGTCCGGTGCTCTAGCCGTTGGAGCTACTGGCCTACGCATCATTACTATATTTATTGCACCGCCTTACTTTGTTTCCTTATGGAGGGTGTGGGCATGGCAGAATCGGCAGAACTTCTTGAACTCAAGCTTTTTCGTTGTCGTCCGCTTGTTCTTGGTCGTGGTGTAGTTTCTTCGTTTGCACTGCCCGCATTCAAGCGTTATAATTTCTCTCATCGCGTTGGTCTCTATGCTCTATAATGGATGATATGGTCCCGGGCTTATTCGATGACGTCCGACACCACGCCCGCGCCCACCGTCCGCCCGCCCTCGCGGA
>CAZWCD010000098.1:0-1214 GCA_964632275.1 uncultured Thermodesulfobacteriota bacterium
CCGCGCATCGCCATCGTCAACCTGTTCGATCAGGACGCCGGGAGGCTCCTCGATTTTGCCGCGACTCACGGCTTTGAGGGAATCGACTGGACAATCGATCAACACCAGTCGAGGCAGGAATTTCTCTCAACCATGGAGCGCCTGGAAGCTCTCGAGGTTCGCTTCCACTGTCCCTTCCACGGGGTGGATGTCGGGTACGCGGATGCGCAGCGGGCGGCCGACTCCCTGGCAGTGCTCACCGAAACCATGGAGCGGATAGCGCTGGCGGGGAGAAACCACATGACCGTGCATACCGGATTCGGCAGGGTTGCGGAAGAAGAGCTTGATTTCAAACAGGCGGTGCAGAATCTCGCCACCCTGGTCAGGCGTGGGGCAGACCGGGGGGTCACCGTTTGCCTTGAAAATCTCGCGTCACAGTGGACCAGCCTACCGGAGCTTTTTTATGAACTGGTGCAGCAGAGCGGGGCGGGAGTGACCCTGGATATCGGACACGCTCAGGCATGCGCCGCGCGCGATGCGCAGGGACGGGTTTTTGAGCGCTACCTCCTGCCCAACCGGCAGAGGATCATCAACGCCCACATATACCATACTGAAGTCAAGGGAGAAGGGCATGTGACGCCGGTGGGCATCGAAGACATATACGAGCGCATCACGCTGCTGAAAGATGTTTCCTCCTGCGACTGGTGGGTAATCGAGCTTAAAAAAGCCGATGACATCCTCCACACCCGTGCATTGCTGCATCGCTGCTTTGAAGCATCCCTCCAACGAATGCCCCTGCCGCTGTAAACCAGTTCCCAATTGATTTGACTTTCCCGCTGAAACGGTATAGCTATAGAGCACCATTCATCAGCACGGGGAAAGCGGTATGGACCAGGCCGGGCACACGGAAGTCGCCACCTTCGGCGCAGGATGTTTCTGGTGCGTTGAGGCCATTTATCAGGGCCTTGACGGCGTTCTCTCGGTTGTTTCAGGGTATTCCGGCGGAACGGTGGATAACCCGAGCTACGAAGAGGTGTGCACCGGAGCCACCGGTCACGCCGAGGTGTGCCGGATCACCTACGACCCCGCCAGGATTTCCTATCAGGAACTGCTCACCGTTTTCTTTCAGGCGCATGATCCCACCACCCTCAACCGCCAGGCACCGGATGTGGGCACCCAGTACCGTTCGGTCATCTTCTATCACGACGAAAAGCAGCGGGAAGCGGCGGAACAGG
>CAZWCD010000098.1:1314-5497 GCA_964632275.1 uncultured Thermodesulfobacteriota bacterium
CTCTGGGATCCCAGCATGGAGACGCATCTCAGCGTGCTGCCCATCCTCCAGCTGGTTTCGCGCCTGCACGACCTGAAATTCATCTACCTGACCTGCGACACCAGGGCGGAGCTGAAGCACAATCTCAACAAGCTCAAGAAAAAACCGGGGTACGGGATTTTATACCTTTCCTTCCACGGGCATCCCGGCCAGATAGTTCTCGACGAAGCGCGCATCAAAATCGAAAGCCTTGCCTCATACATGGGCAACGGCTTTCCGAACTGGGTGGCGCACTTCGGAAGCTGCGAAACCATCGACATCGAAGCATCGCGGATGGCCCGTTTTGTGGAGGCGACCGGGGTTTCCATGGTCATGGGCTACAAGAAGGACGTCAACTGGTCGGAGGCGGCCGCCCTCGATTTGCTGATTCTCGACTGGTTGCAGCGCTACCGGGATATGCGCCGCATGTGGAGCCGGTTCAGAAAGAACTACAAGGACCTGATCTCCATAACCGGGCTGAAGGCATTTCACAAATGACCGGGAGCAGGCGGCAAAGAGGTCAATCCCTCAGTACGAGGGATTGCTTACAACCACGCGGTTCAGGAAACTGCCTGAGCTGCATCATGATGGGAGGATGTATGCCGAAAATAACCACAGACGCAAAACCGTTGTCCACCGAAGAGCAGCTTCAGAGAGTGCGCGCCGCATACGCCAGCGACCGGATCAACCTCTACCTGGACCTGAAAAAAATTCTGGGAGACAAGGAGGGTACCGAGGTCTTCAAAAAATTATATGATGAGGGGATGAAGCGGATCAGAAAGAATTTCCCCGGCGGGAAACTATCCATCCTTGAGCTGATGAAACGGGAAATGATCAGCTTCCCGGTGCTGGGATTTGAACTCACCTTTGATCAGGAGGTGGAGAACGGCGAGGACGTGTATTACGAGCATCTCACCAAGTGCCCGTTTCTAGACATGGCGAAAAAGATGGGCATTTCCGAAAGCCCCTGCGATTTCATCTGCGGGTATGATGTGGAAGTGGCGCTCCGCGACAAGCGGGGCCGGTGGGAAGTCATCTCGATGATGGGCAAGGGCGGCAAAGAGTGCCAGTTCCGCATCCGGGATTGGAAGGATTAAGAGGAAGCATAGGGGCGACCGGCCGGTCGCCCCTACTATGCAAGCGTTAAATTCGCACAGAAAAGTTCTGTAATACTATTGAAACGTGGAGGGCCATGCTCCGTCATGGCCGTAACAGCTTATCAAACGCGACAGAGCGCATCCCTCCGCAAGATTCATTTCCGTTTTTAAGGGAGGGGACAAATGCAAACTGCCGGGCTCTGGTTCGCGCGGATAGTCACACTCTACGCGCTGCTCATCTTCGCTTTTCTTGCGTACCTTTACATCATCGCACCCCTGCAGCACATTGCCGGATTCGGCATCAGCGCAACCGGGTCGCCGGAATCGGTCAATTTCCTGCGGGCGGGACCGGGCGCCCTGTTTCTGGGGCTGGCCCTTTATGCCGGCTACGGGCTGATTCGGCCGGGCCGGCTGGTCAATTGCCTGTGGGTGCTGGTGATCTTCAACGCGTGCGTGGTCGGCGTGCGGCTCTTCGGCATCGCGGTGGACGGCATGTCGCCGGTGCAGCTTTCCGAACTGCGCAATGAGGGGCTGTCCTGGCTGCTCTTCGTGGCCGCGCTCGCAGCCTGCCCGCGGCGGAAGTAATCGCAGGGACACTTCCCTATTCGGTACGCGGAAAATATGCATCATACAATGGTTTAGAAGATGGATTGACAACCCCAGCATCGTTCCCTTCTTGAATCAGATACCGCAACCGAAGAAAGCTTCTTTTCGGGAATTTGTGATCGACAGAATGATTTTAGAAACAGGACAGGGGGATGGTAGGTGTTTTGAAACATTCAGAAGAATTAATGTGCTGGCAAAAAAACAATCAAATATGCAACTACCTGAAAAGCTATGGAGTTACCGCTTCGTTGAGTAATCTTTTCCATAACGATTCAATGCTCAACGCCTTTGTCCACTTTTCAATATAATTTACATCCAACTTGTCTTACTGTACCTCGTAGACTCGCAGGGCATCAATAAATTGTTTTCACTTCCCCCGGAAAGTTGCGCCCATCTCAATTTAACCAGGATTGTGTCCTCCGGACTGGAAACCTGTAATTGCACGCCCATGCATTCTTCAGTTACTTTACGCGAAAAACGCGACCGGTCAAAAGGATCATCGGTTACTATCCAAAAATCAACCTTATCCCCACTTGTCACATCAAGCAGATTAAACATACCCTGCCTGGTTATCGCATCAAGAATGCTGCTTTCATCCAAATAAAAATCCGGCGGAGGGAAAGCCTCGGCTCATTTCTTGACCACCGGTTTTCGTAGAGCAACGACCATGTCTATATCATGGGTAGACCGTGGCTCACCCTGTAAGCTCGAAACCATAGAGCCTGTTATCATATAGGGAATTCCGGTTTGATCAAGAACCCGCACGACCTTCTTTAATAATTCCTGTTGTGACATTTATTCAGTCGACCTAAAAGCAGTTTCTTGAATGCATCATCTTCAAGATCCGGGAATCTCTTGTGCAATCCGTGAATGAAAAGCTGCCTGGCAAATTCGGACAATTCGAATGCCTTAAGCAGCCTTTTTTCCGGCGGCATCTTCCGAAGCACTTGAATATACCGTTTGTGATTGGGGCGGTTCTTACTATGCATGTGCAACTATTTTTTGTGCGGTGATTGACTCTACCGCATACTTAAGACCTACTTGTCTTTTATGCCCCGGACTTTTTTATGAACGCCATGGCATCGCGCAGCCGCTTTACCACCTTCTCCGTCCCCAGGGCGGCCATGACCTCGTAAATCCCCGGGCTGGCGGTGCCGCCGGTCAGGGCCACGCGGTGCCCCTGGGCGAGCTGCTTGAGCGAGAGACTGCGCTCCGCCTGCATCCGCTTGAACACCGCTTCAAGCTCCTTCTCGTCCGTCGCCCCGCTGCCTTCAACATATTGTATCATCTCGGCGAACACGTCGAGCATCGGTGCGGTTAAAAATTTCGCCGCCGCGTCGGGATCGTACTCAAGCGTATCCTTGAAATAGAATGCCGCCTTATCGGCCATCTCATCCAGCGTCTTTGACCGCTCCTTGAAGCCCTTCACCACCTTCACCAGATCGAGCGAACCGTCAGGCGCATAGCCTTTCTTCTGAAGGAACGGGGCCACCAGCTGCGCCAGACGCTCATCGCTTTCCTCCTTGAGGTAGTGCGCGTTCAGCCAGTTGAGCTTCTCGACGTTGAAAACCCCCGCGGACTTTCCCACATGTTCCAGGCTGAACTTTTGGATCAGCTCTTCGGTGCTGAAGATTTCCTGGTCCCCGCTCGACCACCCCAGCCGCACAATGAAATTGTTGAGCGCCTGGGGGAGATAGCCCATCTCCCGGTAGGCCATCACCGACGTGGCGCCGTGCCGCTTGCTCAGCCGCGCCCGGTCCGTTCCCAGGGTAAGCGACATGTGGGCAAATGACGGCAGCGGATAGTCAAAGGCCTGGTAGAGGAGAATCTGCCGGGGGGTATTGTTCAAATGGTCATCCCCCCTGATGATATGGGTGATCTTCATGGTCACGTCATCCACCACCACCACGAAATTGTAGGTGGGCGTGCCGTCGCGGCGGCAGATCACCAGATCGTCCAGCTCGGCATTATCAAAGACGACATGACCCTTGATGAGGTCATTCACTTCAGTTTTGCCTTCCCGGGGCGCCTTGAACCTGATGGCAAACGGCCGGTCGGGATACACCTCGGTCAATTCCCGGCAGGTTCCCGGATACTTCGGCTTGTCTCCCCGGGCAAGGGCCTGTTTTCGCTGCTCCTCCAGTTGATCGGGATCGCAATAGCAGCGGTAGGCCTTCCCCTCGCGCAACAGCGTTTCCACATGCTCGCGGTAAATTGCCGTGCGCCGGCTCTGAAAATAGGGGCCTTCATCCCAGTCCAGTCCCATCCACTTCATACTCTCCAGGATGGCCTGGGTTGACTCCTCGGTGGAGCGGGCCTGGTCGGTGTCTTCTATGCGCAGCACAAATACGCCGCCGTGGTGCCTGGCAAACAGCCAGTTAAACAGCGCGGTCCGCGCGCTTCCAATGTGCAGATGCCCCGTCGGACTCGGGGCAAATCGTGTCCGTACCATCACCGCCTCC
>CAZWCD010000098.1:5597-10499 GCA_964632275.1 uncultured Thermodesulfobacteriota bacterium
TCCCAGAAAGCCCCCAAGCCGGCGGCTGATGAAAAGGCCGGCATCGCAAAGATAGTCGATGAAATTCTTGCCGGATGCGCAACCGTTCCCGACACCACCCTCCTGTTCAGCAAGATCAGGGAGCTGGAACACTCGGCCATCGACTATGCCGCCGTTGTGTCCCGGCGCTTCGGCAAAAGCACCATCGCCGAGCAGGGCTTCATGATCAACCATCTCTTTCCCCACCTCAAAAAGTTCAGCTTAAGTGAAAGCTTGAACAGCGTGGTGCAGAAGGAAAGCTTCGCGCCGCAGGTGCTGGTGGATATTCTCCACTACCTGATCCGATCAGACACCATTGTCGACAGCAACCTCCTTCAGAGCGCCAACGAGGCGGAGGAGCTGGCCAACCAGCTCGGCAAGCTGCTGGACGACAGCAGGACGCTGCAAACCCAGGAAGGCGCGAAACTGCTCACTGCTTTTGCCGCCCTCAAGCCCGCCTTCCAGATGGGCATCATCATGGAGCTGGTGCACTACAAGAAAGAGAAGGTCCTGCCCCTGCTGGCAAGCCTGATGCAGGGGAAAAGCGCCGTTGCGCCCCGGATCATCGATTACTTAAGTGCGGGCGCTGATAAAACTGAGGTGCATCTGCTGCAGTGCCTGCTCAAGGAGACCGGGAACAAGGAGCTGACCAAGAGCATCAAGAAAACCCTTTACCGGCTCAAAAACAAGGGCATCGAGGTGGTCCTGCATGAACCCGCCGCGCCGGCGCCCACGCCGAAAAAGCGGATACCCCTCCCCGCCCCCAGCGCCTATGCCACAACCATCGACCCGCTGGGCGAGCGCCTGATCGTGGCGGTCAAGCCCAAGACCGAGCAGGAATTGCTCATCCTGCAGTTTCTGATCAACGATCAGAAGGGCATCAACGACCTTATCGCATCCACCGCCGCGCAAAAGGATTTTACCGCCTATCTCAACAAGCTGAAAACAACCCGGGACATATCCATGGTTGAAATAGACATGGATTACTGCCACTTCCTCATCAAGGAATCCTCCCGGAAAAACCACACGTCGGGAACAAGAATTCCCGAGAGCTTCTTTCTCTGGAAAAAACTGTTCAGCCGGCCGGAGCGGGAACTGGAGCGGGCGGCCATTTACAACCTGCTTGCAGCGGATGAGATACGCTCCCAGGAATTGTTGCTCAGCCAGTCTCCCTCCCTCATCGAAAAATATGAATCCGCCTTCTGGCTGCTAGAGTGGAAGCTGCTGGTTGACTGCTACAAAGAGGCGTACGAGATGGAGAACAGCCTGCTGGTGCTGTCGGAGCCGCAGAAAAAAGAGCGCACCAATGAAATCGTGCAAAAGACCGCCCGGCTGTTTTTTGATGACGGCAACCGCCTGCTCTTCCAGCGGCGGCTGGAGGAAATCTCCTTCATCTTCTGGGAATCGGGGCAGCAGGAGGATGCCAAGGCCGCCTTTGCCGCGGCGCTGGCATTTGCACCTGAGGGTGTCCCGTCGGACAAGCATCCCTTCGCGCTGCAAACGGTGATAAAAAACTTCTCCTTCCTGAAGGAGCAATCGCAGAAGGAAAAAAGAAGTGAATCAGGCCGCATTGTTCTGCCGTAGAGTTGCGCGCTATGCCAAGAACCGGAAGACCCACCCAGGCAGAAATCAAGCTTGATGCCCTCGAGCACAACCTTGCCCTGATAAAAAAAGCAGCGGGTGGTACAAAAAGCGTACTGGCCGTGGTCAAAGCCGATGCCTACGGGCACGGCGCGGTGCGGGTGGCGCGGTCGCTTGCCGGCGGCGGAGCCGATTTTCTCGGCGTGGCCACCTGCGAGGAAGGGGCGGAGCTGCGGCGGGCCGCAATCACGACGCCCATCATCGTGCTGGGCGGCGCCTTTCCGGATCAGGGCCCCTGCGTTCGGGACTACGATTTAATGCCGGTGGTATACAACCTCGAGTCGGCTCAGGAGCTGTCACGCAGCGCGGGCGGCTCACCGATAAAGGTCCACGTAAAAATCGACACCGGCATGGGCAGGCTCGGCATTCTGCCCGGCCAGATACGGCCTTTCTTCCAGGCGCTGTCGCAGCTCAGGGGCCTGGAAATTCATGGCGTCCTCACCCATCTCGCCGACACCAATGGCGACAGCCACGCGAAAAATGAATTCACCCGCCGCCAGATAGCGGTGTTTCAGCAGAGCATCGACGAACTCGCCCGCATGGGCATTTACCCGCCCTATACCCACCTCGCCAACAGCGCGGCCATCATGGCCGAGGTATCTCACGCCTGCAACCTGGTCCGCCCCGGCATCATGCTCTACGGCATCTCCCCGGCGAAGGGAATGAGTCAGTCTATCGGGCTCGAACCTGCAATGAGGCTCACCACCCGGATCGTATCCCTGAAGGAAGTCACACGGGGGACCACCATCAGCTACGGGAGAACCTTCACCTGTGAGCGGGAAAGCCGCATCGCCGCCCTGCCCATCGGCTACGCCGACGGCTACAGCCGCGCCCTCTCCAACCGCGGGGAAGTCCTGGTGCAGGGGAAGCGCGCGCCGGTTGCGGGAGTGGTCTGCATGGATATGACCATGATCGATGTGACCGGCATACCGGGAGTCGCGCTCTACGATGAGGTGGTGCTGCTCGGCTCGCAGGGAACGGAGCAGATTACCGCCCAGGAACTGGCCGACCGGACTCATACCATACCCTACGAGGTGCTCTGCGCCGTCAGCGCCCGGGTGCCGCGCGTCTACTACAAAAACGGCAACCCCGTCTAAGCGTGCCATGATCAGAAAACTGCTCCACCTGATCGGATCATACAGCATACAGTGCATGGATGAATCGGGCAGGATGGCTATGCTGCTCTGGAAGGCCATTACCCTGGCTTTTCAGCGCCCTTTCAACGCGGGGATTGTATTCCGGCAGATGGAAGAGGTGGGAATCAAGTCAGTGCCGGTGGTGCTCATCACCGGCATCTTTACCGGCGCGGTCCTGGCCCTGCAGAGTTACATCGGCTTCAAGCGCTTCAATGCCGAGGCCTTTGTGGGAACGGTGGTCGCCCTCTCCATGACCCGGGAGCTCGGGCCGGTATTAACCGGGCTGATGGTGTCGGGGCGGGTGGGCTCATCCATGGCCGCCGAGCTCGGCACCATGCGGGTGACCGAGCAGATCGACGCGCTCTTTACGCTCGCCGTCAATCCCATACAGTATCTCGTCGTGCCCCGCTTGCTGGCAGCGCTTATCATGATGCCGGTCCTGGTGGTCTTTGCCGATATCATCGGCATCGTGGGGGGATACATCGTCAGCGTCAACATGCTCAAGAACAACCCCTACATCTACATGGAGCGAACCTGGAATTTCCTGCAGCTCAACGATATCTACAGCGGATTGCTGAAGGCGGCGGTGTTCGGCGTGATTATTGCCGTGGTGAGCTGCTACCAGGGTTTTTACACCCAGGGCGGCGCTGAAGGGGTCGGCCGCGCCACCACCAAAGCAGTCGTCCTCTCCTGCCTGCTCATCCTCATCTTCAACTACATCATCACCGCGTTGTTGTTTTAATCTGTACATGGGGGACGTTCGTGCAGAGATTGCTTTGCAATTCATAAAACAAGCCCGTTGCCTGCCGGATCACCATCCGCGACTCGATAATGCTGCATCTTACACCTTGCTCTGCGCATTATTCTTCGATCATTGTTCCCGATTGCATAAAACAACACGCAAGGATTAGTTCAGCAATGTCTGCACGAACGTCCCCCATTCATAGAGGGCTTGTCATTCCAATCCTTCGCCGTGTCATGCTGAACCCTTCGCTCCGTCATTCTGAGCGAAGCGAAGAATCTCTCTTAATTGCTCAGTATACACTCCGTGAGAAATTTTATAAGATTTCTCAGTCGCTTCGCTTCTTCGAAATGACAACTTAAAATTCATGCCGTTGTGTGTCACCCGGCGACTTGATCGCAGGATACAGTAAAAATATAAACCATCTGGAGGGGCGCACTCCGTTGCGTCCTATTATTATAGCGACCATGCTGGCGCATGGCCCTCCATCGAATCACCTTCTGTGCTCAATCCTCTGCCGGCGGGTTATGGGTCCTGAGAAACTCCAGCGGGTCAACAAATCCGTTATGATTGTCCCTGCATTTTCCGCACGGCAGGCTGCCCCAATTGGTAACCGGCATGGTCAGACCAAGGTGAATCCCGAAGTGAATATGATTACCCTTGCACCAAGGTCCAACCGTGGCAAACGGCTTGCCAGGTGCAACAGCGTCGTTTTCACCCAGGCGCGTTCTGACATGACCATACAAGGCCAAGAATTCCGTGCCGTCTTCCAACTCGTGCTTTACGACTACCCCGACGTTTCCTGAAGACCCACGACAGTTCCACCCGGAAGTGCTGATGGCAACAATCTTCCCGCCTGAAATGGGATACACCCCGGCGCCTTCATCCGCCTTGATATCTATTCCTAAATGACATCTTTTTCTGGCAGTGCGGGAGCCAGCACAGCCATCCAGCCATCCTGCAAACTGTTCATAATCAGCAGCCTTATACAGACCGGTGGGATAGTCAAACCATCCCGCCTGCTTATGAACGGCACAGCCGATTTGACAAGATAGCAGGATAGCCATGGTAAAGCATTTCAGCCACAAGCCGCTCTTGCAATGGGGCATTTGGAAATCCCTTCCTTTACGGTCACCAGTCAATGCGCAATAGCCGGTCATCACCTTTCCGTACTTTCAATAAAACGCCCTTTCACCCTCACCTCACCAATGACCGGGAACAAGATGCGGATTTCAGATGGCGACTCTCACTCATATGCCTCCCCGGACAATACCAGCGACACCCCTTTATAGCAAATTGCCTGCGGCCTGACAAATACCGTTGACATTTCTTTTCAATATGGATAAAACTCCCCATGCCTGCGGG
>CAZWCD010000099.1:0-2695 GCA_964632275.1 uncultured Thermodesulfobacteriota bacterium
TAGATGGCGGTACGCCGCTGGTGATGATAGAGAGATTCGGGATTTCCGTCTTATTGATGGTCTCCGCGAGCGCCTTCCCGCCGGTCAGCAGTTCAGTCAGGCCGGCTCTCTTCTCCAGGTTAAATAGGTTATGCAGAACCGGGTTTCGCAGGTTCGCATCAACCAGGAGAACCGTGTCGCCGGTTGAGGCAAGAGTTATGGCAAAATCGCGGGTTACGGTGGAAGTGCCTTCTCCTTCCCGTGAGCTGGAGAAGAGGACTGTTTTAATTTTACGATCAGGATTGGCGTTCAAGATGAGCTGCTTCATCCGGTGGTATTCTTCCGCCACCTGGGGAGGCAGCTTGTAATTCTTGGGAATGCTGATCTGGGCCTGGGGCCTGATGTCAAAGACCTTGGCCTCTTCAGGTTTGATCTGGTGATCCTTTTCCGCCTTCATCAAAGCTTCAAATGTGCGAGCCACGGTAATCTCCAGTTGGGGAGCGTAATCCTACGCGATGCAGGATGCATGATACAGGTAACTACCTTAACCTGTACGATGTGACTTTGTAACTGCTTCTCTAAAGTTGTATAACTTTGCCCCTAGTTCTTCATAACGATGACAAAGTGATTCAAAATCTTCTTTTGGAATTGATTCTGTTTCGTAAAGCATTTCTAAATGAACTTTGGTTTCATCACACGATGCGATAGCGTAAGTGATAAAACGAATGAACTCGTTAAGATATTTTCTCCGGCCGAACCCTTCTACTAAATTAGCAACTATGGATTTAGACGAGCGCCTTATTTGACTTCCTTCCTCATAAATCTCAAATTTAGGAAGTTCCTCAATTGTCAGTTTATGGACTTTAGCAGCGAGTGCTTTTCCCAGAGAATATACTTCAAGATCCTTATATGATTGCGGTCTTTGTCTGCTTTTAAGGCTAGGTCCTTTATCCTGCACGCTGTGCCTTTCATCCTGTATCATGTATCCTGCATCTTGTGTCCCGTGTCTTTCATCATGCATCCTGTATCATGCATCGTGCATCAACTTCCTCTAATTTCTGGAATCGTGGCCAAAACCGGGACTCCCAACTTGCTCTTGACCTCCGCGCTGTTATTGAATGTGTGACTTAAATACTCCGAGGAAAAGGCGATGCCCAGGGCGGCGAAGCTTCCCAGGATGATGGAAAGCAGAATATTCAGCAGCTTCTTCGGCTTGACCGGTTTGATGGGCGGCTGGGCCGGTTCGATCACGCTGATGTTGGCAATCTTCTGGCTGTCCATGGCATCGGATATCCGGGCTTCTTCCATATTCTTGATGTAGAGCTGGTAATTTTCCTCGTTCAGCTTTACGTCGCGTTCCAGTTCCTTCAGGCGCAGCTCAATGGTGTTGATCCGGCTTAATTCCTGCTGATATTCTTCAAGATGCTTTCTCTGGCTCGCCTCCTTGCTCCGCAAGGCGGTTAAATCGTGGGTGATGCTGGTAACCGACTTATCGTGATAGGTTTTTTCTTCCTTGTTGAGAAGGTCCTGGGCTGTCTGTATCTCCTTTCTTACATTGGTAACCATTATGCTCTCCTCGGTATACTTGGCGAGGAGCTCTTCTTCCTTGAGCTTCAGTTCGGACAGCCGGTTCCTGATGGAGCTGATTGCATACGGATTAAGTTCGGTTTCAGTCCCCAGTTTGAGCTCTGCGAGATTTGAGGAGCCGCCGGCCTTGAGCGCGGACATTTTTCCCTCGTTTTCGCTTATCGCGCTTCGTGTGCCGGCAAGTTCGACTTCCAATCCGGATATCTGATTGAGCAACAGGGTCTTCTGCTCCTCCAGCGATGAAATATTGTGCTGCCTGCGGAGGTCCTCGAGCTCATTTTCGGAATCTTTCAGCTTCTTCTCCAGCAACTTCACCTGCTCATCAAAGAAGCTGTATTGCTGTGACTGCTTATAGACGGACAAATGGTGCTCAAGGAAGGCGTCGGTCAGGCTGTTCACTGCCTGTGCGGCGATCACCGGATCAGTGTGTTCAAATTTTATCTCGATCACATCTGATTTCTTCACCCCTTCTATGGATAGCTTTTTCTCAAACGCGAGGGTTGCCGTCTCAAGGGGTGTCAGCTCCTTGGCCCAGGGGCGGGGAATGAGGGGTTTCTGGTCGATGGTGGGATAGATGGTTGTGACGCCCAATTTGGTGAGGGCGGTTTCTATAAGATTGCGACCCCTGAAGATTTCTATCTCCGAGTTTAAGCGCTCCTCCCGGGAGGAATCGAACAGAATGGGCTGGTTACCGCCGGCAGCGGGACTGGTGGGAGTGAAGACATTTTCCCGGCCGAACTTGACCAGCACCTTGGATGATGCCTCATAGACCGGGGCCATGAGGAGGGAACCCACGGTGACGGTAATCACAATCGTGGCAAAGATGGTGATCATCTTCGCCTTGTGCTTGAAGAGAATATTGAGAATGTCGCGCAGGGAACCGAGGGTTTCGTTGTCAGGAGTCATAATAGTTTGCAGTTTACAGTTGACGGTTTACAGGAACAATAGGATACAGGGTTTAGGGTTCAGGGAACAGGGTCAAAGACAGTTTATAGTTGACGGTTCACCGTTTACAGGAAAAACAGGGTTCAAGGTTTGTCTTTAACCTGCATTATATATCCCTTCCCCTCTCACTCCACCACCTGCCGCTGCTCCACCTTGGTCTTGGTATCCTCGTTGTGCAGCTCGT
>CAZWCD010000099.1:2795-5166 GCA_964632275.1 uncultured Thermodesulfobacteriota bacterium
TCCACCACCTGCCGCTGCTCCACCTTGGTCTTGGTATCCTCGTTGTGCAGCTCGTAGTGGAATCCAAGGCTTATGCGCGGCGGAATGAAGTTATAGATGTGCTTCATAAACTCGTCTGCCCGGGCCAGGTTGGTCTTGGGCACATACACCATGTCAAAGGGCTTGAGCAGGTAATCGTTCTCGGGAAGATTTCCATTAAGGGCCTGTTTGAGATCCACCTTTTTTACCAGCGCCTCATTCTGAGGTCCCCTGCTTACAATCATGACGCTGGACATCTTGGCATTGTCCTTGAAGCCGCCCGCGTTAAATATGGCCTGCAACGCGTTGACCCTTCCCACAACTTCAAGCACCTGGGGAGCATTGACCTCGCCTCCCACGTAAATCCGCTGGCCGCCGAACTCTTTAATGATAACCGTCAGCGTTGCCTGCTTGAGCTGGGTCGCGTACTGCTTGGTAAGCAGATCGTCCAACTGTGCGGGCGTGAGGCCGGCTGCCTGGACTTCTTCAATCAACTGCAGGGATATTTTTCCGTCGGGACGGATGGTCACATTTTCATTCAGCTCGGGGTTGTAGAAGAATTTTATGTCGAGGTTGTCGCCGGGCTGAAGATAGTAGTCGCCGGCGGTCTCCTGGTAAACCGGCGCGGTTTCCACCGGCAGGGCGGCTGTATTTGTACCGCCGCCGCACCCGCTCAGGCACATCAGTGGAAAGGCAAAGAAACAACCTGCGAACAAGAAATGTTTTTTTACCATTCATATCTCCTGGAGATTTTTCTTCGAGGCAATTATCGACAATTTTTCTTGGTAAAAATTTTTTAGATTAATAAATTTATATTAAATACAATAGTTGTAACGCATTATTATACAACAACAAATTCTAAAAAAGCAATAGAAATGCCATATTCAGGCCAAAAAATTTTTTTATGAAAATAGCATTAAAATACTTGAATACTATGTCTATTTTTATTGGAAACCTCATAACCATCAATGGAGATTAAACTGCTATAATATTATTAAATGTTCTAAGAGGAACGAAGATCAAGGAAATTCTGCTGACGCTGCTCAAAAAAGTCAATAGTAATAAATGCTTATGTTGAAAATTCCGTTTCTGCTGCTGATGTTTCTTTTGGAACAATAACGGCCGATCGGCAAAAATCAGGAAAGCTGCACCGGTACAGCGATGACCCCTTGTTTTATCAGAAGATTTACCGCCGCCAGTGCCTCATCCGGCGTGGCGAAGCTTCCGGCAGTTAACCGGTACCAGGTGTCTTTAGGTGAAAACTTCTCTGCCTGGATGATGGTATTTTTACCCAACCTGGAAAGCTTTTGGGCGCATTGCTCCGCCTGCGCGCTGGTCTCAAAGGTGCCGATGAATATTGAGTAGCTGCCGCCTGTCTCCTGAACGAATGATTCCGGCGTGATGACGGGTAGGGTGATTTTTTTGCGGTCGGGAATCCCCCGTATGTCATTTAAACCGGGATTGGCTTTCAGAATCAGGTCATACATCGTCGGATTGGCCTTGCCGTAATTTTTTATTGCAAGAGAGTAAAGGCTCTTTCCATCTTTTAAAAAGGCTGTTTTATATGTTTTAGGCTTGCTGATGGTTGCCGGCTTCTTTTGTGCGGCTGCCTGAGGCGCATCCTTCATTGCCACCGGCTTCTGCGTTTCGGATTTCCCGGGCGCCGGTTGCTGCGGTTCAGGTTGCTGGGACGCTACATCAGTGGGAACATGCGGCGGCTGGTTAACCGCCGGTTCAGCGGTGTGCGTCCCGGGGGTTATTTCAGTGAGCTGAGGCACATTTTCATGAACCGGCTTTTGCTTGAAGTAGCCGCGTATTGATAAGGAAATGAAGGTCAACATGATAAGCAGGATGATCGATACCAGGTAGAAGCGAATGTTCTGCAATTTGACTTCCTGCACCACAGGGGGGAGGGCAGCATCGGTTGCCGCAGCTAAGACCGGCTCTGCAACATCAATGCCCAGATCTCGCACCACCTCGCCTATGATCTTCCCGGGAATTTTTTCCTTGGAAAGGCTGTAGCCGATGAGGAAGGCATTGTCACACAGGATGTTGATCATGCGGGGAATGCCGTTTGCGTGCTTGCATATCAGGGCCACTGCATCCGAGGTGAAGACCCGGCTGGTGGTGCTTCCCGCCACGTTTAACCGATGTTCTATGTATTCGCGCGACTCCTCCAGGGTCAGGGGCTTGATGGTGCGCCTGATGCCGATGCGCTGCTTGAGCTGCCTCAATTCCTGAGAATCAAGCTTGGCCTCGAGCTCGGGCTGCCCGACCAGAAGAATCTGGATCAGCTTTTGCTTGGTGGTCTCCAGGTTGGAAAGCAGGCGCAGCTCCTCCAAAACTTTTGACG
>CAZWCD010000099.1:5266-10309 GCA_964632275.1 uncultured Thermodesulfobacteriota bacterium
TGCTTGGTGGTCTCCAGGTTGGAAAGCAGGCGCAGCTCCTCCAAAACTTTTGACGGAAGGTTCTGTGCCTCATCAATGATGATGGCAAGGGTTTCATCCTGGGCGATGTTGTGAACCAGGTGATCATTTAGCTTTTGCAGAAGAACCATCTTTTCTTCAGTGCCGACCGGCACATTGAGGTCAATGAGAATATGGCCGAGAAGCTGCTCAAAGGTGGCGGTGGTGTGGTAGACAAAGGCTGTTTTTACCTTCTCGTTGAGATTGTTGAGCAGGGTATAGATGAGGGTGGTCTTGCCGGTCCCCACCTCCCCGGTGACGGCCACAAAACCCCGGCGCTCGTTGATCCCGTAAATCATGGAGGCAAGCGCCTCGCGGTGGCTGGGGGTGTAGTAAAGAAACTTGGGATCGGGAGTCAGGTTAAACGGCTTCTCGGAGAAGCGGTAGAAGGAGGTGTACATAAAAACCTATGGGATGCAGGGTTTAGGGAACAGGGTCAAAAAAACAGGGTACAGGGCACAGGGTCAAAAGAAAACAATTACGAATTATAAATTATGAATCAAATCTCCCAACCAGCATGTTGGGGTCAGCCCTTGACATTGGACAAATTAGAAATTTAAAACACTGAACCACGAAGATCACGAAGAAAAGAAGAGAGCACACGAAGCTTCCAGCGAAAACAAATTTGTTTAGCAAACAATTTTGTTTTCGCTGGACAACCTACATGACCGTCATCCTGATGTCTTTGTCCTCCGCCTTTTTCTTCGTGTGCTTCGTGTTGTATCCTTCGTGCTTCGTGGTTAAACGTGCAATGTGCCGGCGCCTTCCTGCATCCTGTATCGCGCATCATGCATCTCTCTCTTCCTCAATCATCCTCCACGTGGACTTCGTAGGAGAAGCCGAACCAGATGAAGGGTGGCACAAAGGAATAGACCTGGTCGATGAACTCGTTTGCCTTGAGCAGAAGCGATTTCGGAACATAGATGATGTCAAAGGGCTGAACCAGATTCTCCCCGTCCGAGAGCTTCCCTTTCAGCGCCTTCTTGACGTTGACTGTCCTGGTGAGGGGACTTTTATCAGGCGCCCGGCTCACCACCATGACATCCGTAATGGCGGCGTCGGCTTTGAATCCTCCTGCTTCAACAATGGCCTGGGGCACCGTGGTCCTTCCCTTGAGGGTGATGACCCCCGGGGAATTGACCTCACCCCCGACATAGACCCGCTGCCCGCCGAAAGAGGTGATGCTGACGGAGGGCATGGGCTTCTTTAAATAAGGCGCGTAGCGTTCGGTAAGCAGCTCTTTCACCCGCTGGGGGGTGAGGCCCGCCACCTGCAGCTCATCTATGAGCTGGAGAGAAATCAGCCCATCAGGGCGCACGATCACCTTTTCATTCAGCTCGGGATTCTGATAAAAGGTGATGTCGAGCCTGTCCCCGGGCTGAAGATAGTAATGAGACAGGATGTTGTCAAATACGCTTATATCCGGCGCCGTTGCAGGGGGAGACGGCTTTGCCGCTTTGCCGCCGCACGCTAGACACAAAAAAATGGCCAAACAAATAATGAGATTATTTCTTGCCATGATCCCCTGGGGGAATTCTTTGTACTGTTCAAGATTGCTGGTGAGCGGGTAACTTCTTTGAAAAGACAACCCCCTCTTTTTTGTTTGACGCAGAAGAACGGAAATGTCACCGATGTTGAATAGCACACAGGAAGGGTGTTATTATAAACGCTTTTTACTTTTTTGTTAAGCAAAAAATACCAGTTGACATGAAGAGGGGTTAGGGTTCCGGGGGAAGGGATTCAGGGAAAGACGTCCTTCTTTGTCTCAAAGCGTTTAATCGCCACGAGGGTCTTCGTGTCTTAGTTTTTCCTTCGTGGGCTTCGTGGTTCAATCTTTTCCGTCAGACCCTGCCCCTGCTAGTTGAGCATAATTTTCCCGCTGATAAGCAGGGGGATGCCGCTTTTGTGTGCAGTGCACAGCATATAGGATGTGAGGCTTGCCTCCTGGGGGCTTTCAGTCAGGGAAATCATGATCTGCTGATAGGCAGGATGATCATAGGGTATGCGAGCGGAGTAATGGGAACCGGGTTTGTATGTAAAACGCCGCATCTTTTTTGAAATACAATATTCAAGCCCGCCAAAGCCGGCGAGCAAAAAATGAATGCTGATAATCAGGAGTTTATGCATGATCGGCCGCTCAGAACTACACGAGACCACGAAGACCACGAAGAAAAAACAACTGACCACGAGGCTCACGAAAAAAATGAGCATTAAAGAAGGGCGCGCGCCTCAGCGTGTCCTTCTTTGACGACTTCTCAGTCGCGCGTGCGCAACCGGGAAAGGGCGGGTTTACATTGATCGACAATCTCCAGTACAGTAAAATGGAACTGTTTCTCTTCGTGCACGTCGTGGTAACTTCCTGCCCTGTAGACCGCCGCTTCCTCCTACATGGCCTCGGCCACGATCTCCGCGATATCCTTCACCTTCACCCGGTCCTGGGCCTTTTCGTCCTTGACGCCGTCCTCAAACATGGTCATGCAGTAGGGGCAGGCGACGGCGATGGTTGACGGATTCGTCCTCAGCGCCTCCTGGGTCCGTTCGAGATAGATCCGCTTGCCGATGAGTTCTTCCATCCACATCCTGCCGCCTCCGGCGCCGCAGCAAAAGCTTTCCTCTCCGCACCGCTTCATCTCCAGCGGGGCGCTGCCCGATGCGGCCTTGATGATTGCCCGGGGCTCGTTGTAAATGTTGTTGTAGCGGCCGAGATAGCAGGAGTCGTGAAAGACGGTCTGCCCGTCGGAACCGCCCTTGAGCTTGAGGCGCCCCTGCTCCAGGAGCGAGTAGATGAGCCGGCTGTGGTGGATGACTTCATACTCAGCGCCGTACTGGCGGTAATCATTCTTGAGGGTGCTGAAGCAGTGGGGGCAGTAGGTGATGATCTTTTTAACGCCGTATTTTTTGAAGAGCGCAATGTTCTCGCGGGCCAGCGTGTCAAACACGTATTCATTGCCCAGCCGACGCAGGGAGTCGCCGCAGCATTTTTCCTCGGTTCCCAGAATTGCCCAGGAGAGATTGGCGGCATTCAGGATGGTGGTCAGCGCAGTGACCACCTGGCGGTTGCGGGAATCGAACGATCCGGCGCACCCCACGTAGAAGAGATATTCCGCGCCGGGGTTGTCGGCCAGCGTCTTGACCGCGAGATCCTGGGTCCACTTGGCCCGGTCGGTCGGGGCAATGCCCCAGGGATTGGAGCGCTGCTCAGTGTTTTCGAAAAAGGCAATCAGCTCCTCGGCAAAGTGAGATTTTTCCATGACCAGGTGCCGCCGCATGCCGATGAGCTTGGGAACGTGCTCGATGAACACCGGGCACTTTACCATGCAGGCGCCGCAGGTGGTGCAGGCCCAGATGGCATCGACGGCAACGCTTTCCTCCCGCCCGTTAATGAGAGGGATCTGCATCGATGCGTCCGGCGGCGCGGATGCCAGGGTGTCGGCCGGCCGGGTGGAAATGACGGCGCTGCCGTTGGCGAGCAGGTTCAGCTTTCCCTCGTGGATGACCATCCGGGGATTGAGCGGCTTGCCGGTATTATGGGCGGGACAGGCCGCCTGACACCTGCCGCACTCGGTGCAGGAGAAAAAGTCGAGCAGGTCCTTCCAGGTAAACTGCACCACCTTGGAAATGCCGAAGCTGTTCCCCTTTTTGAAAACCAACCGCGGAACGGTGGCGACAAAGGAAAAGCTCCGGAAAAAGCAGTTGGGTATGGCGGTCAGGATGTGCAGGTGCTTGCTGTAGGGAAGATAGTTGAGAAAGAAGAGCAGCACCAGCGCATGGATCCACCAGAAGACACGCGCATACAGGTGTGCCGTTTCGGGAGAGGCGCCGGCAGCAAGATTCGAAAAGGCGGCGGACACCGGGATCCACGCGGCCAAGGGTTCCTTCCCCAGCCGTATCTCGCAGGCGTGCAAACCGAAGTACGCCGCCATCAGGGAAGCCACCAGGAAGAGGATCAAGAAGGCGTCAAGCGTGGCCTCAATGTGCGGCGGCCGGAAAAATATCCGCCTGACCACGGCGATTACCACGCAGGCCAGCACCACCAGGGACATGATATCGGCCATAAGCAGCAGTAACCCGTAGGGCGTGGCCCCCAGGAATGCGAAGGAAAAGCGCGGAAAGACGCCCGCGATAAAGAACTGGGTGTTGACCAGAAGCAAAACCATGAATCCCCAGAAGAGGAAAAAGTGATTGACCCCAAACTTTTCGCTCACCACCCGCAGCTGGAGGAAGGCGTAGACGAACATGCCTTTCAGGCGCGACCAGAGATGGTCAAAGCGGTTTTCCCCATGCCCGAGGCAGATGATGGAAAAAAGCCGGAAGACATTACGCAAGAAGAAACCGATTCCGCACGCCAGCAGCACGGCAAAGATGAGGGATTCTAGCGTCGTCAAGGGAACTCCTTTGTGGGGGTTCAGGGGTCAGGGTACAGGGTCAAAAAACAGAGTTTGCAGTTGACAGTTTACAGGCATAACCGGAAAAGATACAGGATGCATGATGCAAGTAGATTCCTGACAACTGTCCACCCGTCACCTGGGAACTGCTCTTTGAACCACGAAGAGCACGAAGCATCTGGCGCATTCCAGCTGTTTGGTGATAACCAAACAGCTGGAATGCGCTCATGACCTTTTAAAAGCCACACTTATAATGCCATTGTCCTCCGCATTTCTCTTCGTGATCTTCGTGCTTTTTCTTTCTTCGTGTGCTTCGTGGTTACGCGCTTTTCCCTGTTCAGGCGGCCTGGGGTTTTGCTCCCCGCAGACGCAGCTGTTCTATGACGCCGGGGATGATTTCAAAGATGTCCCCCACGATGCCCAGGTGGGCCACTTCGAAAATGGGCGCGTTCTTGTCCTTGTTGATGGCGATGATGTGATCTGAATCCTGCATTCCCACCAGGTGTTGAATGGCGCCGGATATGGCGCAGGCGATGTAGAGCTTGGGCCTCACGGTTTTGCCGGTCTGGCCTATCTGCCGGGCATGGGGCATCCATCCCGC
>CAZWCD010000100.1:0-10193 GCA_964632275.1 uncultured Thermodesulfobacteriota bacterium
GGAGGCGCGCGCCGCTCATCCCGCCGGAAGTTTCACGGTGAAGGTAACGCCCCGCACCTGGTTGGGCGCAACGGCGATGCTTCCTCCGTGGGCCTCGACTATCTTTTTGCAGATGTGAAGCCCCAGGCCGCTTCCCCGCTGCGCCGATGCCGAGCGCGATTTGTCAACCTGGTAGAAGCGGTTGAAGATATAGGGCATATCGGCTTCGGGTATGCCCGGGCCGTTATCGCTGACCATAAACGTCACCTCTCCATGGTCAGCGCTCAGTTCCATCTTCACCGATCCACCTTCGGGGGTGAACTTGATGCTGTTTTCAATCAGGTTGCTCATGAGTTGGTAGATCTTTGTCTTGTCGGCCTTAACGGGAAGCATATCGCTCCGTTCCATGGAGCAGTGTATCTTTTTTTCCTCGGCAAGGGGAAGAAAAAAGTCATAGAGATCATCGAGCATTTCACTGAGATTGAGATCGGAAAGCTCCAGGTCAATGTTTTTGAGCTCAAAGCGGGAGATAAGGAAGAGGTCGTTGACCATTTTGATGAGTGCATTAACCTGCTCAATGCAATCATTCAGGACACGGTGGTATTCTTCGCCGGTTCTCTGCTCGGTGAGCGCCACCTCGATTGCTCCTTTCAGAGAAAACAGCGGGTTTCTCAGCTCATGGGAAACATCAGAGGTGAAATATTTAATCTCCGCGAACGCCTTTTCCAGCCTGTCCATCATGGCATTAATGGCCGTGATCAGATCCTGCGTCTCGCCGCCGCCCGCCGTGGAAACAGGAAGGCGCTGCCGCAGGTTCTGTGCATTGATGCTGCTGGTGGTGGCAACGATGTTTTTTATGACCTCGCGCGGTTTTCGCGAAACCAGTATGCCGCAGGTTGTACCCAGGATTAGAACGATGGGAAGCAGAATCAGAACATTCTGTATATAGTTGTTCAGCACATCTTTCAGGAATTTGAGCGGCGTTGCCATCTCAATGAGGTACTGACTGCCATCGAGCAGGGTCAGGGCATGTTGGTGGACGCGAAAGTAAGCGGGCTTTTCAAAGACGCCGACCGTGAAAAAAGAGGGTTGGCCGGCATCGGCCGGGGAAAGCGGAATCTCGGTGGCATCAAAATTCTGAAAATAGACGGTCCCCCCGGCGGTGCACACCCTGAAATAGACCGGGTAGAACTGCCTGCGGGATATATCACGGGCATAGGCTTCACACACATGGGCAAAGTCAGCGCCGGTGTGCTCCCCCTGGCGTATCAGCTCAAGCATTTCGTCATTCAACAGCCTGTCCACCTGCTTAATAAGCGTCCGCTCCATGCGAAAGTACATGAAGCCGATTACCACGCCGGTCAGGGTCAGCAGGAGGGCGGTATAATACAAGGTGAGCCGGACGTCAAGTCGCCGCATCCCCTCATGAAGCCTTGAGAACATACCCCGCCCCTTTAATAGTGTGGATCAGTTGCGTCGGGAATTCGCCGTCGATTTTCTGCGGAGATGATTATCAACGGGGAAATCAGTCTGTGGCAGGAAGTGCCTCTTTGCTGTCCGCATCATGTCCGAGCAGCTCCCGGTAAAGCGAGCATATACGGTCGACCATGCGCTCCTCATCAAAGAGCCGTTCCGCCCGCTCCCTTCCCCGCCGCCCCATTGCCGTCGTCTGCTCCGGATGCTCCAGCATGAACGAAAGCGCCTCTGCCAGCGCCTGAGCATCGCCGGGCGGAACCAGGACCCCGGTCGTTCCGTCTTCCACCGCCTCGGGTATGCCGCCCACCCTCGACGCCACCACCGGCTTGCCGGCCGCCATTGCCTCCACCAGGGACCGGCCCAGCCCTTCGTTGAGCGAGGGAAGGACAAAAATATCAATGAGCGAGAGGATTTCCGGAATATCATCGCGCAGCCCGGCAAAGACGATACGGGGTGTCAGTCCCAGCGATGCCGCCCGCCCCTTTAAGAGCGCTATCTTGTCCTCCGATGAGCTGCCTCCCCCGCCGACGATAAGGCAGGAAAATTGTTTCCCCTGATCCGCCAGCAGCTTCAGCGCGTCCAGCAGGAAGGGCATCCCCTTCCGGTCGGACAGGCGCGCAACCGAGCCGATGACCGGGCAATCGGGAGGAAGCCCAAACGCTTTGAGCAGCTGTCCATTTTTAGGCCGGGGCGAAAAATAGTGGAGATCCACTGAGGTGTGAATGGCGGTGATGCGGGAGGGTTCGATGCCGGAGCTGATCATCACATTTTTTATGTGGCCGGATATGGCGATGATCCGGTCGGTAAGGCGGCCGTAGATGAACCTGCTGAATGCGCCGCCCTTGAGGGGAACATGGTTGTGCTTGGTCCTGATGAGGACCTTGACGCCGGCGATCCTGCCCGCCAGCACGCTTAGGAGGTGGTCCCGGTAGCCGTGAGCGTTGATCAGGTCGACCTTCTCCCTTTTTAAAAAGAGAGAAAGCTTCAGCAGCGCGGGCAGGAAGCGGTTCATGTCCAGCGGCAATACCTCGAGCGAAAGCTCGCGTCCACTTCTGTCCAGATAGGTGCCCGGCTGGCAGGCAAGGATCACCCGGTATCCCCGCTTCTTAATCCCCCTGACCTCGCTCAATGTCCTCATGGTCTGGCCGGTAAGCCGCTGCCGGTCGATCTGGAGTATGGTGGCCACCGCTCATGCCCTCCGCTGGTCCTGAAAATAACTGGCAATCTTCTGGTAGATGCCGGCGAGGCTGCGATGGCTCCTTCGGCGCAATCGGGTGACCTTGCAGCTCCGGCAGATTTCGGGAAGCAGGGTATGGTTTCCCGCCCGGAAAGTGTCCCTGATGGCGTTGAGCTTCTCACCGTGCCAGATGTCGCGAAGGGAATGTTCCTTCACGTTGCCCAGCACCACCGTCCGCGCCCAGTCGGCGCAGCAGGGTATAACGTCCCCGTTGTATAGGATGTAAGCGCAGCGGTTGAAACGGTAGCACCGCTCCATCGCCTGCAGGCCGAAGGGGTGGAGTTCAATATCCTCCTTGATATTGCCGCCCTTGTTTTCAAAGGCAACGGTGGTGGCCTTGATGCCTTTTCTCCGCCAGTGCCGTTTATACTTTTTGATCTCATTCTCGTTGTGACCCACATTGACCATGGAAAGCACCACCTTAGGCCGTGCTGCCTTTCTCTTCTTCAGCGTATCCACCAGCAGGTTAATGCCCGTAAAAGTCCTGTCATACTTGAGTCCCATGACCCGCTCATAGGTATCTTTGGTTATTCCCTGGATGCTTATCTTGATCCGGTCAAGGCCGGAATCGATCAGCCGGTTAATGATCTTGGGGGTGAGCAGGGAGCCGTTCGAGGTGATGGTCACCTCCGTTGCTGCGCCCAGCTTCTCCTTGGCATAGCGAATGCGCTCGGGCAGTTTGCGGTCAAGCAACGGCTCATTCATCAGCAGCAACGCTATGCGCTTGGGCTGATACGAGACCGCCTCATCGATGATCTTGGTGTACACCGCGTCTTCCATGATGCCGTGGGAGATGCGGCCGGCCACCTCGGGGTAGGCGCAGAAAAGGCAGTGCGCGTTGCAGTAGGAGATGGTCTGGATGTGGAGCCGCACCGGATAGGCTGGGGGCGTGTCATATCGTTCTGCCATGGAACAGGCACCTCACTGGTAGTTGAAAGTTGGATATTCGACGTTCGTCTTTTAAACGACTCGAACGTTCAACATCGAACGCTCAACGTCCAACTCCCCACGAAAAAGCACCTTGATTGTGTTCGACGTTGGATGTTGAACGTTGAATGTTCGACGTTCGTCTTTTCAAAAATCATACGCCTGCAGAAGACGTGCACTCATTCGGCGATGCCGCCTCAGATCGCCAGCGGCTGTTGATCCAGAACCACTGCTCGGGATACGCCCTGATGTACCGTTCAATCACCCTGGTAAACGCGGCGGTCAGCGCACGCTCATCCTCCCTGCGGTCGCCGGCAAGCGGATGCTCGAGGGCCGGTTCAATATGGATCGTATGGGTGCCATCCCCATTGCGCACTATAAAAATCGGCACCACCGGGGACCCGGTTCTGAGCGAGATGACGGCGGGACCGAGGGCGGTTGCGGCAGGCTGGCCGAAAAAATCAACCTCAACCCCCGAGTGCTTCTTTTTTTCATCGGTTACCATGCAGACAATCTCATTGCGCCTGAGACTGGCAAGGATGCTCCGCAGCGCCTCCTTCCACGGTTGGACATAGATGAACCCCGCCTGCTGCCGCTGCTGGAGCATGCGCAAGGTGTTTGCCACCGCCTTGTATCTGGGAAGCTTTACCAGCGAGGCAAAGGGATAACCCTCAGCGCAAAATTTCATGCCGATTAAGGTAAAATTGCCAAAGTGTGCGCTGACGGCGATGACGCCCCTCCCCACTGCGAGCGCCTGGTCCAGGTGTTCCGCCCCTTCGATCCGAATCCGGTTCACCAGTTCCTGCCGTCTAGCGGTGGCTGAAAAAAACATTTCCGCAATGCTCATGCCCAGGTGATTTCCCAGCTGTTTAATAAAGGCCTCGGTTTTTTCCGTCGCGTATGATTCGCCAAAGGCAATTTTTAAGTTTTTAGTAATGCGCTCCCGATATCGGCGGGAGGAAGCGACATAGAGAGCCGCACCCTTTCTCATGCAATAGACAAGAGCGCGTTCCGGTATAAGGCTGCTGAGGAAAAACACCCCTTGCATTAACAAACCCAGAATGCCGTAAGCGAATACTTTAATGCCCCGGTACTGTTTCTTTTTTTCTCTGTCATCCCGGCTCATGTCTGCCTTGCGTTCTTCCGAACGTTCACTTCACCCGGACGCACTTCCCGAAAAGCGTTCCGTTGGCGCGGGTCACCGTGAGCTTTTTTTGATGAAACCGACACCTTCAATTCTTCGGTGGACGAATCGGCAAAGGTCACCTTTACATGCGTATCATCCACAAACTGGTAGCGTCCGGTGGATGACTGTTCCTTCAGCGTATCGGTGAATACAATAGATCCATCTCCCTGGATTTCAACCGCCTGATTCCCCGCTTTCCAGGCACCGACTATGCCCTCCCGCGCATTGGGGGCCGCAGGCAACCAACGGCACCATGAGAAAAAACACCAGAAGCAAACGGAGCGCTTTCATTGTATCATACTCCTCGCGCAGGTTAAATAATTTTTATGAGATTGCTTCGTCGCTGATGCTCCTCGCAATGACCCTATTGGCGTATCATTGCTTGATTTTGTCATTGCGAGCCCATCGCGTGCGCTCAGGATAAACTCCGCGCGGCAATCTCGTTTTTGGACAAGTGTGGTGAAAAATATTTTGTCATTCCAAGATGAGATCCTTCGTTTCAGTCATGACAACCCGTGCCCGCCACTTGCCTCAAGGGCCGGACCTGCTTTCCCCGGCGGGCTGATATGCAGCTGCTTTTGCTGCCACCATCTCCGGCGTATTATTATAGCGAATGTAATTTGCCGCTTCATACAAACCGTGGCAGAGGGGTTCCATGGTGGAGGTTGCTTCGGGGTATTCATCCATCACATTATCCCCCGGCCTGTCGCCGGCGATGGCATGCAGCCTCCGGTTGGTCCCGTCCGCGTTGGTAAGAAAGTAAAAGTCATTGCTGATGAGGCCGATCTCCGGCACTTGCCGGTGGCTGATGGTGAAGGCGTAGCGCATCCCGTCAAACCGGGGATCCAGAAGATCCCTCCCCAGGCTTGAATTCGCATGCGGAACCGCGGCAATTCCCGCGACGGTGGGAAGCACATCCACCTCGCTTGCCACCATTTCATCGATCTTCCCCTCATCGATAAGGCCCGGCGCGTAGATCAGCAGCGGCACGTGATACTTGGTAAGCTGAAGCTGATCTTCCGACCTGTACATATGCGCCGGATGCCTGCGGCCGGAGCCATGGTCACCGAAGAAAACGAAAATGGTGTTGTCGGCCCAGCCATCCTGCTGTGCAGCCTTCACAAAGAACTGTATGCTGTGATCCATAAAGCGGATGGCATTGAAGCCGGCAACCGATTCGAAGCCGTACTTTACCGCATCACTCTCACTTATGTCCAGAGACCTGAACCCCCGGTTATCCTCGGGTATGGTGTAGGGGCGATGATTACCGGCAGTTTGTATGAAGGCAAAAAAAGGCTTGTCCTTTATCTCACGCAGCACTTTATTGGCTTCTTCAAAAAGGTGAAGATCACTGATGCCCCACACGTCGGCCCGCGGAGAGGTGTAGCTGCCTTCTTCATACACCTTCAGCCCCGGTATATTGTGTGAAAGAAGCCCCCTGATCTCAGCCCAGTTGAGGCTCCCTCCCAGAAAGTAGAATTTGTCATATCCCTCAAACGCATTAACAATGCTGTGCTGCCTTACCACAAGCGGGTTGCGGGAAGAGGTTGAGATAAGCTCGACATCCGGAATGCCGGTTATGGTGGTAAAAATCGACTGTGCTGTCCCATGCTGGGGAGTATAAAACCGGGTAAAGAGCAGGCCATTCTTTGCCATGTCATTAAAATAGGGGGTCGGGTCAAGGGGATTGCCGGAAACACTGGTCTTGTAATAGGCAAACGACTCCAGAAAAACAACCACAACATTGGGCATCTTTTCACCCCTGCCGGGACTGTCGCTGACTCTGATAAAATTGAGATTTGCTTTATCAGGCTGCTGAACACCCAGGTACGCGGCAATTCTGTCATAATAGGTGTGGACTTTTGCAAGATCATACTTTACTTCCCTGTTCTTGAGCGTCTCAATGAAGTAAAGCACGGGATTCAATGCAACGGCCGTGGTAAAGTTGCTGTTGGTAAAGAACGCATCGCTCCAGCGCAGCGGATAATAGGAAAGCTTTCCATAGATGCCCAGCAGATACAGCAGCATAAAAGACGCTATGGTGACCAGTTTTCCCGCCCCGCTGAAAGCGAAATCACGGTTCCGGTTAATCCTTCGCGCAATCCGGAAAATAAGCATGCCATACACAAGCACAAAGAGCGCCAGGACGACAACACCCGGTATGACCGGGTAGCTTTCCCATATCATTTCAAAGGAAATGTCGGGGTTGTAGAGGAAACTGAGAACAGTGCTGTTGATCCTGCTCTCCAGGTATCCATAGTGCCCGAAATCAAAGAAATAGAAGAAAAGCAGAAAGGTGCTCAGAATAGTCAAATAGCCGCACCAGAGACGCCTGCCCAGGGCACTTTTCACTACGTGCACTGGCTTTATCCAGGCCAGGAGCAGAAGCGGCAGGTGTATGAACAGCGCCAGCCGCAGATCAAATTTAAAGCCGATATAAAATGACTCCAGCGTCACGCCGGCGGGAATAGCATCAGCCGGATCACGAAAGAGAAACCAGAAAATAATCCGCAGAATGGTTAAAAAAGTCATGGTGACCAGTAGGCTGGCGAGCAAAAACTGAAACAGCTTTGGTAGTTTCTTAAGCATCATAACATCCTTATTCCGATTACTATGAGAATTATCAGCCACAGGCTGACAATGCGGGTTAATGCTGAGCTTCTGCAGACGGGGATTCTGAACGGTATTTTAAACGCGGGGAGTAATCGTTAATAAACCTGCCCTTGTCCCCGGATGGCAGAAATTCAAATCCCAAGCCCGATTGCCAGAATGCCTTGCTCCTGGCATCCTCTTTGGACCAGCCCTCAAATTCTATCCGGTACAAGGCGGCAAAAAGTATCGATCTGCCCATGCCGTGCTTGCAGTGTATCAGTACCAGCAGGTTATCTTTTTTAGCCATGATCTTAAGAAAGCTGTCAATAACATCATCCTTGGGATGCTGGCCCGAAGGAAGGTTTATATAGTTTACCCCAGATTTTGTCAGGTACGTACGCTCTTTGTCAACCTCTTTTCGCGGGCTGCGCAGATCCACCACGGTTCTGATCCCTTTTGCCTCAATCTTGTCCCGTAGCTTGTCCATGGACATTTCCGCCGACTGGTACAGCCTGCCTTCAGTTATGGTCGTAAAACGCCTGTCTACCTGGGCCCAGTACAGATATTTGCCGCCCAGAATAGCTGCTATCAGCAATCCGATAATTATTATTCTTTTTTTTCTTATCTGCATGGCGATTCGCCTGCCTCCCAAGGAAGTGGTACGGAAACGGGGAGCACAATTTTCAAGGGTCTGCCTTTCGATAACCCGGGGGAAAATGGTTCTCAGGAAAAAAACTCTTTTGCCATCATGGCAATGCAGACTATAACAAGTCCTTGCAAAGTCCTTTTCTCTCTTTTAAACACATCTTGCCAGCCAAAGTAAGGACGCTGGTCATGCTGAAGATAATTTCTTAATCCCCGCCCCTTCGGAAACCATCGCGGCACGTTCCGGAAATAATCCTCGGCAGCTTCAGGGAAAAACTCTCTCAAGCCTTCCTCTTCCCAAAGAACAATACACTGATATTGAATAAAAAAGAGGACGACTATTACCGGTATGAACCACAAGAGCCCGCTCACCAGGGCATACCCTAACATTATCAGAAGATTGCCCCAATAGAGAGGATTCCGCACTAAGGCATAGGGACCGCCGGTGACCAGCATCCTTGATTTCCGCTTTCTGGTACGGGAAAATTTCCCTATATAGCGAAGAGAATAGAGCCTGATACTTTCCCCGCAAAGCAGGAAAAGAATTCCGAGCGACCAGGTCACCACGCAATTTACCCACTCCCCACGGACGCAAAACAGCATAACAAGAATGAGGAGGATAGGAGTGTAGCTCCTCACCTTGAAAAGCTGCCTGCCGCAACCTATGGCAATTTTCCTGATATCAATGTTCATGGGTTGTTTATGCTTATGCTTCTACTTCTCCCCCAGCTCCTGTTTTAGTCCGCCGGCCAGGTTGCCGCCCAGAAATTTTCCGCCTTCATGGCAAGCGTCAGCCAGGCCATTGATTTATTCAAAATAATTCTGGAGCGTTGACCATCGGGCAGGTGATGTCTGCCGCATAATCTCCAGCTTGTCCATGGTAAGGTCATCCTTGAAATCAGCCATGAGCAGCAGTGAATACTTGGAGGCCCGCTCGGCGGTAAAGACTTTTATCTTTTCAACATGAGCCTTGTCTTTCTGCATGATAAATGTGTCAAGCGAATCGTTAACGATGGTTATGTCCTATACCTTCGGGTCTTTTGGATCAAAATCGGGGATTCCCGCCGCTCCCGCATATGACCATACCAGCAGGATAGAAACTGAAACTACCATTGCCATTGTTTTTTTCATCATCGTTTAGCTTCTTTCATGGTTAGACACTATGATAAACTCGCGATCCTCCACCCTTCCCTCTTCCCACGCATAAATCCGGAACGGCAAAACAGCCGCGATTCTGTCAAAGTCCCTTTTGTACATCAGGCAGAAAACGCGCTGCGGGGATTTCATGAACAGCGTGGCCATGGCCGATGGCGTCTCAAGTTCTTTTATTTCTCTTGCACCGGCATAGAAAATAAACGCATCGTTTTTTTGACAGAAGGAGGCCACCAGGTCGCCTTCTTGCAGCAGGGATTTGATTTTCAGTGAAAACGGTTTTGCCGAATTGAACTCATTGAGGGCAGGAAAAACATTCTGCGAAGCATAGACAAATCCACCTGCCATTATTGCTATCAACATGGTGAAGGTCAGGGCGGTTCGCCTTTTTACCAACATGATAAGCGCGGCTATGGCGCACACGCCCACTACGAGGGCAGGAAGGTAAAAGTTCTCGGTGAGCGAGTATTTGCTTTTGAACGATTCGGACAGCCAGGGTACAGCAATACAGGCGGCAATCAATGCACCAAGCATAAGATAGCAGGGAACCCTCACCAGCCTTGCAACAAACGCCTCCCCATCCTGATCAAAAAACCTGTCCCACAAAAGCCCCACCATAAGGGCGAAGGCGGGGATAACAGGAAGCAGGTATAAGAGCCGCTTCCCGGAACAGAGGGTAAAAAAGACGAATATGGTTATGAACCACACCGTCGGCAGGAGCACATCCTCCTTTTGAGTCCGCCTTGTTCTGCTGAAGCTGTATATAAATGCGCTGGGAAGAAACACAATCCAGGGAATCACCAGCTCAGGAAAGTTCAAAAAATAATAATAAAATGGCTCTTTATGGCTCCACGATTCATACACCCTGCCGAATATCTGCTTAAAAATGATTTCATCCAGATACTCCTTCCCTCCCACCATGGTCGAAGGAATCAGCCAGGCACAGATGAGGGCAAAAAAAAGTATGAGGCCCGGATGGGTGATAATTGTTTTCACCCC
>CAZWCD010000101.1:0-1191 GCA_964632275.1 uncultured Thermodesulfobacteriota bacterium
ATCTGGTGCGGGGAGGCAGGGCTATCACCCTCTCAGGTGAGTGGCATCCACAACGGCTGGTGGTGATTGAATTTGATTCGGTTGAGCAGGCGCAGCAGTGCCTGGCATCGCCGGCGTACCGCGCCATTGCCCCGCTGCGGGAGCGGGGCGCCATTTCCCGCGCCATCATCGCGGAAGGGTGCGCCTTGCCGCAATGATACCGCGGTTATTTGAAGGTCTGCAGGATGTAGCGGGCAATTGCCTCCGCATCCTTATCCGACATGATCGTTTCGCTGAAGGAGGTCATGCCCGCGGGCGCCTTGCGGATAATTTTCACAATCGCTTCAGGCGTCGCTATATTATTTTTTTTCAAATCCTGCGCGAAGAGTGATTTTGCCGGGTTGATCACATTCTTCCCGCCGGGATGGCATGCCTGACAATACCGCTTGAAGAGACCTTCACCCGCGGAACCATCCGCCGGGTTCTGTCCGCAGGCAACCGCCGCGAAACACAGCACCAGAAAAGCACCCATCCCTCCGAATCCCGCCTTCTTCATCAATCGCACCTCCGCTTGCATGTGTGTGTTGTCTCATCCGAATGGCTTTAACGCCGGTAGGCGCCAATCCAGTCAATCTCCAGGCGGAACGGACCGTTTTGCTTATCCGCTATCAAAAATCCGAAGGTTTTTATGCGCGCCCGGTCAACCGGGGGGGCGCTGGTTGTCTCCCCCATGAATTTTGGAACGAATGATGAAAAGGGGGCATCGATGGTAAGCCATTCGCCGTCCTTGGCGGAAAATTCAAACCGGTAGGAAAAGCCGTTGAAGGCGCCGTCATTTTTCAGGGAAATCTTATAGCGTTTCCCGTCACCCTTAACCCGGAATCGAATGCCGTCACAATCGCTCAGATCAAATTGTGCCGGTTTCATATTGGCCGAGGCAAACCCGCCGTTATTTTCCAGCGAGACCACGCCGGAGAAAACAGCGGTTCCCGGCTTCTCCACCGCAAAGCGGCTGCTGGAAACCCCTCCCATGACCACATCGTTGATGACCGTCCAGTTGGCGGCGTCGCCTGACTGTTCGAAATCAAGCAGTATGCGCTGCTTCCCTTCCTCCTTCATAACCGTCGCTCCCATGAAAAGCATGCTGGCAAAAAATAGCAGGAACACCTGCAAACCACTTCCCATCCTGTGTTGCATGCGACTGTCCTCCGC
>CAZWCD010000101.1:1291-8092 GCA_964632275.1 uncultured Thermodesulfobacteriota bacterium
GGGGGACCCCCCTGAATTGAGCCATGAAGAAGAGGTAGACCGGCCGCGCCTCCAGCACAACCATCAGGGCGACGAAGGCCATTGCCATAATCATGTAAAACATGCCGCCGAATCCCGTGGCTACCTGCGCAATATTTTCCGCGTTGAACCGGGGAAAGCGGGCGCCGCATCCCATGCCCAGGCTGGCGATGCCGAAGGTCATGCCCGCGATGGTAATTACTGAAAGCCACTGCATAAAGGGGGTGGCTCTCATCAGCACATTGGTGGTAATGATCAACAGCTCCGCCGGCGCGAGCAGAAAGAGGAAATTGATCCAGAACTTGCTCCAGAGCAGCGTGCGCAGTTTCATCGGCGACGATTTGAGAATCCAGAACGACTTCCCCTCGATGCTCACGCCGGGGAAGGTAAACCGGCCGGCAATAGCCGCGATCACAAAGGCCGCCAGCCCCAGGTTCAGAAAGGAAATGACGTTCTGCAGATAGAAGGTGGGAAGCGGCGACCGCTCCATGGGAAGCACGCTGAAATTATACACGTAGATAATGATCAGCGCTCCTATCAGAAAGAGCTGTGTCCACTGGTTGGTATCCCGCAGGAAGATTTTCATGTCCTTGATGATGACGGCGCGGATATCCGGGGAAAATGGTCGCAGCAGCACGTCAAGCAGTTTGTCCAGGAGCCTTGAGCGGGGGAAGCGCGCCCTGCCACCCTCCTGGGCCTTTGACCATGCGTCAAAGTAGAGCCGCTTAAAGCACCACTCGCCGATGACCGCGAAGGCCAGGCTGGTGCTCCAGAGCATCATGAGGGGAAATCGCCAGCCCCCCGCGGCGTCAAAAAGAAAGGGGGCCATGGCGTCGGCGGCCCACTGGCTGGGGAACAGGGGGGACAGGGGCGCCCGCAAATTGCTGATATAATCCATCGCCAGATAAAAGCCTTCCGGGTCAACCAGCCGCTCCGGCTGAAGGAAGCGGATGAATAAGAACACCCCCACTGCCAGCAGGACGAAGGCCAGCACCATGATCTCCTTCAATCGGCGGGCGGGAAAGAGGGAAACCAGAAGCAGGGTCATCACGATGCCGGCCGCGGCAGGGATGAGGACAAAGGGACACAGCACCCCCAGCAGGGTAAGATAGTATGCCGATGAGGCCTGATAGACCATGCCGTACGCAAAAAAAACCGGCGAGCTGAAGAACAGCACCGTCCACGAACTGCTGAGCGCCGTTTCAATGAACCGGCCGGCATAGCGGCCGGTTGCGGAAACCGGCAGGGCATTGATCAGATGCAGATCATCCGATAAAAAAAAGGTGGAAAGCGCGGTGATGATGTTGCTGAACAGGAGCAGCGAAAAGCAGGTGAGAAACACCATGGAGAGCAGCTTGGCCGACAGCAGGGCCCCGATGACCTCAATGCCGGCAAAGTAGCTGAGCACCCGGTGACCGATATAGAAGGTTCCGGCCCAGAAAAGCAGGGCGGCGCAACAAAAGACCATGACACGAAAGAGTTTCTTTTTCCCCGCATCCCGTGAACTGTTCTTGTATGATCGCGCTTTTGCCGCAAGCAGCAGCAGGATTTCACCCATGCCCATAGTCCCTTCAGAATAGCAGCGACTCCGCCCGGCGGTGCTCCGCTTCGCCGCCGGTCAGCATAAAGAAAAGCGCCTCCAGCTTCATTCCCGCACTTCCCGCTTTTTGCCTGAGTTCATCGATGGTGCCGGACGCGACGATCCTGCCCTGATGAATGACGGCAATGCGGTCACAGACCTCCTCCGCCACCTCCAGGGTATGCGTGGACATGAAGACCGCTCCCCCCTGTGCAGCGAAGTTCCTGAATACCTCCTTTACCAGCCGGGCGCCGCCCGGGTCAAGACCCACCATGGGTTCGTCGACAATGATGATTGCGGGCCGGTGCAGGAGGGCGGAAATCATCACCAGCCGCTGCTTCATGCCATGAGAATAACTCTCAATCAGTTCGTCCTTCCACTTCTCGATACCGAACAGCCGCAAAAGCGCGGTCATGCGCTCATCGGTTCCATTGGAGGGGCAGCCGTACAGCCCGGCCAGAAACCTCAGGAACTCAAGGGCGGTGAGCTTTTCATAGAGAAACGGCCGGTCGGGAATAAAACCCACCGCCCTTTTTGCCTTCTGCGGGTGCTCCGCCAGATCCCACCCGTCAATGATGATCCGTCCGCCGTCCGGCTTCATCAGACCGGCAAGCATCTTGATGGTGGTGGTCTTCCCCGCTCCGTTGGGTCCGAGAAACCCGAAGATCTCCCCCCGCTTCACGTCCAGGGTAACGCCGTCGACCGCCAGCAATGCGCCGAACCGCTTTGAAAGCTCCCGCACCTGCATCATCGGTACTCGATCACCTCCAGCTTGAGCACGCCTATGAGGCGCACAATTTCCAGCTGCCGGTCGAGGCCCCCTTCGACCAGCCGGATATGGGTTGCGTCCGCCGGCAGCTGGTCCAGGGTCGGATCCACGCTTACCCAGCGGCCGGCAAACACCTCCGACCAGGCATGATAGTAAAAGCTGTCCTGATTATACACAAGGCCCGCGCAGAAGCGGCTGGGTATGCCCGCCGCGCGGCACAGGGCAACGAAGAGCACCGTGTGCTCATTGCAATCCCCCACTTTCAGCTTTAAAACATCCAGCGCGCTGGGGATGCTCAGGGTCGGTTTTTTCTCTATGCTGCGATATACCCATTGCTGGATGAGCGTCACGGCGCCGAGGGCGGTGCGCTCCTCGCCGATAATTGCTTCCGCCTGCCGGCGCAGCGTCGGATCGGCGCTCTGGATAAACGGGGTGGGGCTGAGATATTCCTGCATCTCCTTCCCACCCACCGGGATGGTGCAGTCAGGCAGGTCCGAAATATCCTCCCGGGTGATTGCCAGCGTGTTCCCCTCCAGCGCCTGCCGCTCCGAGGAAAGGTCAAACCCCGCCATGTCGCAGTTCTGCAAGCGCACCTTGAGGTATGAAGGGGATGCCGCGGCAATCGGATGGTCCACGGGGATGGCGCTGGCGGTTATAAAATCCTTTTTTGTGCCGCGCCAGTTGCCGGCAAGGGCATCCGCCTTGCTTTCCCGCACCAGCAGCAGTCCCAGCGGGCTCTCTTCACGCATGGTATTGCCTTCCTGATCAATCCAGGAGCGCACGGTAATGCCCTTGAACGTGCTCCGAAGACGGTAGCACTCAATCGAGGCGCCCCTGACGTCCAGTTGCTCCTTTCCCTCGACCACAATATCCACCGGAACGCTGGCCATGCTGGCCGGATCGAAAACGCTGTACCGCAGTTGCTTTCCCACCGAAAGCCCGTCGGCGAGGACAAGCGGTTTGAGCGAGCCGGCCAGGCAGGGCGTTTCGGTAAGCTCCATGTCCGTGCGCTTGGTGCCCGCGCCCGAGGTCAATACAAGCTGCAGCCGGCTGCCGCTGACTTTTCCCTCGGCGGCAAAGTTGAACAGGTTTGAAAGCATCCTGTAGGAAAATGACCGCAGGGTAAATGTATTATCCAGGAGCGAGGTAATCTCAGTGTCGATCCGCTGGGCCGTACCCATGACCGTAAGGTCCATGACCGCCTGCTCGTTGATTTGATAGCCGTCGCGCGCCCTTTTAATCCTCGAAACGGTGTAGCCGACCTTATCCTCGCCCCAGTACATCCCCATCCACTCCTCCCGCGGACGAAGCTGGCCGGCGGCGATGCCTGCCCGGGCATAGCCGCCCCGCTCGTCAAAGTAGGTCTGCTGCAGGAGCGCGCCGATCATGCCCAGCCACACCAGGATGATGGCAACCCGGATGAGGACCGAAATGTTTGTACGCCTGTTTCTTGCCATGGCAATAATGAGATGCTCCGTTTCACTCAGGATGACCAACTGAATGAAAAGTCACTGAGTGACACTTAAAACGTGCTTCGCCTGAAGGTCATGCCTGCAACCATCCTTCAAGGGAACCCTACCGGTCGCCGAAGGGCACCGGAACAAATGTCAGCACGAAAACCGCGAGCATGCACAGGCCGAGAATTCTTCGCCGCCGGTCCAACGGAACATCGTAATCAAGCGGCGCGGGATGCCGCACCCCCAGCAGCAGGAAAAGGATGAGGGCCCACATCAGCCACATGCTCGATGCCCATATGCCCAGCACCAGCATCCCCAGCAACACCGCCCGGGATAGATGCCTGGTTCTTCTGCCGAACACCGCATAGGCAATGTGTCCGCCGTCGAGCTGTCCGACCGGGATCAGATTCATTGAGGTAACCAGGAGGCCGATCCAGCCGGCGAAGCCCAGGGGATGAAGAATCACCTGCTGGGTATCGGGCAGGTTTCCCAGGATCAGCGAGGTCATGGCAGAGAGGATGATGGATGATCCCAGGGTCATCCCTTCTCCGGCAGGGGCGTCTAGCGCCCTCACTTCCGACAGCTTTAAACCGATCGCCAGGATGGGAATGGTCACCAGCAGGCCGGCCAGAGGCCCGTTGGCCCCCACATCCAGCAGCACGCGCTTATTCATCACCGGTGAGCGCATCTTGATGAACGCGCCGAAGGTTCCGATCAGGGTGGGCGCCGGTATAAAATAGGGAAGACTGGCATCGATGCGATAATATTTTGAGGTGAGGAAATGCCCCATTTCATGGGCGACCAGGATGAACAACAGCGCCGCCGAAAACGGCAGGCCCTTGAGCATCTGCGTCGGATCCTGCAGCGGATTCACACCCTGCTGGAGAGCGCCGGCCAGGATGGTCGTCGCCACCGTGCAGATGAACAGGACCACATTGACGGCGATGGATGGTTTTTCCCGGGGCGGTGCTGCGGTACGCCCGCTCCCGGTCGTTACCGGGGCATCGAAGAGAGAAGGCGCCCCGGTGACCTGTTTGCTCACGTCGTCATTATGCATGCGATCAATCAAACCTATGCGTGATAACGATGCCCGGATGAATTGTAGTGATCGGCTATGGGATAGGTACAATGTCCGGAAGGCATGGGAGATAAGTCACCGGTTCACCCGACCCCCTGATTACTATACCATACAATAAAGCGTTCATCGGCAGGAAACTACAATGAGTTAACCCGGTTTTTTAATTCCTTACCCACCTTGAAGAAGGGCTTTTTCCGGGGCGGGACGGCGACTTTTGCGCCGGTCTTGGGGTTTCTTCCATCCCGGGGAGCGTAATTCCTCACGCTGAAGCTGCCAAAGCCCCGTATCTCGATGCTTTCTCCCCGGCTGAGCGCATCGGTCATGGCATCAAAGACATTGTTGATGACCAGCTGGGCAATGTCGGTGTTCATGTTCATGTCCTTGGCAATCTTTTCAATCAGGTCTGATTTGAGCATCACCCTTCTCCTCTCTGTACGTTATTGTCCTTTGCTTGCAGCCCAAACCCATGTGCGGTTACGCCGGTCAACTCGCCATGCAACGCGTGCTCTGTCTGACTGCCGGCCACCCGCCGGGTGCGCGTCCGGTCTAATCGAAGCCAATCCATTGTGTCAGGGAAACAGGCTCTTCCTTCGGGGCCCGGAACTGATTAATCGCAGAGGTCCGGTCCGGATACCCCAGGGCAACACCAACCACTGCCTCCAGATCCTCCGGCAGCGCGAGCTGCTCTCTGATCACGTCTCCGAACATCAGTATCATACCGATGATGCAGGTACCCAGTCCACCGGCATGGGCGGCGAGACACACATTTTCCACCGCGCAGCCTATGTCAATCAATTGAAACGGCATGTGGGATTTTTCCATGGCCACCAGTATGAGAACCGGCGCGCCATACAGCGAGCAGCTCCCCTCCTCCAAAAAAGAAACCGCCGGCACATTAATTGCCTCGAGGTGGGAACGCAGGCTCTTTATCAATTTCTTGCTCCGCTCCACATAGGCTGCGGGCATGGTCTTGCCCCGCGAGGGATCATAATGTTTCCCCCGGCTTTGCTGGGCGCTCATAAGGGCCTGCACCAGCCGGTCCCGATGGTGACCTCCCACCACGATAAAGTTCCATGGCTGCTGATTGGAGGCGGAGGGCGCCTTGCATGCGCTCTCCAGCAACCGCTGAATGACCTCGCGCGGAACCGCCGCGTCGGTAAAGCATCGAGTACTCGAACGGTCGTTGATGGCAGAAACGATATCCATGATCTTATCTTCCCGGCGGCAAAAGTGGTCACTCTGGGTGAACAATGGCTAATCTATTGAAAATAGATTATTTGTCAACAAAAATCTGCATAGTTTATAGCAGGTTAAACATGATTGGCTGGCACGTGATCCCCGGCCGCATATGCATTCTAGCGACATTCTGCGGCTCGACCGCAGAATCCAATCTCTTTATTTTCATTGGATCCTGCAATCACGTCGCAGGATGCCCCGGCACAATTGACAAAAGAAGGATTCCCCGCTGCGCTCGACATGACACAGCCATCTACCATAAGCGGACGCGACGGCGCGCGTCCCTCCCCATGCTTTGTGTCCTTGCAAAAAGAGGTCTCCCGAAACAACTGCACACTGTTCCGGGAGACCTCTTGCCACATACTGTATCATGCTATCGGGCTACTCATTAACGCTACTTCTTCTTCGAACAACACGCTTTTTTTGTTGCCTTTTTCTTTGTCGCCTTTTTCTTTGTAGCCATTACTTTTCACCCCCTTCCCTTCCCAGGTGGCGTGCCATTACGGCATTGCTCTGCGCAGCGTTTCCCGCATTCCTCACTGCTTCAAGCAATCAACATATGGCGTTGAATAGCTTATACACTACCACATATAGAAGTGTCAAGGGAAAATTTTGAAGACGCAGGTGCGACGGCCCGGCCGCATTGTCTGAACCACCGCCAGGT
>CAZWCD010000101.1:8192-10152 GCA_964632275.1 uncultured Thermodesulfobacteriota bacterium
CGGCCTGGTTTTCCGGTGGCCGAAGCGTCCGTCCGGCTCCCGCTCAAATCCGTGATCGGAAACCACCAGCACGGCGGTATCGCGGGATACGGCGCCGGTCATCTCTCCAAGCAGCGCGTCAGTGTGCCGGTAGTAGGCATCGACCGCGTCGCCGAACTGCCGCGCCTCATCATTGCTGATTGAGGCATCTTGGTTGTGCGGGGCATACTTTAACGCGCAGTGGGACATAATGTCGATCCCCCTGAAATAGAGGGCCAGCACATCGGGCTGGGGAAACTCCTCAAGGCAATAGCGGGCAATGCCCCTCACCGATTCGTCCATGGCGTAGAGATACTTGAACTCGCTCATGAGCTGATGGCGCTGGTAGTGGGCATCCTTCATGGCGCTGACGGTCGCTTCATCAACCGCCATGAACTGCTGATAGGCGGCGGCGGGAACATCATAGGGATTGACCACCCGGCGCATGATGTGCTCGGCCAGCTGCGGGGGGTGCACAAGCTGTGAATGGGCAAGATCACCGGGCGCCCCCCGATGCCGTGCTTCCGCGCGCCAGTAGTGCACCCGGTCCGACACAACAAATTCCGGCAGTTCCGGCGCAGGCCAGCTGTGCCACCAGTTGACGATGCCGACCTCCCGGCCGTGTTCGGCAAAAATCTCCCAGACCGTCTTCTGCCGGACCATGCTCAGGGTGAAGGGATGATCGCGCACGTATCCCCGCTGCTTCAGCCGGTTGAAGACCGGCCGGAGGCCAAGCTTCAGCAGCCTTTTGATTGAGGATTTCCTGAATGCGCGTCCTCCCAGCGTGTAGTAAATGAAGCTGTCTATGCCGTGCTTCCGGGGATGCATGCCGGTCATGACGCTGGTCCATATCACGGCGGAGTTGGAGGGATTAAAGGGTTCGAACAGGCCGCAGATTCCGCGGTCCATCAGGCCCTTGAGCACGGGGAGATCACCGGCAGCGATCAGCCGCTTCACCAGCGGAGACGATAGGCCGTCAACGGCGAGGAGCAGGATCTTGGTTGGAGATGCGCCGGGATTCATGTGATGAGCACCGGGGATTTAAAAAGATGCTGGTTACTGGGTACTGGATGCTGGTACAAAATCTAACGCTCAAATGTTCCAAACAAAGGACAGCCGGTAGGAGCGGCTTTCAGCCGCGAACATATGCTCTATGATTTCCGTTTGTATTTTTATACTAGATTACGGTGCGGGAGAAAAGAGAAAAATTTTGCGGGGAAATGATGCAGCAGACAGGAGATTGAGACACCGGAGCTTAGCGCGCGATTGTTTTGTAGGTATCAAGCACCTCCTTGATTTTCCCCGCCTGCCAGACCTTTTCAAACGCCTGGACGATCAGGGGGTCAAAGAGAATTTTTTTGTTGGCCACAATTTTATTGAAGGCCACCTCCGGTTCGAACGCCCGCTGATAGGGCCGGTCGGTGGTCATGGCGTCAAATACGTCGGCCACCGCCAGCAGCCGCCCCTCGATTGAAATCTGCTCGCCCGAAAGGCCGCGCGGATAACCATTCCCGTTATAACGCTCGTGGTGCTCTAAAATGTAGGGAACCACCGGTTTCAAAAAGCCGATCCCCTCCACTATCTGGGCCCCGATGACCGGATGCATTTTCATGGTTTCAAACTCGTTGTCTTCAAGCCGTGCGGTCTTATTGAGAATCTTGTCGTGAATGCCTATTTTCCCCACATCGTGGAGCATGCCGCCCCAGTCGATAAACTCAAGCGCCTCCTTCGTCCAGTTGAGCGCTTCCGCCATCGACCTGGCGATGCGCGCCACCCTGCGCGAGTGACCCTTGGTATAGGGATCTCTCGCTTCCACCGAATTTGCCACCCCCCGGATGGTGTCAAAGTAACTGCTTTTCAAATCACCGAACAGGTAGGCATTCTGGATGGCCATGGAAAAAAAGCCCGCCAGGATGTAGAGGAGCTTTAAGGTCTGCTGGCG
>CAZWCD010000102.1:0-10080 GCA_964632275.1 uncultured Thermodesulfobacteriota bacterium
GATTTGAAGTTTGGGGCGTATTGCTATACGCCTTTTTTGTTTAAAATTGCGGAAGCATGAAGGATGTCGGGTTATTGCAAGCGATGACGTCGGCGGGTTGAAGTTTTTCCTTGACCGCCGGATGACAAAATGTAATTTTATCCAAGAGCGGCAACAATCTGAATCTCATGGCAGCTTCTCTCTCTTTTCCCAATCTGCCCCAATAGGCAGGTGCTGATGGGTTTTCTCGCCACGTTCACCATTCTGGTAGCCTTCTGGATATTCATGTCCGGCCTCTTCGATGCCTGGCATTTGGGCCTGGGTATCGTGTCCTGCGCCCTGGTGGCCTACCTGTCCAGCGACCTCCTCTTCAAAAAATTCATGTCCGGCACCCGGCTGAAGGAAACCCGCGCATTCGTGGGCTACCTTCCCTGGCTTCTCTACCAGATCTATCTGGCCAACATCTATGTGGTCAAGGTGTCGCTCGGGCGCAACCTCGACGCCAGGATATTTCCCCATATCATTAAGTTCAAAACCAGGCTGAAATCGGAAATGGCGTTGACCGCTTTTGCCAACTCCATCACCCTCACCCCCGGCACCATCACCGTCGACATCAAGGACGGCTATTTTTACGTGCACGCCCTGGACAAGTCCCTCGCGGATTCCCTGCCCGGGGAAATGGAGGACCGGGTCGCTCGCATTTACGGAGAACGCTGAGTGGAACGATTTTTCCTCGGGGCCGCCATCGCCTGCTGCCTCATCATTTTTCTCACGCTCTACCGGGCGGTGTTCGGCCCAACCGTTTTTGACCGGGTTGTGGGCGCCGGGTTCGTGGGCACCAAGACCGCGGTGCTGCTGGTGCTCATCGGGTTTATCTATAAGCGGCTGGACATGTTCGTCGACCTGGCCCTGGTCTATTCGATCCTCAGCTTCATCGGGACCCTTATCATTTCAAAGTACCTTGTCCGGGGAGGAGCACGATGATCGTCGCGCTGCCGCTGGTGATTTTTTTCGTGTCCGCCGGCATCTTCTTCTTTTTCGCGGGCGCGGTGGGCTTCCTGCGTTTTCCTGATTTTTATTCGCGCATGCACGCCACCGGCAAGGGAGACACCTTTGGGATCCTCCTCTGCTGCATCGGCCTGAGCATCTACAATATTGCCGCCCACCCCTCCTGGTATTTGGGGGTGGTCCAGTGCGTCAAGGTGATGTCCATTGCGGTTTTCTGGTTTCTCGCCAGCCCGACGGTGACCCACGCGCTGCTGCGCTCCGCTTTCGTGAGCGGGGTCATGCCCTGGACCAAGGACGGCATCCCGGTCAGAGAACGGGAGGAGGGAGCAGGCGCGCCATGATACCCGAGCTCAATTTTTTTCTGCTGTTCGGCGCGGTGATCACCGCCTCGGCCGCCCTCGTCGTCAAGGACCTGCTCAGCGCCATCGTGATGCTGAGCGCCTTCAGCTTTTTCATGTGCATCATATGGACGGAGATGGGGGCGGTGGACGTGGCCTTCACCGAAGCGGCGGTGGGGGCCGGCGTGAGCACCGCCTTCTTCGTCGCGGCGCTGTACCATACCAACCGGAGGTCAAAAGATTGAACAAGCTTGCCGCCCTGCTGGCGACACTGGTGGCCGGGGGGTTCCTTGTTTACAGCACCGCCTTTTTCCCCTCCTGGGGAGACCCGGAGCAGCCGGCCAGCCGGCATGTGTCTCCCCGGTACATTGAGAAGACCCTGGCCGAGACCGGGGTCCCCAATGCGGTGACCTCGGTGCTGGCCGATTACCGTGGGTACGACACCATGTTTGAGACCAGCGTCATATTTACCGCGGGCATCGCGGTGATGATGCTCCTGAGGAGATCGCGCTGATGGTACAGGACCTCGATAATGTGGTCATCAAAACGGTCTCGCGGATCCTGGCCCCCTTCCTGCAGATTTACAGCCTCTACGTTTTTGTCCACGGGCACGGCAGCCCGGGGGGCGGATTCCAGGGAGGCTGCATCATGGCGGCAAGCTTCATCCTGCTCGGTGTCGCCTTCAATTTAAAGGAAGTCGGGAAGCGGCTCCGGGAGCGGAACAATGCCCTCATGTGCGCCCTGGGGGTGTTCATCTACACCGGCACCGGGTATCTTGCATTTCTCTCGTCCGGCAATTTTCTCGATTACGGCACGCTGAGCAACCTGCTGCCGACCGACCCGGTTAAGGCTCGCTATTACGGCATGGCCCTGATCGAGCTGGGGGTGCAGATCACGGTCATGGCGGTGATGCTTTCCATATTCGTCGACCTGGTGACGGCGGGAAGAGGGGAGGAAATCCCCAGGGAGAGGGAATGATGGAATTCATCGTCGGCACATTCAACTACTGGATCTATGTGGTGCTGATTTTGATCGGCTTCTACGGGATGATGGCCAAAAACAACCTGATGAAGAAGCTGATCGGCATGAACATCTTCCAGTGGTCGATCATCCTCTTCTATATTTCCATCGGTTCGAAACAAGGGGGGACGGTCCCGGTGGTCGATCCTTCCCTGCACCCGGCCATACGCGCGGTCGATTATATCAATCCGCTTCCCCACGTGCTGATGCTCACCGCCATCGTCGTCGGGGTGGCCACCACCGGCATCGCCCTTGCCCTGCTCATCCTCATATACCGCACCTATGGAACGCTGGAGGAAGATGAGATCCTCGAGGTGCTGAAAAAGTGAGCGTTCATTTCCCCGTCCTCATCGTGGTCGTCCCCCTGCTCCTCTCCTTTTTCGTCTTCGCCTTCGGGCTGTTTCAGCGGCGGGCGTGTTTTCCCCTGGTGGTCGCCACCCTGGCCTCCTGTCTCGTCTTCTCGGCGGGGGCCTTCCGGACCGTCCTCACCACCGGCCGGCCGGTGCACTACCACCTGGGGGGGTGGGCGCCTCCCTGGGGGATCGAGTATGTGGTCGATTACCTCAACGGCCTGGTGCTGACGGCCATCGCCGTTGTCTCCCTGCTGGCGGCGATCTATGCCAGCGCCCTGGTCAAGCGGGAAATTCCCGCCGCAAAACACGCGCCGTTCTATGCGCTCTTCCTGCTCCAGGTGACCGGCCTGTTCGGCATGACCGTGACCGGGGACATGTTCAACCTCTATGTGCTCCTGGAGATCGCCTCGTTCTCGGCATACGCGATGATCGGCATGGGGGAGGGGGCCGCGCCCTTCGCCGCCTTCCGCTACATGATCTTCGGGACCCTGGGCGCCTGCGCCTATCTCCTCGGCGTCGGGTACCTCTACCTCAGCACCGGTTCGCTCAACATGGCCGACCTCCGGCAGCTCCTGGTTCCCCTCTATTCCTCACCGGTGCTGCTGGTGGGGCTTGCCTTTCTGCTCCTGGGCATTGCGATCAAGATGGCGTTCTTCCCGGTTCACATCTGGCTTCCTGATTCCTACACCCTCGCGCCGTCATGCGTCAGCGTTCTCCTGGCGCCGCTCTTCACCAAGGTGGGGGCGTATGTCATGATCCGCGTGCTCTTCAGCGCGTTTGATCCCGCATTCTCTACCACCCTCCTGCCGGTGACCGCGGTGATCGGCTGGGTGGCGGCGGCGGGCATCATTTTTTCCAGCATCATGGCGCTTGCCCAGACTGACCTCAAGCGGATGCTCTGCTATCTGATCGTCACCGAGATCGGTTATATCGGCATCGGCATCGGCGCGGGCAACCGGCCGGGCCTCACCGGCGCGATCTTCCATGTCGTCAACGACATGTTCATGATGGCGCTCCTCTTTATGGTGGTCGGGGCGATCCAGGCGCATGTCCGGACCCGAAACATCTCCGGGTTGACCGGCCTCCACCGCAGCATGCCGGTCACCGCGGCGGCGCTGGTGGTCGGGGGCCTTTCGGTCATCGGCGTGCCCCCCCTGTGCGGATTTTTCAGCAAGTGGTACCTGATCCTGGGGACGATTGAGGCCGGGCAATGGTTTTTTGCGGGCGCGCTCCTGCTGGGGAGCCTGCTCAATGCCATCCTCTTCTTCAGGATCTTCGAGAAATGTTATTTCGAGGCGCCGCATGAGCCGGCGCACCGGGGGCGGGAAGCGGGTGCGAAGGCGGATCGCATGGCCATGGGTGAGCTCATACCGATGGTGCTCATGGCCGTCGTCGTGCTCCTGCTCGGCCTCTTCAGCGGCTATATTGTCCAGCAAGCCATCACCCATGCCATTCCCCCGGGGGTGTGACGAGCCATGACCCATTCGCCCCTGCCGTTGATTGCAGTCCTGTGTCCCCTGATGGGCGCGGTGCTGGTTCTGGCGACCGGCTCACGGCGGGCCAATGTGCGGGAATTGTGGACCATGCTTGCCTCGGCCGGCCAGTTTGCCGCGGTCTTCGCCATGCTCCCGCAGGTCATCGGGGGGCAGACGCTCACCTGCACCATGGTCCCGCTCGGTCCGGGCCTTGCCCTGGAACTCCGGGTTGATCCCTTCGGCATGATCTTCGCCCTGCTCTCATCCTTCCTCTGGATCGTGGTTTCGGTCTACTCAATCGGGTATATGCGCAGCCTGCAGGAGCACGCCCAGACCCGGTTCTACTTCTGCTTTGCCATGGCCCTCGCCGGCGCATCCGGCGTGGCGCTGTCGGGGAACCTGATCACCCTCTACATGTTTTACGAGATCCTCACCGTCGCCACCTTTCCCCTGGTGGCCCACAAGGAGACCCCGGAAGCAATCCGGGCGGCCCGCAAATACCTGGTCTATCTGCTGGGCGGGGCGGTCGTTGTCCTCTTTGCCATTGTGGCGACGTACTATCTGACCGGGAGCCTGGAGTTTGTCGCCGGGGGCTTTATCGGCGGCCGCGGTTCCGCCGGTTTCCTGCGGGTCATCTTTGCCGCGTTCATCATCGGCTTCGGGACCAAGGCGGCGATCATGCCCCTGCACGAATGGCTCCCGTCGGCCATGGTCGCGCCCACCCCGGTGAGCGCCCTGCTTCACGCGGTGGCGGTGGTGAAGGCAGGGGTCTTCTGCTGCCTGCGGGTCATCCTGTACGTGTACGGGCCGGGGACGCTTGCCGACCTCTCGCTCTGGACCACGCTGGCCGGGGTGGTCTCCTGCACGGTCATCGTCGCCAATCTGTTTGCCCTCACCCAGGACAATCTCAAAAGGAGGCTCGCCTTCTCCACCATCAACAACCTGGCGCTCATCATCCTGGGCGCGTCGCTGCTCACCCATGAGAGCGTGCGGGGCGCCCTGCTGCATCTGCCGTTCCACGGCTTCATGAAGATCACCCTCTTCATGTGCGCCGGGTCAATCTTTGTGGCCGCCAAAAAGGAGCTGGTCAGTGAAATGGACGGGATCGGGCGGCGGATGCCGCTGACCATGGCCGCCTTTACCATCGGCGCGGCCGGCCTGGTGGGCATCCCGCCGGTGTGCGGCTTTTGGAGCAAGTGGTATCTCTGCCTGGGGGCTTTACAGGCAGGCGAGATTCTTTTTCTGTCGGTCTTTCTGGCGAGCGCCCTCCTGGATGCCGCCTACTTCTTCCCCATCGTGTTCAGCGCATTCTTCAAGCCGGAACCGGGAAACCCCGGCGCTGCGGTGAAGGAGGCCCCGGTTGCGGTGGCCGCCCCCCTTGGGGTTACCGCGCTGCTGTGCCTCTATTTCTTCATTCGGCCGGACGGGTTTCTCCGTTTGTACACCCTGGGGGATCTTGCGGTGAAAAGTCTTTTCGGAGGCAGGTGACATGAAACCGCGGCTCATCATAACCACCGTCGGTCTGGCGCTGGTGCTGGCCCTGGGATTTATCGTGCCGCCGGAGCAGGTCGAGTCCCGCATGGAGAAGCTTCCCTTCTTTGAGGCCGCCTTCGGCTTCGCCGGATGCCTGCTGCTGCTCCTGGCCGCCAAGGCCGTGGGCCGCTTCCTTGTGCAGAGGCGGGAGGATTATTACGATGAGTAGCCCGGTGCATCCCGCGCTGATCTTCATCCTGGGCGGACTGCTGCTGCCGCTCATCCCCGGGCGGGGGGTGAAGCAGGCGCTCCTGCTCTGCATACCGCTCGCCGCCCTGGCAAGCCTTGTGGCCATGCCTTCGGGAACCTGCGGGGCGCACACATTTCTCGGCTACCCGCTCGTCTTCGCGCGGGTGGACGCATTGAGCCGCTGCTTCGGCTATGCCTTCGTCATCGTGGCCTTCATAAGCTCCCTGTATGCCCTCCACATCAGGAACTACGGGCAGCTCGCCGTGACCTTCCTCACCGTGGGCAGCGGCCTGGGCATCGTCTATGCGGGCGATCTGTTCACCCTCTTCGTCTTCTGGGAGCTGCTGGCGGTCTCGTCGGTGTTTGTGGTCTGGTACGGAAAAAGCCGGCGGGCCTACAACGCCGGGTTCCGGTATCTCATGGTTCACCTGTTCGGGGGGACGCTGCTGCTGGCGGGCGTGGCCATGCATGTGCTGGAGACCGGATCGACGGAGTTCACGCGGCTTGATTTCGGAAGCCTCTCGTCCGGGCTGATCCTCGTAAGCTTTCTGATTAATGCGGCAGTGCCGCCGCTGCACGCCTGGCTGGCCGACGCCTACCCGGAGGCATCGCCCACCGGGAGCGTGTTTCTCACCGCCTTCACCACCAAGAGCGCGGTGTACGTGCTGCTGCGGGCATTTCCCGGGCTGGAGCTGCTCGCCTGGCTGGGGGCGATCATGGCCGTGTACGGCGTCATATACGCGCTCATGGAGAATGACATCCGCCGGCTGCTTGCCTACCACATCATAAGCCAAGTGGGCTACATGGTCTGCGGCGCGGGGTTGGGCACCGACCTGGCCCTTAACGGCGCCACCGCCCATGCCTTCTGCCACATCCTTTATAAAGCCCTGCTGTTCATGGGGGCGGGCGCGGTTATCGAAGTGACCGGGAGGAGCAAGATAACCGACTTGCAGGGGAGGGGCCTCTCTCGCACCATGCCGGTGTGCCTTACCCTGTACATGATCGGGGCGTTTTCCATCTCCTCGATTCCTCTCTTCAACGGCTTTATCAGCAAGCCCATGATCGTGGTGGCGGCCTCGGACCTGCACCGGCCGCTCATCCATCTGCTGCTCCATCTGGCTTCCATCGGCACCTTTCTCTCCACCGCGCTGAAGCTCCCCTACGGCGTCTGGTTCGGCCGGGCCCGGCCCGGCGAGCAGCTCGATCGGGTCGAAGCCAAAGAGCCTCCCCTCAACATGCTTGTGGCCATGGGACTCCTCTCCTTTCTCTGCATTCTCACCGGCCTGTATCCGAAGCTGCTGTATGACCTGCTTCCCTATCCGGTAACCTATACCCCGTATACTGCCTTTACGGTTATCGGGGTAATCCAGCTGGCCGCATTCGCGACGCTGGCATTCTTTCTGCTGCGGAACAAGCTCCGGGCCGAAGCAACCATCAGCCTGGACACGGACTGGTTCTATCGCAAGGGAGGCGCTCTCTTCCTGCGCGCCTGCGGCGCGTTCTCCGATGCGCGCTCGACCATTCAGGACCGGGCGTCCGGTGTGGTGGCGCGGCTCGGCGCCATGAGCGCAAATCCGGTCCTTGCATTGCGCGGCGGCCTGCGCGGGGAAAAGGTCAATCCGGCCCCTTATAACGCCGATGTCCACCGCCAGGCCATCGGGGCGGGTGTGATGATTGCCCTGATCGTGTTTTCCTTCTTCTGCCTGGTTTTCCTGTTGCGGTAAGCCCCCGTTACAGCCACCGGCTCTTCTTTTCCATATAATCCATCAGCAGGCACCGTCCCAGGTCCCCCGGGCGGAGGTGAAACACCTTTCCCCGGCAGTTCTCCGCCAGGCGGTGCGCAAAACGGACCCGCTCCTGCTCCTGCGAGAGCAGGAAAATGCTGACGGCGATGCCGCTGCGGGAAATCGTCCGGAGCCGCTTGAGGGTGACGGCGATGGTTGTGGGATGGGGCGGGAACTGAAAGAAGAGAAACCCGTTCTCGCGGTGGGCGGTGGGCTCGCCGTCGGTGATCAGAAAGAGCTGGCGGCGAAACCCTTTCTGCCGGGAGAGAATCCCCTGGGCCAGGTCGAGGGCCTCCTCCATGTTGGTATAGGGGTTGGTTTCATCCCAGGTGAGAAAGGGGATTTCACTGCTCTTGATGGCGTAGGCCTTGGTGGAGAACCCCACCACCGAGAGGCGATCACGGGGATAGCGACGCTCGATGAGACCCTGCACGGCCAGGGTCACTTTTTTTGCCGCGATGTAGCTGTCCTCGAAGCGCATGGAGCGGCTCAGATCGAGCAGGATGACGGTCGCATAGCGCGAGAGCGGTTCCCGGTCGTACACCATGAGATCCTCCTCGGCAACCTGTACCGGGCGGTGCGCCCCGGTGCGCCGGATGGCGTTGAGCAGCGACTGGGTCGGCTCGATGAGCGGCGGATCGCCGAACTGGTAGGGCCGCACGCCTGAACCAAGGTAGGGCTCGGTTGAAAGGTCAGCCGTGTCGCGGCGGGCGGCCGGTTCCCGCCGGGCGGGCTTGAAAATAGATTTGAGAATGTTTCGGGCGATCTTATGCAGCGCCGCGGTGGTGAGCCGCAGTCCGGAACCCGCTCCCGCCGTGGCCAGCCCCTGCCGGAGAACGGCCGCGTTCAGCTCCTTGATGGCCTGCCAGTTGCGCAGCGCCTGGCTGCCGAGAAGTTTTTCCAGCAGCCCCTCATCGACGCTTGCCGGATCATAGCCCCAGTAGACGCGCCGCAATGCCTTTTCCAACAGATCAAGCTGGTCGCGCTCCTCCCCGGTCAGATGCCCCTTCCCGGGATCGAGGGGCGGCTTTCGGCCGTCGGGGCTTTCGGGAATGAGGCGGGCGGATTTTCTGCCGCTTCCTCTTTTGCGCGACGCCCCTGACTTCACCGGTCCGTCACCACCGGCGGCTGGCATTGCTTTGCGGCTGTCGGTCCCGGACAGATGCTCCCGCAACGCCTTCAGGCTTTCCAGCAGGTCGGCGATGCCCACCACGACGGTGTTGCCGGAGGGGTCGCGGTATCCTTCGCGCTTCAGGGATTCCAGGGCTTCTTCAAGGGAGGCGCTGCGAAAGACCACGTCGCTCAGGGCCTCGATGGGAAGGGTGTCCGACGGCGGGGGGAGGGATGGGGCGCCGTCGAGGGGTTTGTAGTGAATGCGTTTCATGGCCGGGAGCTGTACGCGGCGCCGGTATCCCGCACCTCTTTTTTAATTTTCCCGCCGACCGCGAGCCCTTCCAGGATAAACTCGGCGGCCGAGGCCAGGAGCGCCGGTGAGCCGCCTTCCGCCAGCTCCGCCGTCTTTTCTGCCAGCTGCGGGTAGGCGCTGATCTTGGCAGCATAGGCGGAAGAGGCATCAGCTTCAGAAACGTCGATGCCGTCGCCGGTTGCAAAGGCCTTCAAAAAATCCGCAAACGGTTCCCGGGGGAAGTATTTTTTAAACACCAGCCCCGCCGCGTCCTTTACCAGCTGGTTGATTTTATCCGGCTCGCCGGTCTCGTCGGCGAAGTCCCACTCGATCTTGCCTTTCATGGAGGAGGCGAGGTGCGCCAGGTCGCTGATGCGCGGCGTCACCTCCGCTTCGCCCAAACGGATTGCCCGGCGGAAGGCGTTGCTGATCAGGTTCTCCCGGTTATGGATGCTCATGCGCACGCTGATGCCGGAGTAGTGGTTGATGTCCGGCCGCGTCCGGGCCAGGCGCGAGATCTCCGCGACGATCTCCTCCATGAAGCGGGGGAGCATGAGCCGGAACCCCTCGGCGTCAAAGGGGGCGCTCTCCTGACGCACGATGCGGATTTCATCCTCCAGGCTCCGCGGGTAATGGGTGCGTATCTGGGCGCCGAAGCGGTCCTTGAGCGGGGTGATGATGCGCCCGCGGCTGGTGTAGTCTTCCGGGTTGGCGGTGGCGATGATGATAATATCCAGGGGCAGGGCCACCTTGTATCCCCGGATCTGCACGTCCCGCTCCTCGAGCAGATTGAAGAGCCCCACCTGGATCTTTTCATGCAGATCGGGCAGCTCGTTGATGGCAAAGATGCCGCGGTTGGTGCGCGGGACCAGCCCGTAATGGATGGCCAGCTCATCGGAGAGGTAGCGGCCTTGCGCGATCTTCACCGGGTCAACGTCGCCGATGAGATCGGCGATGGTGACGTCGGGCGTGGCCAGCTTTTCGGAAAACCGCATC
>CAZWCD010000103.1:0-10005 GCA_964632275.1 uncultured Thermodesulfobacteriota bacterium
AACCGGAGCTGGTCGCCCGGATACACCGGCCGGCGGAAGCGCGCGTTGTCGATGCCGAGGAAGAGGACGTTCTTGCTCCCCGCCTTGTCCGGTTCCGAGGCGAGCACCAGGATGCCCCAGGTCTGCGCCATCGCCTCGATGATCAGAACCCCGGGCATGATCGGCGAGCCGGGGAAATGCCCCTGGAAGAACGGCTCGTTGATGGTCACGTTTTTAATGCCCACGATTCGTTTGCCTTCTTCCATCTCCAGGATCCGGTCAACCAGGAGGAAGGGGTAGCGGTGCGGCAGCAGATCCATGATCTCCTTGATGTCTTTCATTTCCCGTCTCCCACTCGGTGTTATGGCTTCTTGACGACGGACATCCTGTCACTTAGCTGTCATCAACTGGCGAGTCACTCAGTATTGAAATCCGAAATCCGAACAAAGTACATTTTTTGCTGTCATTTCGAGGAAGCGGAGCGACCGAGAAATCTTTATAATCATAGAAGATTTCTCACATGCGTTCGAAATGACAAAATCAAACAAATTCAAAGCACAAAGGTTCAAATAATACAAACTCGTTTTGTTATTTGAATTTTGGTCATGTGAGTTTGTTTCGAATTTCGGATTTCGTGCTTCGGATTTGTGCATGTGACACATTCACGTGTGCTTGTTCAGAATCGCTTCAAGCTTCAGGAGCCGCTCCTCCAGCGCCTTCAACGTTTTTCTCATCTGGGGCAGCAGAGGAAAGCAGCGGGACGCCTTCAGCCACTCCCGGTGCGGCATGTGCGGCGTGCCGGAAACGATGCTGTTGGCGGTGACGCTGCCGCTGATGCCGGTCTGGGCGCCGACCATGGTGTTGTCCCCGATCTCCACGTGCCCGACCACACCCACCTGGCCGGCAAGGGTGACATGGTTGCCGATGACGGTGCTTCCCGAAATGCCCACCTGGGCAACCAGCAGGGTGTCTTCTCCCACCACCACGTTATGGGCGATGTGCACCAGGTTGTCGGTTTTAACCCCCCGCTTGATCCAGGTCTTTCCCAGGGCGCCCCGGTCGATGGTATTGTTGGCGCCGATCTCGACGTCGTCGTCGATCTGGACGGTGCCCACCTGGGGTATCTTGTGGTAGCGCTTCCCGTCGGGGGCGAACCCGAACCCGTCGCTTCCGATGACGCTCCCGGCGTGGATGATAACCCGCTTGCCGATGCGGCAGCGCTCGCGTATGGACACGTTGGAATAAATGATTGAGTCCCGGTCAATGGAACAGTCATTACCCACACAGGTATGCGGATGGATGACCACCCCGTCGGCGATGGTGACCCGGTCTCCGAGGACCACCAGGGGATGGATGGAAACATCAGCGCCGATGCGGGTGTCTTTTCCGATGACGGCGCTCCGGTCAACGCCCGACGGCGGCGCGGAGCGGCGGTGGAACAGGGTTGCTATCTGCGCATAGGCAAGATAGGGGTTGGGGGTTATGAGCAGCGATTTGCCGGGCGCCGCGATGGGGTGTGATACGATGATGGCGGCGGCCCTGGTCGCGGCGGCCTTGCCAAGGTAGGCGCTCTTGGCAATGAAGGTGATTTCCCCCTCCCCGGCATGGTCGAGACTGGAGATGCCGGCAATGGGAAGGTTCTCATCGCCGATGATCTCTCCTCCCACCAGCGCCCGGAGTTCTTTCAGTGTGGTTGTTTCCATGGCACCCTGCGGCTTACTTGGTTGCCGCCTTGCCTCCCTGGGCATAGGAAGCGTCATAGAGCTTTATGATCTCGTCGGTGATTTCCATGGCCTCGTCGGCATAAAGCAGCGCGCTCTCGCTCTTCTCAAATACGAAGGTAAAGCCTTTTTCCTTGCCGTAGCTCTGGGTGGTTCTCACCAGCTCGGACAGGATCTCCTTGACCGCTTCGTTGTCCTGCGCCTTCAGCTCTTCCTGGGACTCGTCGTAGAGCCGCTTGAAGTCGCGCAGCTTCGTCTCGTAGTCCTTTTTCTTTTCCTTGAGCGCCGCTTCGTTGAGCATGGATCCCTGCTTTTCAAGGACCTCCTGGAGCTTTTTTAATTCTTCCTGCCTGCCGGAAAGGCTCTGCTCCGCTTTTTCCACCTTCTTGGTAAACTTTTCCTTTGCGTCCTGCCCGGCCTTGCAGAGATTGAGCGCCTTCTGCAGGTCAACGTAGGCAAGCCGGTACTCCGCCGCAGCAGGGGAGGCAGGAGAGATCATCATTGACAGCAGTAGCGCAACCCCGATCAGGCATCCTTTTTTCATGTGCTTTCTCCTTGTGTGTTCATTCGAAAATTTTTTATCAGGAAGGTAATTTTTTAGGCTACACTAAAACATGGTTCCCATGGTGAAATGAATCTGGCTGCTGTCCTCGTCCTCTTTGGGTGAAAGGTTGAGGCCCCACTCAACCCGCAGGGGGCCGAAGGGTGACTGCCAGCGTATTCCCGCCCCCACGCTCTTGCGCATGTCCGAGAAATAGCTTTCGCTCTGCCGGTAGGCGTTGCCGGTGTCAAAAAAGATGTCCCCGCGGATGCCCGCGCTTTTCACAATGGGGAAGATATATTCAAAGTTGAAGAACAGCTCCTTTTCTCCACCCACCACGTCGTAGTCATTGGGATCGGTTATGAAGCGGTTGTATGCGCTCCGCTTGACCCGCGGCCCGACCGACCGTTCTTCGAAACCGCGCAGGCTGTCCAGACCGCCCAAAAAGAATTTTTCAAAAATGGGGATGTCGTCCCCGCCGTACCCGAGGATGTAGCCGATGGTCCCGCGGATCATGAAGGCGGTTTCCCAGGGAAGGGGGAAATACCGGCTGCTGCTGGCAATGAAGGTGGTGAAGCTGCTGTCTCCCCCCAGCCCGGCAAACTTGCCGGAGATCGAGTTGAGCGTTCCCTTGCGCGGGGTAAAGCGATTGTCCAGGGTGTTCCGCACCAGGGCCGCGTTGAAGGAGCCGACGGTGGTGCTTCCCTCCTGTTCGAGAATTTCCAGCGCCGCGTCATCATCCACGTTGGACACGTCGACGGTTTCATATTCATAGCCGAAGTTGAACTTGGTGTACTCGCCGACCGGATGGCCGAGGCGGATGTTGCCGCCGGTGCTCTCGCTGTCAAAGTCCTCGTACCACCGCTCCATGTTATAGAGGTCGAACCCCGCGCTCCAGCGGGTATCGCGGAACCAGGGCTCGGTGAAGGAGAACATGAACCGGTTGGTGCCGCCCAGCTGGGCCGACACGTCAAAGCGCTGTCCCTTGCCCCGGAAGTTCTCCTGCGAGAACTGGATCATCCCCACCAGGCTGTCCACCGAGCTGTAGCCGGCGCCGAAGCTGATGGAGCCGGTGGGCTTTTCCTCCACCTCGACGTTGAGGTGGAGCTTGCTGCTGCTGCTTCCCGCGGCGGTGGTGAGATTGACCTTCTTGAAATAGCCCAGGTTTTCCAGCTCCTGCTGGCTGCGCTTGATTTTGCCGGTGCTGTACAGATCCCCCTCCGCCACCCGCACCTCGCGGCGGATCACCTTGTCGCGGGTGCGGTTGTTGCCGGTTATGTTGATTTTCTCGAAGTAGACCTTTTCCCCCTGGGCAATGTCATAGGTGATGTCGACGGTCTTCCCCTCGTCGTGGATGGAGGTCAGGGGGGAGATGTCCACGTTGGCGTAACCCTTGTCGGCGTAAAGCTCCCGGAGGTTCACCATGTCCTTGTTGAGGTAGTTGCTGCTGAACACCTTTCCCTCAATGGCCTGCAGATCCTTCGCCAGCGAGTCGCGGGGGAGGATGAGATCCCCGGTGAGATCCACCGTTCCGATGTTGAACCGGTCGCCTTCTGCAACCGGTATGCTGATGAAGATGTCCTTGCCCTCGTGGGTGACCGTGGGATTGCTCACCGTGGCCTTGATGTAGCCCTGGTAATAATAATAGGCCATGAGCTTTTCCACGTCCTTTTGCAGCGCCTCCTCCTTGAAGATGCCCGCGCTGGTGATGAAGGAGAGGAAATTTTTCTGGCGGGTTTCCATGATGCCTCTGAGCTGCTTGCTCTTGATATTGGTATTCCCCACGAAGGTTATCTTCTTGATCTTGGAGATTTCGTTCTCCCGGATGAAGTAGTCCACCGAGGTTTCGCCTTCGCCGGACGGGGTGAGCTTGTATTCGATTTCGGCGCTCAGATATCCCTTGTCGGTGTACAGCTTCCGGATGCCCTCGGCGTCCTTGCGCACCTGGTTCTGGTCCAGCACCCGGCCCAGCTTGACGCCCAGCGTCTTCTGTATGTCCGGCGTCTTGATCTGCTTGTTGCCCTGGATCTTGATCTGGCTTACCACCGGTCGCTCCGCCACGATGAAGGTGACCAGCTTTCCCTCGGGCGCGTCCTCGCTTTCGATGCGGACGTCGCTGAAATAGCCCATCCCGTACACCAGGCGGAGATCCTCCTGCAGGGCCTCGGGTGAATAGAGGTCTCCCTCCTTGCTCTTCAGCACCAGGGTGATGGCGTCCTTCTCTATGTAGCGGTTGCCGCGTATGTCGATGCGGCCGATGATCTGCTTGTCGAGTATGGTCAGATCGAGCTGCCGCGCCAGCTGGGCGACGTGCTCGGGAATGCCCTCGACGCCGTCGCACCGCACGTAGACCTGCCGGTTTTCCTTCTGCGCGGAGGCGTCGATGATCAGCGCGTCGATGCTGATGGCGGCGCCGATTTTGGTGATGCTGCCGGTGACGGCGTAGTCCGCCCCCACCGAGCGCGCGATTTCCCGCACCAGGCGCTCATCCAGCGCCCCCCCCTCCGGGGGCAGCGCCTTGCGCAGGGTATGCTTGTCGACGGTGGCGATGTCGGTCCCCTCCTCCATGCGGGTGAGGAGCATGTCCGCGATGCCCTGGCCGAGGTAGTCGAGCTTTTCCCGGCTGTGCACCGCGAAGGGAAAGACGGCAACCGTGCGCGGCGCGCTTGCCCATACGCTGCCGGAGATCAAGCAGCAGACCATTGCCAGGAGAAGTTTCTTCACCATCATTGCTTTCGTTCAGAAAAGTGAGGTTCCGGGGAGAGGCTCATCCGGCCGTCGGTGAGGGTGATGCGCCGCGGAATCCTTGATGCCATGCTCTCGTTATGGGTTACCAGCACCACGGTGATGCGCAGCTGCCGGTTCAATGCAACCAGCAGTTCAAAGATCGCCTCCCCGGTGCGCGAGTCAAGATTGCCGGTGGGCTCGTCCGCCAGGACCAGCTCCGGCTTGAGCACCAGCGCCCGGGCGACCGCCACCCGCTGCTGTTCGCCGCCGGAGAGCTCGGACTGCCGGTGGGTCAGCCGGTCCTTGAGCCCCACAAAGGTCAGAATTTCCTCCGCCGCCGCCAGCGCCTCGTCCCGCCGGTATCCCCGGATCAGGGCGGGCATCATGGTGTTTTCCAGCGCGGTAAACTCCGGCAGCAGGTAATGAAACTGGAAGATGAAACCCACGTTCTTATTGCGGAAGTCGGCCAGCTGCAGGTCGCTCAGGGAGAAGAGGCTCTCCCCCCGGTAGAGGATGTCTCCCGCGGAGGGGTGGTCCAGCGCCCCCAGCAGGTGCAGCAGCGTGCTCTTCCCCGCTCCCGAGGCCCCGACAATGGTCACCAGCTCCCCCCGGGCCAGCGAGAAGCTCACGTCCTTCAGCGCCTCCACCGTCTTGTGATTCATGCCGTAGGTTTTGCAGAGGCCCTGTACCTCGATGAGCGTCACCTCGCCCGTTCCCGGATCGGCCTGGCTGCGGCCACGGTTATTCATAGCGCAGGGTCTCCACCGGGTCAAGCTGGGCCGCCTGCCAGGAAGGATAGAGGGTAGCCATAAGGCTAATGCTTATAGCAGAAACCGCCACCAAAATCAAATCCCGCGGCGTAATTTTTATGATCAGGTGGGAAATGTAGTAGACATCGGGGGGCAGGCCGACAATGCGGTAGGTGTTCTGCACCGCGGCCAGGATAAAGCCGCCCAGGAGGCCCAGGGCGGTGCCGGTGAATCCGATGATCAACCCCTCGAGAATGAATATCTTCATGATGCTCATGGACTGCGCGCCCATGGACTTGAGGATGGCGATATCCTTGTGCTTGTCCCGCACCACCATGATCAGGGTCCCCACGATATTGAACGAGGCCACCAGGATGATCAGCACCAGGATTATGAACATGGCCATTTTTTCCAGCTTCAGCGCCGCGTAGAGGTTCTTGTGCATCTCCATCCAGTCCCGCACCTGGTAGCGCGTGCCCAGGTGCTCCCGGATCTTCAGGGAGGTCTGCTTCACCCGGTAGATGTCCTCCACCTTCACCTCTATTTCGGTGGCGACGTCGGGCTGGTTGAAGAAGGCCTGAGCCTGGGCCAGGGAAATGTAGGCGAGCGAGGAGTCGTACTCGTACATGCCCGAATCAAAGATGCCCGCCACCTGGAAGCGCGAGGCGCGCGGCATCATGCCCGCGGGGGTCATGGAGCCGAAGGGGGATATGACCTTGATCTCGTCGCCGGTGACCACGCCGAGAATCAGCGCCAGCTCCTTGCCCAGAATGATGCCGGGCAGGCCCGAGGGCAGCTCTTTCGTGAGATCGGTAAGGCTTCCCTCCTTGATGATTGAGCCGAGATTGGTCACGGTGGGGGCGCTTTCCACGTCGATGCCCTTGATCATCGGGCCCACGGTATTTGACGGCGAGGAGATCATCACCTGGTTCAACATGGCGGGGGTGGCGGAAACAACCCCGGGGACCGAGGTGATCTCCTGGATGAGCTGGCGGTAATCGGGCATGCCCGCGCCCATCTGGTAGACCACCAGGTGGGATTTGGCCCCGAGAATCTTGGTGCGCAGGTCATCGCTGAAGCCGGTCATGACACCGAGGACGATGATCAGGGCCATGACTCCGATGGCAACCCCGCTTATGGAGATAAAGCTGATCACCGAGACGAAGGCCTGCTTCCTCCGGGCCTTGAGGTAGCGCAGGCTTATAAACAGTTCGTAGGGAATATGCCACATGGAAACTTACCTTTCCGGTTTGAGCAGGGGAAAGAGGATGACATCGCGTATGGAGGCGGCATTGCAGAGCAGCATCACCAGTCGGTCGATGCCGATGCCTTCCCCCGCCGCCGGAGGCATGCCGTATTCCAGCGCCTCGATGAAGTCCTCATCCAGCCGCCCTTCTTCTTCACCGTGCGTCTTGACCGAGGCCTGGTTTTTGAAGCGCCGGTACTGCTCAACCGGGTCGTTCAGTTCCGAAAAGGCGTTGGCGATCTCCTGCCCGTTGATGAACAGCTCAAAGCGGTCGACCCGGTCGGGATGTTCGTCGTTATGCCGCGCCAGGGGCGAGATGGAAGTGGGATAGCTGGTGATGAAGGTCGGCCGGGTGAGGCGCGGCTGCACCATGTTCTCAAAGAGGTCGTTGATGACATTTCCCAGGTCTCCGGGGTCGGTCGGCGTCAGGCCGAGCCGGTCGAGCACCGTGAGCGCCCTCCCGGTCTCGGTCAGGTCCTGCGGATCCACCCTGGCATACTCCACGATCGACTCTTCCATGGTCAGGCGCGGCCAGGGCGGGGTGAAGTCTATTTCTCCGTCGAGATAGGGAACGCGCAGGGTGGCGAGCAGGCTCCGGGCGAGGTGGCAGATGAGCTCCTCGGTCAGGTCCATGCAGTCCTCATAGGTGGCGTAGGCCTGATAGAATTCGAGCATGGTGAATTCCGGGTTGTGATGGGTGGAAACACCTTCGTTCCTGAAGTTGCGGTTGATTTCAAACACCCGCTCCATGCCCCCCACCAGGAGCCGTTTTAAATACAGCTCCGGGGAGATGCGCAGGTAGAGGTTGAGCTTGTAGGTGTTGTGATAGGTTTGAAAGGGGCGGGCGGTGGCGCCCCCGGGGATGGCCTGCATCATCGGCGTTTCCACCTCGACAAATCCCCGATCCTGCAGAAAGGAGCGAATCAGGTTGATGGCCCGGGCCCGGTTGAGGAATACCGCCTTGACCTCGGGATTCATGATCAGGTCCAGGTAGCGCTGGCGGTACCTGATTTCAATATTGGAAAGACCGTGCCACTTTTCGGGAAGGGGGCGCAGCGATTTGACCAGCAGCTTCAATCCGGCGGTCTTAATGGTGAGCTCCCCGGTGCGGGTGATAAATGCGGTTCCCTCGATGCCGATGAAGTCGCCCACATCCAGCTTCTTGACCAGGCTGAAGTCGCCGTCGCTGAGCAGCCCTTTTTGCAGGTAGGCCTGGATCCTGCCGCTGCCGTCCTGCAGGTGCAGGAAGACGGCCTTGCCGAAGTTTCTCAGGGACATGATCCGTCCCGCCAGGCGGAACGCGTCCGGTACCCGTTCCACCTCGTCCGCCGGCATATCCTTGAAGCGCCCGGCGATGTCGGCCGCGGTGTGGGTTGCCTTGAAATCATTGGGAAAGGGATTGATGCCGAGAAGCCTGCATTCCTCGAGCTTTTTACGGCGCAGCTCCATCAGCGCGCTGGTTTCCTGCATGTCCATCCTCCGGGATAAAAAATTGCCTGAGGAAAATTATGTTTCAAAAATGTGCCTATGGTATCTTACCGGCACGGCTGAGTCAAGGCAAATAACCGGATTTTACGGATAGTTAAACGGGAAAATCGCAAGGCAAGCTGCGGGGGAGCGGGATGAACGCAGAAGGGCCGCGGTTAGCGGAAACCGCGGCCCTCCGGTTGCTTTATTCGATGGCGCCGGCAATCTTGAAGATAGGCATGTACATGGCGAGCAGCATGAATCCGATGGTTCCGCCGAGGAAGACCATCATGAACGGTTCAATCAGCGCGGTGATGGCATCGACCGCGGCGTTGACTTCATCTTCGTAGAAATCGGCGATTTTCCCCAGCATGGTGTCAAGCGCGCCGGTTGATTCGCCCACCGAAATCATCTGGGTGACCATGGGTGGGAAAATGCCGCTTTTGGAGAGGGGCTCGGCAATGGTTTTCCCCTCGCTGATGCTGGTCCGCGTATCCAGTATGGCCTTCTCCACCACCTTGTTGCCCGAGGTGGCGGCCACGATGCCCAAGCCGTCAAGGATGGGAACGCCGCTGGAGGTCATGGTTTGCAGGGTTCTAGTGAAATTGGCGATGGCCGATTTTTTCAAGAGCATCCCGAAAACCGGCAGTCCCAGCAGCGTTTTGTCGACCATGATCCGTCCCTTTTCCGTTGCCTTGAACCGGTTGAAGGCAAGGACGAAGAGGACGAGGGCGCCGATGATGTAGAAGATATTGTTGCGGAGGAATTCGCTCAAATCCACGACGAATTGTGTAATGCCGGGAAGCTCTCCTCCCAAGCCCTCAAACATTTCCTGGAACACCGGTATCACGAAGACGAGCAGGACGGCAATGACGATGAGGGCGATGGAGAGAACGACGCTGGGGTAGACCATGGCGCCCTTCACTTTCCGCTTCAGCTTTTCCGCTTTTTCGATATAGGTGGCCAGGCGGTTCAGAATGGTGTCCAGCATGCCTCCCATCTCTCCGGCCGAGACGAGGCTTACATACAGGTCGCTGAATATCTTGGGGTGTTTTTTCAGGGCGTTGGACAGGGTGGAGCCGCTTTCCACATCCCCCCTGATGGTTCCCACCGCTTTTTTCAGGGTAATATTGGGCTCCTGTGAACCGAGTATTTCCAGCCCCTGAATGAGCGGCAGGCCGGCATCAATCATGGTGGCGAACTGCCGGGTGAAGATGCAGAGGCTTTTGCCCTTTACCTTGGGTTTCATGAAGCTCACATTTGCCAGGATATCCTTGGGCTTTGCTTTCACCTTGGTCACCTGGATCTTCTGTCCCCGCAGAGTGGTTCTGACAGCGGCCTCATTCGCCGCAGTCATTTCACCCTTCTGCAGCATCCCCCGTATGTTTTTTCCTTCCCATACATATGCTTGCATTATGGATTCCCCTTATTGAAGTTGCAAGGTATCGTTTGTGTATTTTTTTCAACCGTTCTTATCGGAAAATGGCAAAAATAACTTTAGCGGTTAGTTATATCCCGGATTACGGGGCAGGGGTCGTGCGCAGCACTTCGTCCGGTGACGTAAGGCCCTGTTTC
>CAZWCD010000104.1:0-9893 GCA_964632275.1 uncultured Thermodesulfobacteriota bacterium
TATTTTCGTGTTAAGATAAAAGAAATCTGATAGGTATCATGCCACCGGTAATTATTTATGAGCGAAAGGATGGTGCGCGGTGGAACAGATTCAGATTAAAACGGGCAAGCGGGTTGAATTTCTGGATATTACCGCCCGGGTACAGGCGGCGGTCAAACAAAGTGGCATAACCAGCGGAGTGTGCCATGTCTTCGTGCCCCACACCACGGCGGGCGTAACCATCAATGAAAATGCCGATCCCGATGTCATACGCGACATCATCAGGGAACTGGATACATTCGTTCCACTCGACGACAACTATGCGCACGCGGAGGGAAATTCCGCCGCCCACATCAAATCAAGCCTCATGGGGTGTTCGCAGCAGGTGCTAATTGAGGATGGCAGGCTGGCGCTGGGAACCTGGCAGTCGATATTCTTCTGCGAGTTTGACGGTCCGCGCACGAGGAGTGTGTGGATTGGAGTAATGGGCGATACGTAAGAGAAAAAATGTTCCAGGTAGTGATGTCCACAATAATACTGCAATGATGAACCGGGCATGGATTACAAGGAGCGCCTTGACAGCACCGGCATCACCCTATATAATTTCAACAAGTATTAGATAAATATAAAAAAATAGCTTTAACCCCGCTGTGAATAAAGTGAGGTGATTGCATGCAGAGCCCAACCAAATTGGTGGTTTCAAATCCATCTGTCATGATGGGCAAACCAGTGATCGCGGGAACCCGCATTACCGTTGAACTTATATTGGAGAAGCTGGCAGCCGGTGAAACCGTGGAACAGATTCTCGATGCCCATCCACGGCTCACCCGCGAAGGGATTCAAGCTGCTCTGGCATTCGCAGCCGACGCCCTCCGCGCGGATGTCGTTTACCCCATAGATGAGGCAATGCGTTGAAATTTGTGGCGGACGAAAACATTGACCGTCAGATTGTGGAACGATTGCGTCAGGACGGGCATGTGGTCTTGTATATTGCAGAGATTGACGCTGGGGTCAATGATCAAGATGTTCTCACACTGGCAAACAATGAACTAGCAGTGCTGTTAACAGCTGACAAAGACATCGGTGAACTGGTTTATCGACAGCGTCTTGTTCACCCCGGTGTCATCCTTCTGCGCTTGGCAGGATTACTACCTGCTGTCAAAGCCGAACTGGTTGGAAAGGCTGTCCATGCCCACATGAAGGAGTTGGTTGGCAGTTTCGTGGTAATTTCCAGCCGGGCTATTCGCCTCCGAAAACTAAAAGGCTGATATGCTTGATTGGGCTGACATGACGTAGAAACCGAAGGCACAGGATCGCTTACCCGGAGTTGCACCTCTTGCGTCTGGGCAAGCCGATACAGTATGAACAGAATTGATTCGTTGTGTAATGTGCTTAAGAATTTGTTTTATGTTCCAAAGCACCTGATGCGTGATGCCGAACAGTTCATTGGAGCCGCCCTGGGCGGCTCAACTTTTGTCAGCAGGTGCCGGCAGTGAAAAGCACCGAAACCCCGTTGTATACATCGGGACCAACCTGGAAGAGCCTCGGCAACACCTATTATATTTATTCCGATCGAATCGAACTGCGGTGCCGTTTCCCGTTTTTTACCCGGACATTGATCGTTACAAGAGATGATCTGATTTCAATAGATGTTTTCAAACCCCCGGTTATCAGAACCACATTCCTGGCTTTAAAACTCGACCTGGCTGACCTGAGCACCCATGTCGGCCTCAAAAGAAGAAACGGATTTTTTAAGCAACTGCGATTTACCCCGGCCCATCCGGACGAGTTTGTTGCAAAAGTCAGAGAGTCATTCGAGCTGAGTTGGTCATGCGAACAGTCATAAATTCGAGCCCGGTAAAACGACGATACCTGCACATCATCCTCCCGGCGTTTATCGGCTCGGTCATCGCCTACCTCGACCGGGTGAATATTGCCTATGCGGCGCTCACCATGAACGCCGACCTCGGCTTTTCCGCCGAGGGGTTCGGCATGGGGGCGGGCATCTTTTTCTCCGGCTATGTCCTGTTTGAGGTGCCCGGCGCGCTCATCGCCGAGCGCTGGAGCCCCCGCATATGGCTCGCCCGCATCATGATCACCTGGGGCATCATCGCCTGCGGGATGTCGTTCATCCAAAACGCCTGGCAGTTTTACCTGGTGCGCTTCCTACTGGGCGCAGCAGAGGCGAGCTTCTACCCGGTGGTGTATGCCAGTGTCATCCCGCGCTGGTTTCTGCCGGAGGAACGGCCCCGGGCGCTGGCGCTCATGCTCACCTCGCTCCCCCTCTCAGCGATTATCGGCTCCCCGCTCGCGGGGTGGCTGCTCGGGGTGCACTGGTTCGGATTCCAGGGCTGGCAGGTTCTCTTCATCGTGGAAGCAGTTCCCGCAGTCATCTTCGGCGTGGTGATCCTGTTTGTGCTTACGGATTGGCCGGATGAAGTGAGCTGGCTTAGCCCTGAAGAGAAGCAACATCTCATGGCGGCGTACCGGCAGGAAAAAACCGCCAAAGAGGCCGTCAGGAAATATACCGTGTGGCAGGCGCTCCGTGACCGGGAGGTGCTCAAGCTCTGCCTGATCTATTTTTCCTGGATTACCGGGTACTGGGGTTTTAACTACTGGATGCCCACGGCGCTGAAGGAGGTGTCGGGGTGGTCAAACCTTGCTATCGGCTGGCTGGTGGTCATTCCCATGACCTGCGCGCTTGCGGCAATGCTCTACACGGCGGGATCTTCTTCAAAGACCGGTGAGAAGCGGTGGCACGGCGCGCTGCCCATGGTTATCGGTGCGGTGGGAATGGGCGTCGGCGCCTTCGTCAGCAGCCCTTCCCTCAATTTCATTTTTGTCATCATCACCGCGATCGGCGTGTACAGCGCTTTCGGCGTGTGGTGGTCATACCCGACGACTTTTCTCTCCGGCATGGCGGCTGCCGGGGCAGTCGGCCTCATCAATTCCTCCGGCAATGTGGGGGGCTATGTCGGTCCCTATCTCACCGGCTTTATCAAGACGGCCACCGGTTCGTTTCGTCTGGGCTACCTGTACCTCGCCTGCTCACTGGCGGCGGCGGGGATCCTGATGCTGACCTTGAAGAAACGGTAGCCGGTCAAGAGAAAGGGGATAAGATTAACACATGCGAGTGATTGATCGTTTGTCGGGGCGACCGGCCGGTCGCCCCTACGTAATTGCCACGGCAAGATCCTTATTTCCTCAATAAGGGGCGTTGACAGGGGGACGTTCGTGCAGAGGGTGCGGATCACGTAGGGGCGTATTGCCATAGGCCCCCGGCCTTGCACGCGCAGGCAGGTTACCACTTGAAAAGCGCCGTATACTCCACCACTGCTTCCCCGTCCTTTTCCACCGGCACCTCAAACTCTATGGTCGTGGCGTCCTTCTTTTTGTGGGGTTGTGATTCCTTGCGAATTTTCCAGTCTCCCTGCAGCTGTTCCTCCACCACCACCCTGACCGCTTCCTTTTTATGATTGCGCAGGGTAATCTGCCAGGTTTCCTCGTGAGACCGTTCGCTCAGCTGCTTCATCTCCTTCTGAACTCGCTCGCCTTTAATGTCAAAGGCATTGCCCAGGTAGATGCGGACTTTTTCATCCTGCGGGGTGTGAGCAATCAGGTCCTCACCCACAAATTCAGATGAGTTGTCGGCATCGTCCTGCTTGTATACCCGCACTTTGCCTTTGGGAAGCGGGATACCCGGTCCGGACCCGCTGCTGTTTTGAAAGGCCAGGGTCACGCGCACCGCATCACCGTAAAGGGCGCCGTTGTAGCAGTAGATTTTATCGGCCTTGATCTCCGCCGGGGGGAAGAGGGCGATCTGCTTTACCTGGTTGTTTTTGACCGTCGCCCGCCGTTGCAGCGTGTAAAGGTGATACTCGAAGAATTGCTTTTCCTCAAACTGCGGCGCGGCTTGATCGGCCATCATTTCCGAACCTTTGGCCATCAGCCTGACCGCCGGGGGCTCCGCACGATGGACATCCCCGGCAACCAGCTTGAGCCTGGCGTTGTCATAATCAGCGCCGGATTGGTTGTCGATGGAAACCCAGCTGTTCAGCTCCAGCAGGCTGTCGTTCTTTTTGCAGACCGCCACATATTCGGCATGCCAGCTCATGTTTGACGTGAGATAGCTCACTTCCGCCTTGTGCTCCCCCGCCTTTTGATTGTTGATGAGCCACACCAGCGTCGGCCTGGTGATCAGTCCCCCGGGCAACGCAGGATAATCGATGCTGATGATGGGATCGATGGAGATGCTTTTAACGCTTCCCCCCTTCATCTGCAGCATGATCGCTTTCTGGGAGGCGCTCAACAGCTGCCCCTGAAAGGGGCCGTCCTGTTCGGTATGGACGGTGATGTCCTGATCGATGTACTTTTGCAGCATCTTGTTCGGGCTGAGCAGGTCATATTCATAGTTCTGCTCGATCAGATCGACATTCCCCGGGTCGGTTAAGGATTTGAAATGCACCGATGTGGGATCAATGGCCGCGGCCACGTCGGTAAACCGCACTTCGCTGGCGCCCTTGGGAAGCTGGATCGTCCGCACCTCCCTGACCAGCGCCAGGTTATTTGAGTAAACCGTGAGCGCCACATCCTTTTCCTGTGCAAATGAAAGTGAAGCCAAACCTACAAGCATTGCAACAAGCAGTGTTTTCATGGAACGCCCTCTTCGATTATCATGGAACTGAATTCAGGCGGTCATTCCCGCGAAAGCGGGCATCCAGAAAAATCAGCGGTCGTTTCCCGCTCGCAACAGCTCGGTGATTGCCGGGCATTCCCGGTCGCCGAGCTTTCCCCGTTTTCCCAGGTCCGCGGCGGCATCTTCAAGCCCGACCTCAAGCAACCGCTTTTTCGTCGGCAGGCCATCGGCCGTGCATCCGCGGTAGCGGTAGTATTCATCGAGCATCCCCGGATGATGTATGGGATCATCATCGCCGCGGCGGGTTCCCCGGCGCAGGTCGTCTGTGCGCGATATGCCCAGCAGGGCGTTGAAGGATTTCTCCAGCTGGTAGGCGCGCTCGGCAGCTTCAAATAGTTTGCCGGGGCTGCGGCCGGTCGCCGCCTCGTACATCTCGCCCATTTCCTCAACCAGGATGAGGGGGTCGGCGTACACATCGCAGCTTACCATGGGCACGAAACAGATGCCGAGGGAGTCCATGATCATTTTATAGTTTTCACTCCACCACACCACCCTGCCCTTGGCGACCGGGCTGCTGTGCTCCAGGATCCCTTCAGGCAGGTCCTTACCGAAAATCCTCTCCAGCATGTCCTGCAGCCCGATCATGGCGGCGAAGGGATGGCCCTTGAGGTGGTCAGCCCCCCGGGTGGCAACCGATGAGGCGAGGCTCATGGCCACGGCCTGGGTGCAGTTGTAGGTGAAGGATTGGCCCTTGGTGTGAAAGCCGTATTCGTCGGCCCCGGCGCCAATCCGCTGAACCGCGTCGGGCATGCTCTCGGCAAGGAGGTCGCCGAACCCTTCGCGCCGGGCGACCTTCATCAGCACGTCCGAGATGACCTGCTCATCTCCCCATTCCAGCCTGATGCCCCCGGTCTCTTTGCTTCCGATGATGCCGCGCTGAAAGCATTCCATGGCCATGGCCAGGTTCCAGCCGAACTGCACGCAGTCCAGTCCCATGCAGTTTGACATGTGGGTGATGCGCACCAGCGCCGGAAAGTCAAAGAGGCCGAGCAGCGGCCCCATGTTGGTATAATGGCCGAACTCCAGCTTCCCGGACTTTTCTCCCGCGTACGGCCCTTCCGTGACTTCCCATTTCTGGGTACAGGCCACCGGGCAGCGATAGCAGGCGGTCTGGCCCTTTTTGTATTGCTGCACCAGATCGGTGATATCGTAACTCTCGAGCTGTTCCTTGGTGATGCGCACCTGCTGGTTCTTGATGCGGGTCTGGTCGCTGTTCTGGGCGATGAGCATGAGCGAGCCGTATTCCTTGTGGGTAAACAGCGCCGGACCGCCCCAGATCTCCTGGTAGCGCTTTGCCAGCTCGCTGAATTTGTTTTCATCCGCCACCGGCACCGTGCCATCCGCTTTTACGATGACCGCCTTGAGATTTTTTGAGCCCATCACGCAGCCCATGCCCGCCCTGCCGTTAAAGCCGACGCGCCTGGTGCTGTTGCAGATGTTGGCATAGCGGACCAGGTTTTCCCCCGCCGGCCCGATGCGCGCCGTTTCACACGCGCCGTATTTTTCGTGGATCTTCGCATCGGTTGCATAGGTGTCAAGCCCCCAGAGATCGGTCGCGTCCACCAGTTTCGGCAACTTGCCTTGTTCGATCAGAAGGGCAACCGGCTTCTGCGCCTTTCCCCGGAATACGATATGGTCATAGCCTGCCTGCTTCACCCGCGCGGGAAAGGTGCCGCCGCCGTTGGAATCGCCGAAGATGCGGGTAAGCGGGCTCTTGGCGGTGATGGTCATGCGCGAGGCGCAGGGGAATGCGGTTCCCACCAGGACGCCGAAGCCGAATATGAGCGGGTTTTCCGGGGAGAGGGGATCAACCTGCGGGTTGTCGCGCAGCAGCTCATAGAGCAGCCGGGCATTGATGCCGGCCCCGCCTGTGTAGCCGCTGATGAGCGCCTCGGACAAATCCTCTTCCCATACGCGGGCATCCGTAAGGTCAACCTGAAGAATCCTCCCCCGCCATCCGCCGCTGCTACCTGCTGCCTGTGACATTTCAACCTCCTGAATACAGTATTATAATCCAACCCTCATGCCCCTGCGGAGCACCACGACGCATTAAAATGAATTCCAGCCAAAGAAATTTGATATTTCGGTAGGAGCGCTTTCAGGCGCGAAACAACTTTGTCATTTCGAAGAAGCAAAGCGACTGAGAAATCTTCTGTAATTTATTATGTTCGCATTACACCTATAGAACGTATAAAAAGAACACCCGGCACAAAGAAAATTACCGTGTACTTGCTTTGAGGCATGCCAAGTCTAGAACCGGGGAGGCTGTATGTCAATCACAAATTCGCCGCACCGCATGGAAGGGGACAGTGAGGACAGGGATCAGTGATATCATTTATAGACAGTAAAGGTGAAGCAATGGTTCCGCGAGATTCATCAAAAGGATTGTCCGCAGAGCTGAACAATGTTTTTCAATATAATTGGTTCACCCATGCTCTCGGCTTTGCTCATATGCGTATATAATCCTGCCCAGTTCCGCCAGAAAGGGGAGGCCGACGGTCTGATACTCGTATTTGCCGTCCTTCATTATTTGATCCGCATTGACATAAATGACCGCTGACAGGAAAAATTCTATCCCTGCCGAGCCGTTTTGAATATAGGCGCAGTCTGAGAGATAGCCATCGGACTGGCCGACCACATTAAAAATGCGTACTGATCGGTCAGCAATGATGCCGTCCTTTGCATCACCGAACAGGAAATATTTCTTGTAATTGTCCGGGTACAGTTTTCGGTCGCGATAGGCGGGCATGTCCGACTCAGCGGGAAGCGACGACAGATAGCGGCGCAGGAGAGCATAATTCTGCGGGGTTAGATGAAAACGCGCCGGTTCGGGACATGATTCGGGGAAGAGTATCGACTGCATCATGGTATGGATGTCCTGCAGGGAGATGTAGTTGTCAGAGGTGTAATCATAGGGCCGGGGAACATATCGGCCCCGCTGATCAATATACGCTTTGCCCTTGGGAACCGCTCCCAGCGGATTGATCAATAGAGCGTTATTGACCTGTTCCGGATGGGCGTATACGACGTTGCCGGCATCATCGTAAAAAGTGACCGGATTGGTGTAGCGGTTGTCGTCGGCGTCGCAGCCGTTGAAGCGCCTGATGATGCGCGCCGCCGTGTATCCCATGCGCCACAGCGATGCATTGATGTATTCCTGGCCGAGGAATTCGTACAGACGGTTATAGGCGTCGTTATCGCTTGCCACAAGCGCCTTGCATATATAATGCGCCACCGTCGGGTATCCGGCCGGCGCGGTGCCGTCGACGGTTACCCCTGTCTGGCAGTGATGACGCATTCCAATTTCGAGACGCGTATGGCAGCTCAGACCGGGGATATGCAGCTCATTTATTTTCTGAAGCGCCAGGCAGGCAACCGGCAGCTTTACCAAACTTGCCGGATTAAAATATGATGCGGGGTTGACGCCATAGGCAAAGTGGCGGAACTGCGGCCTGCCCTGCCGGTCACGATCGATCCGGGTGTAGAGAATCTGGGTTTCATAGGTTCCGGGATTTGCAATAACGCTTTTGAGCCGGCCTGATCCCCGGGAGAGCAAATCGGGAATAAGGCTGTCCGATGGCGCCGGCTCGGCGGCGGTGTCGTTTCCCGAGATGCCGGTCTTGTCGATTATTTCATTGTTTGGAACGGTGCGAACGCCGGTGCGGTTGTCGCGCTGAATACTGCATGCGGCAAGCGCGCAAAGCATGCACATGGCGATGGCGGGGATTTTATTTGACATCATCGCGGGAGGTTTTTGTGATTTTTCTCGCAAGCAGCATGTTGGACGACTTCGCGTAGCCGAACCGGAAATTGATTGTTTCACCCTTCCGGCGGTAGGCGTCCGCCAGGTCGTTTTCAAAATGCTCTTTGAACATATCAATCGGACCGGTGTACGTGCCATGCAGAGTTATGTCCCAGATGTCATGATTAAAATAGCGGTAGGGGATTGCCGAGTCATCCTGCAGGATATACGTGCTCTTTGCCAGCAGCAGATCCCTGATGCCTGAAAAATAGGTCTTATGCATCAGGTAGGAGGCGGACTTGGCAAATGAGACAACCGGCCCTGCAAGCGTTTCAAGATATGCCTTGCAGCCCGGGCACTGTGAAAAACCGCTGTCTGAAATGTCGGCCGACACATACACCAGCCGTTTTGTCACGCTGCCGCCGGTGCGGGTAAATTCAATTTCAATGCCCCGGCAATAACCCTTTTTACCCCGGCACTCCGCGGATGAGCGGCGATACACCTGCAGGCCGTTGTTATCCAGATCAAAAAAACGAAGCGAGGTAATATGGCTTCCGCTGCGGGCCAGAAAAAGCATCATCACCGGGAGGGTTCCGGTGATGCACGCGCCGCTCAATTCTTCCGACATGTCATCGGTCTTAAAAAAGCTGCTCTGCAGGATGTCGTTCAGCGCCTCGTCCAGCAATTGAAAACAAGCCGAGAATTCAGCGTCGCCCATGCCTGCAAAATCCGGGAGCCGTCCCGTCGATTCAAGGCCGAGCAACACATAGCTATCGGCATCCGGGAAAAAAGTATAGGCGTAAAGAAAGTCGGGGCCGCCGAAGGGATAGAGCACCGTCCGGCTGCTGCTTCTGATATCGGCAAGCTCACGGTTGCTCCACGTGCTTATGGCAGCGGCCTTGTTTTTATTGAATGCGTCCCAGCGTCGGCCGGCAGCGGCTGCATAGTGCTTCCAGGCCGCTTTTTTTGCCGGGCTGTAATAGCCGCCGGTGTCGGGAAAACGCAGGCCGGCTAAACACTGCGCAATTGCATCATAGAGGGCAGCGCCCGCGGCTGCGTCTGTCTCCGGTTTTTGACGGTCAGCAGGGCCGGCCGGCAGCGCTTTTGATGCAGAGGGATTAAGCGAGCCGGCAGGTGCCGGCGCGACGGAATCGGCAGCGAATGATGCTAGGGGGAAGCAGCAGAGGAGGCACGCGATGGCAAGAAGCTGGGGCATACGGTTGATCCGGGCGGTCCTTGTCGGCACGACAGCCGGCGACGCAGATTGATAGGTGCTCGTTGTGAGACGGAGACAGTATAGAAACGGCGCAATTGCCTGTCAATGAAAAAACTCCCTGCGGAGTGCGGCCGGGGATTGTCCGGGCAGGCACCATCGATATAACGGTAGAGCAAAACGGAAGCGCGGATCGGAGACTTTCCTTAAAAGCGTTGCCATGGCAGCGCTAACCTGCTAGTATTTTAATGAGGCTTAATCTG